>JAEOTM010000041.1 GCA_016839815.1 Candidatus Hodarchaeota archaeon
ATGAAATGACAATGACTCAGAAATGGAAAATTGGAACCACAACTCAAGAATTGCGTGAAAGGCTTGACTCATTTTCCGATGAAGACAAACGGAATATGTTTGAATAGTTTCTCATTGAAATAACCATCTTGTGATCAGAATGGCAAAAATTATTATTGTAGGAGACGTTCATATTGGAAAACGATTCACTTACCGTGTAAATCTGAAAACAGGACTGAGTGATAGAACTATAGACTTTATTGATGCACTTGCACGAATTGTGAACTATGCAATTAAAAATCAAGCAGATATTATTGTTATTGCTGGAGATCTATTCGATCGAGTAACTGTTGGTCCTACCCTGCTTAAACAAGTTAGAGAAAAAATTTGGAAACCACTCATAAAATCAAAGATTCCTATTGTGTGTATCGGAGGTAACCACGACTCACCCCAAATATTGGAAAAAGGTTCTCCCCTAGGAGAAATTTCTCTTATTCCAAATAGTATTGTAGCAAGAACTCCAAAGAGCGTTACAATCCAAGCGTTGAATTCAAGAGAAGAAATTGGTTTTGTTCTTCTCCCCTATCTTACTGCTTCCCAAATTGTCAAGTTTGTGGAGAAACGACTTGACAAAACCATCGAGAAAGAACGACAGATGGTATTAAGTCAGGAATACCTTAAATACTATATCGAAAAAGAAGTTGAGCAGCTTCCGACGAAAAGTAAGATAATTGTTGGTCATTATTTCTTCCAAGGATCTAAAATTAATATTGTACCGTATCCAGATCTTTTACCCCATGAATTTAAAATTAAGAAGGATATGCTTCCACTGGATGCAATTGATTTGGGAATTTTTGGCCATGTTCATACTACTCAAACCCTACACTCTGGAAAAGTGATAATACCTGGATCGATAGAACGAGTGGATTTTGGTGAGACAAGCGAGGACAAAGGATTCTATGTATTTGATACAAACTCTAAGAAACTGGAGTTCATTTCAAATGATCCTCGTACATTGATAAAACAAAACATTGATGTTCCACAAGTCGAAGATCCAACTTCTTATATTATCAGTAAGTTACCAAACCAAACCGAGGAAGCTATCGTCCGACTTATTATTCGAATATCCCCTGAACTAAAAAACAAGGTACGAATACCTCGTATTCATCAAGCTCTGAACAAAGCATTCTATTTTGAGTTGTTCTGGGATACTTCGTTAGTTCAACGAGAAGTGGTGCTTAAAGATTTTATTCTAGATCCGTTAGTCCTTTTTAATGATTTTGTTACAAAAAAGTATACTAAAGATCCTAATTTGGAACAACTACGTAAGACAGGTTTAGAAATTCTTGATAACGCCCTGGCTGAGGTGGAGGAAAAACAATGAATGTACTAGCTAAGAGCTCTTTTGGAGGAGGATTCGATCTTTTAAGCATTGAGATCTTTCGCTTCATGAATTATCGGGGCATTCCAGTAAAATTTTCTTTTAAAGCTCCGAATATCGTCATTTCAGGGCCAACAGGCTCTGGAAAAACGACAATTTTAGATGCACTTACATTTACCTTGTTTGGAAGAAGTTCCAGATTAGATCTAACTATCGTAAAGACAGAAGATATTTGTGGAAAAAATGGAAGGGTAATATGTGAATTTGAGATAGGCAGAAATCACTACAAAATTATTCGTGGAAGAGACAGCAAGGGGAAAAGTTTTCTAGAATTATTTATCAATAAAGAGAGAATCAATGGTAAAATTCCTGAATTAAATGAAAAGATTCGTTCAACTATTCTTGGGATGAATTATTCCGCATTTGTCAATTCAACAATAATTCGACAAGATGAAATGAAATCTTTAGGATCTAAATCATCAACAGAACGATTGAAAACCCTACAAAACTTATTTAGATTGGATATCTTTCATAAAGCAATACAAGATGCTCAAGAACAACTTTCAATAATTAATGGCTTCAAAAATAAGGTTGAGGGAGAACTAGAGGTAAAAAAACAGAATTTTTTATCCAAAACGAAATTGGAAAAAGAAGTTAAAGAATTAGAGACCCACCTTAAGAGCTTACGAATTAAAGAGAAAAAATTGAAACACGAAATTGCTGAAAAAGAACAAGACATGAATAAAAAGCAGGACTTGCATGAAAAATTTCAGATTATATTAGATAAACAGAAAACAGCAAAAAATCAACTCACGAACCTTGAAAATACAAAGCGAATTTCAGAAGAAGAACTAAAAACCTATAATAAGTTAAAAATTGAACTTAAAGATCTTGAAAAACAATCCGAAAAAGCTTGTGATCATGATGAGGAAATAAGGACGCTTGAAGGTAAGAAAAAAGAGTATAATCTCCTTCAAAATAGTATAACAAAATCTATAAGTAGACAAAAAAGGGAGGAATCTAGGATTGAAAGAGATTTAGAGAATAAGAGAGTATTAAAAAAGGAAACAACCAATCGAATCTCTAATCTTACAACAGATATCGACCATCATAAAGCTTTTCAGATCCTACAACAGGAGGGACGCTTGGGTGAACGAATACAGAGAATATCCCTTGAAAAATCATGGAAATTACCCGAGAAATTGATTCAGGAATTAGAAGATGAACAAGAGACCGCTAGAAATGATCTAAAAGAATTAATCACTGAAAAAACAAAGATCAATATTGATTCATTCCGATTATCTGAAATTCAAGAGAAAGAAGAGCAATTAATTACTGAAATTGAACAATTAAGTAAAACACTGAATGAACTCAAGAACTTATCAGCTAAAGAAATCCAAGAAGAGAAAACTAAACTGAAGAATATCGAATTTTCACCAGATGTTCAAGAACATCTTAATATCTTAAAAAAATCTCAAAATGCGAATGAAAAGATAAAAAATGACTTCAAAAACGCTAAAAAGTCATTTGAATCTAAGATAGATCCTACTAGTAAAATCAATACAATTGTAAGACAAATTAAAGCAGTCACTAAAGAATTAGAGAAATTTTCGTTGGATCTGAAGAATAATGAGCAGTTCCAAAAAGAATATGAATTCACAAAAACTGATCTCAAGAGCAATAAAGATAATGCAGAGCAACTACAGATCCGATGTGTTCGAATTGATCAGGATATAAAAAATCTGAAATCAAATATTGAAGATCTACAAAAACTAGAACCAGAAATAAAAGAACTTGAAAAAAAGTTGAATTCATATACACAGAAAGAAAATATCTTAACCAAACTCAAAAATGAAGTGTTTCACACGCGGGGTGCTCCTTATTACGCGATTAACAAGATTCTTCCATATTTAGGAAAACGTGCTTCATTAATTTTATCAGATCTGACGAACCGAAGATTGACAAGCGTTCAATTAGAAAGAATTGATAAAGGAAGAAAAGGTTTCGGATTTAACATCAATATCCAGACACCACAAGGAGCTCGTGATATCGCAACCTTCTCTGGAGGAGAACGGACGCAAATCAATGCTGCTCTTCGATTAGCCATAAGTGAAGGGTTGTCTGCATTTGGTAGAGATGTCGATTCAAATACAAAAAAGACGTTATTCATTGATGAAGGCGATCTTGGATCCCTTGATACAACAGAAGCTCAACAGGCTTTTGTCAAGAAATTGTTCGAACTAAGTAGTAGGTTCAAAATAATCTTGATTACACACATCACAGAAATTGCTGATCAATTTCCACATTCAATCCAGATAACAAGAGACGTTTCTGGAAGATCAACGAAAAGTTCTGCGAGTGATTCTCTGTGATTAGCGAATTTATAGAGCAAATCAAATCCAAATCTACATATAAGAATCAAATCATTTTTCAAAAGACGATTCCAGCCAAAAATCCTCAATTTGGCTCCCTAAGCTTTGAAATAGCTCCAGAACTAGAGAAATGGCTTAGTGATAACGGATGGAAGCTTTACACTCATCAGGCTGAAGCACTGAATGAAATCCATACTGGGAAGAATATCGTCGTAACCACTCCAACAGCTTCTGGAAAAACGTTAATCTTTTCTTTAGCGGTAGCGCAAGCCATTACTAAGAGAATAAATACAACTGCGCTGTTTTTGTATCCTATGAAAGCTCTTGCTAATGATCAACTAAAAAAAATGGAAGATTTGAATGCGGTTTTAGATGGTAAACTTCGACCATTTATTTATGATGGTGATACTCCTTCTGAGAGACGGCCAGCGATTCGTAATACAGCAAAAGTGATTATTTCAAATCCCTACGCTTTTCATCGCTATTTAGATTGGCATTCAAAATGGGAACGGTTCTTTCGTAATTTGCGTTTTATTGTTATAGATGAAGCTCATACATATAGAGGAGTGTTTGGATCCAATGTGGCTCAACTAATTCGGAGATTGCAACGAATTTGTGAATTTTATCGATCTCAACCGCAATATATTCTCTCCTCAGCTACAATTAACAATCCACAAGACTTTACCGAACGATTAATTGGTAACTCTGTTCATATCATTACGAATGATGGCTCCCAACAAGGATCAAAAGAATTGGTTATCTGGAATCCTCCTTATATAGATCAATTTCAATTAAGACGTAGATCTCCACATCAAGAAACCCGGGATTTATTTCTTAGCCACTTAAAGGAGCATTATCAAACATTATGCTTCACTTTATCCAGAAAAATGTCTGAAATTATAGCCGTATGGGCTCGACAGGATTTAGAACAACAAGGTTTAGACCCTGAACAAGTTATGACGTATCGTGCTGGTTATCGTCCTTTAGAACGAAGACGAATTGAAAGCCAATTACGAAATAGGGAAATAACAGCTGTTGTAAGTACTAATGCTCTTGAAGTAGGAATTGATATTGGTAATCTTGATGCTGTAATTCTGAGTGGTTTTCCTGGAACGATAATTTCAACTTGGCAACAAATCGGTAGGGTTGGGAGGACAATGCGTTCTTCTTTAGCATCACTAATTCTGTTTGAAGACGCCTATCAACAATTTTTAGGTCGTCATCCCGAATACTTCTTGGAAAAAACACCAGAGAATGCTATAATTGATTTAACCAATAAATACATTGTTAAAGGACATATTTTATGTGCAGCAGCAGAATTACCAATAAAGAAAGCCGAAATCAGTAAGATATGGGGAGCTAATGGACTTAAAGCAGTGAAAGAATTATTAAAAAGTGAACTTGTCAAATTAGTTCCAGCAGGGATAGTTCCAAAGACAATAAAGCATCCCTCCCAACAAGTAAGTCTTAATTCAGCATTTTCGGATTCAATAGATATTATTGTTGGAGAGAAATTATTAGAGACAATGACAACAGCCCAAGCATATCGTGAAGCTCATGAAGGAGCAATTTTATTTCATCAAGGGGAGAAATATCTTGTAGAATCTATTGATTGGGAGAAGGGGAAAGCTGTTGCATCCCATCATCGAGTGGATTTTTACACAGAAGCAATTTCCACAAGTGATGTCGAAATCATTTCACAAGAGAAAGAGAGAAATCTAGGATACCCTTTGACCTTCGGAGAAGTCAAAGTCACTGAATATTACTTTGCTTATCGCAAAATGACTTATGATGAGGTCATAGATATCATTCCCCTAGATCTACCCCCACTTGAGTTTAATACAAGGGCTGTGTGGCTTCAAATTCCCTCAACGATCGTAGAATCAATTAAATCAGAAAAAAGAGATTTTGCAGGAGGGATCCATGCATTAGAACATGCAACTATTGCATTATCTCCTCTATTTGCTCTTTGTGATCGTTGGGATATAGGAGGAACATCTTATCCTAGTTTCCCTGCAGATGGCACCTCCAAAGTATTTATTTATGATGCATTTCCAGGGGGGATTGGGATTGCAGAGAGATTATTTGAAAAGTGGGAGGATCTTTTAGTAAATGTCATTCAGCTGATACAAGAATGTCCCTGTAATGAAGGATGTCCTTCTTGCATTCAATCGCCTAAATGTGGTAATGAAAATTCTCCATTAAGTAAAGAAGTTGCTCTCATCATCTTAAAAGGATTAACGGAACTCTCAAACAAGTGTTGATTCTTTTTTGAGGAATAATTGATCTCCTCATTCTCTAAAATCACTGATTCCACCACAGTTACTACAAAACTTTGCTTCTATTGGTATTGGGGTTCCACATTGAATACAATATTTAGCTGCAGGAACTTGTGGTGGGGGAGCAAAATCTTGTGATTTTTCTATTCGATAGGAATACCGGTCATATCTCTTCCGTTCATTTCGTTTAATCAAATAAATAATTAATACCGTTATGGCAAAGGCAAAAACAACGGCAATAATCACAATGGGAATATCAAAAAGACTATCAGTCGTTATCTGAAAAAAGATAGCTTCTAGAATTGAATTTCCTTGTGCATCTCGAACAAAGAACAGAAGAATGAAATATTCTCCCTCAATCTTCACTTCAAGATCTTCTTCATCAGGCAGAGGTATTGGTTGATCTGGAATGGTAAAAATACCTGTGTGAATATGACTATTGGAGGGAGAAGGTGGAAGAACATATGTGTCAAGTACAACACGATCAGCTGCGAACAGGTAGTAATGAAGGAGCTGATAATATACTTCAAAGGTATCTGATTCTTCATCAAGAATTGAGAGATTTATGTCGATTTCTTCACCAGGACTCCAGTTAGGAATGTCTTGAAAAGTTAAAATATCCCTATGTTCATTGAGTGATAGATCCCCAATTAGACTCTGCTCAGTATTAAAGACAGGCTCTGTATCAGGTACAAAAAATGTATCACGAGTAAAATTCAGTAAGAAAGAACTTTGGTCATTTTCCCACCACACCTGAACTTCATAAGCGTAGTAGCCAGTCAATAAAGATTCAGGACTCATCCATAAGATTGATTTTTTTTCTGTTGAAACGTCGTTGAGGTTTATTTCCCATACATAGCTCATCACGTAATAGTCAGAAGTTAAGGGAGGAAGGATTTTATCAAGGGATTTCTGATATTGACTCGAAATGATTACTTGAGCTGTTATATTAGCTGCAAGACTATGATCTACTGTTATATTCAATCCCTCTTTGACCAACAAATTTGACTCATCCCACCAAGAAGGCTTCTCAATTTCGAATTCTGAAAGTGATTTTACAAGAATGTCCTCAATGATCGGAGTTCCAATAGTTGGAAGTTGTACATCAAAAGTAGTGTTTAAATTATCTATAATTTCTCCAACAATATTAATCACTAATTTAGAACCCTCTAAATCAAATAAATCATATTTAAGGTATGCAAAAGTGAGTGTAGTATTATAGGGGATAGGGATATCGTGAATTTTTGTACCATTGATCAATTCCAATGAAAGGAAGAAATTTTGGAGAGAATCTGGATAAATTGCTATCTCTAAAGTAGATGAATATGGATCGTACTGTACATTGATTGGTGGTTGATCGGAGGATAACCAATCAAGAATATTGGTCACAAAGGTTTTTCCTGATGAACTCTGCAAGTAAGAGGGTGATAACCACTCTTCGCTTCCCAAGAGTAATACTTTGCCCTTATTTTCCTTTTCCAATCCTGCTACTACTAGATAATAATCGTTAAGTTGGGCATAATGTGTTAACGATGGATCAGTCAGATTTCCATAAAATGCGGTACCTCCCAATCTTGGCAGATCTTCGACTCCATTGAGGAAAGGATTACTGCTACTTATACTGAGACTTTCCTTTGAACGAGTAAAGGTAACAGGTGTTCGTTCGCGACCATTATCTACATAATTTACGAGTTCTATCTTGTTAGAAAAATCGATGGGCAGATTCAAAGTATCAACAATTCTTTCATACGGATCAAGATTGAAATATGGAACAAACGAGGTAACCAAAAGTATAGATCCTCCATTTTCATGAAAGGACTTTATATTTTCAATTTCACGTGAAGATAAGGGCTTTTCAAGATCCGTCAGTACAAGTATTCCATTTTGCGAGAGATTTGTTTCCAAAATAGGAGAATTATAATCTATGATGTCATAACGATAATCAGGACCTTGTATAAATTGATTTAACTCATGGTAGTTAATAAAATATGAATCATCGACGTTTGTATGATATGAATCCCAATAGATCTTTTCATTTGGTAATTTGACATCGAAGGAAATTGGGAGGAAAAAGTCTTGATCTCCAAAAGAATAACTCACATTCCCCCGATAGGGGCCTGGAGAAGTATTGTATGGAATATCAACAGAGAGGACTTTCTCAAAGTATGTTGGAGAAGAAAAAGTATTTGGGGTAAGGTTAAATGTCACAAAAGGAATGAGATTATCACTAATTTCCCAAGTAACGCTCCCTGAAGAACCAGTGACAAAGGGTAGACTGATTTCGGTATGATCCCCCGGAAAACTAACGGGTTGAAAAAAATCAATATCATTCGTCCTTGGAATGGTGGAGATTATCCCATATTCCGAACTAAAATGGGATGTTTCAAGTAATTCAGAAGCTAAGCCGACATTTACTAATCCACTTCCTTGTGAGTAGAGTGATTCATTTTCTCCTAAGCTTTGAGCCGACTCCTGTAAAGCTGCACGTAAAGCATAAGGTGAAGCATCAGGAAATTGATCTAAAAGCAATGCAATAGCTCCACTTACAACTGGGGCAGCCATTGACGTACCGGAAAGGATTATGTAATCAGAAATCGAAACATCAACTAAAGCATTATATGCAAGATCAATCACTCCTCCAGAGGCAAGTGGACCAATAATTTGATATCCTGGTGCCACAATATCAGGATCGGGACGAAAATCATATGTCGGACCCTGACTCGAGAAGTGAATCACATGTTGACTTCCATTAGTTGCCCCAACTGAAATGACTTGTTTTGCTGAGGCTGGCGTATTGATTGTCATAAACGGTATAGATGCGTCTGCTTCATTTCCTGCTGCTGCTACTACTGGAATACCCTGTTCAACCACCTTATTTACTGCATGAGCCAAAATATCTTCTGATCCCCACGGATCTGAAAGGCCAAACCCTAACGAGATTGATACGACATCAACATTCTGTTCAACTGCTCTATCTAAAGCTGCAATTACGGCTGCAACCGAAGCACTGCCAAACATATCAGCAACTTTCAGATTTACTAATTCCGCACCTGTAGCTACTCCAGGGAACGGACCTCCTCCAGCAGCAATTCCTGCAACATGAGTTCCATGTCCATGAAGATCTAAAGTTCCTTCTTCCGAAGGATATCCATAATCCTGGGATATAAAAGACTCTTGATATCCGATATTAGTGAAATCGGGATGAGTAGTATCTAATCCAGAATCCAAAATAGCAATACTCACTCCTGACCCATCATGTCCTGAACTTACCACTGTACTTGCATTGATAGTAGTTCTAGGTAGTTCGTAAGCTTGTTGTGTATGTTTAAAATTTTTCAGGATCAAGTCATCAGGTGAAGGTAAAACACTCCTAAGCTCCGAGGTCTGCAAGCGAGAGGAGATATAGTTAAAAGTCGTTTTTAATTTAGAAAGCTCAGTATCTGTAATTGAAACCATTCCTACATGCACATTCTCGAAAAATTTGAAACTCGAGTAAGTGTTTTGCTTAAAGAACTGTTCTAGTGATTTTTTTTCTGTAGATTGATATTGAAATAAGTATAGATTTCGAATTTCTGTTTCTACTGGTTTATTGATATAGAGATCCTCTGATCTATCAAAGGTGTAACCATTTATTAACACTACTGGACTTGGAATGCTTATTAAGAAAATTAAAAATAGTTTTATAATATCTAATGAAATATTATGCCTTATGAATGTCAATGGAATACCTCGTAACATTTTTGTAGCTTTAATGGCCACTAGTTTCATTTATTCATCTATACTTGTCTATAGTAAAAGTATGTAAAAACGCTTGCCTCAGAAAATCTAAAGATTAAATAAAAAAATAATCTAATCTGTAGTAATATTCTCAAAACTCAAGAAGATGGGTGTATTGTTCACAAAAAGAATCGCTTTAGGGATCGAGAAAAAATCGTAGAATGAATCTTTTATTTTATCGGACAATATTATCCTTGAATTCTTTCATTCCTTCTTGGAGCTGTCTTGCAGCATTTTCTTTTCTGCGTTGATATTCTTGATCGATTTGAATTTGCCTTTCCCTCTCTTTTCTTAAGATTTTTAACTGCTGTTCGATTGAAATATTTGCTTTCTTATTTTCTTGATCCTCTACGGAGCGTTTAAGTCTTTTTACTACTTCTTGAAAGGATTCCGATTCATTCATCTTTTACCAACACCCTACAACAATACCCTCTTGTCATTTTCCTTACTAATCAATAATTTCAACTTCGACCCCCTAATTAGAATTTCATTTCTTAAAAGGATTTTCACCCTTACAGAAAAGTGTTTGTCTTCATAAGAAAGAAAGTGATAAATTCATCTTTTAGGAGCTTGACGGACTCTTCGAGTTCTACTTTGGACAATTGCATTTCTATATTCCCCTTTACCAATGAAAGATTCACTAGAAATCAATTCACCTGGATAAATATCCATAGTTTTTTCAGAAAGATATTCCTTAAGATTTTGAGGTAATTCAGAGATTATTTCCTTTTTGACCTCCTCAAGATCAATTCCTATCTTATAGATTCTCTTAAAGAACTGGTTTATATTATTTAAATCAGTTTCTAACAGTTTGACTGCTCTATCGATACGAATACGTACAGGGGTATTAATAAAAGTCTTAGTATTATATTCTACAGACTGTGAGACGTCCATGGTAAAAACTTCCCCTGTATGTGTTTGAATCATCAGATTATGTTCAGAGTAGTCTCCATGAATCATCCTGCATTTCAAAAAGAGTTGGGCCAAAATATCAATTGAAGAATAAAGGATTTCTTCTGGATCGAAAGATAAAAGATCGACATCTCGTATAAGAGGAGCAGGAATCATTGGTGTCGAAGAATCTTTGGAGATAAAATCCATTAAAACGATATTTTCGAGAAGACCTCTGGGTTTTGGTACCGGGCAGAACTTTGCCATTGCCTCAAGATTCCAGTACTCTTGTTTTGCAGCAAGCATTGCCATATCGCTGGGTAAAAGATGCTTCGTTCCACGAAGACGTTTTTTAATCGTGCTGGTGTAAAAACGAAAGACTTTCGCACAAACAAGTTCCCCAGATGAGTCCTTTGCAAGTAATACAGTTGCTTCTTTACCCCCTCCTATTACTGCATAAACCTGTCTTACTTTCCGAGTATCAAGGAGCTGGGTGATTGCATCAGCGATACGAACTTCTTTTTGAGGGAGTTTTCCTTGTCTATCTATACGATGTTCCTCTCGTCCTAGAGCGTTTTTCCCGTATCTTTCGAATCCAATTCGTTGATTATGATCTGTACTCATAGTAAAAACCTCCTGGTGAGTTTTAGCTCCGTCGATGTTTTATTAACATCACGGACTATTGGAGAATTGGTACTTAAAGGCAATTTTTCCTTCAATTTTATTTTTCACCATTAATTTCTGTTTTTCAACAGCAAATTTCATTTAATTACCTTCAATTTAAAAATCTTTTGATCTAATTAAATCTATTTCTGAAAAATGGAGTATCCTCTGATTAAACTGAAAAATACGATATTTATTCCTAAAATATTCACAACAATCACTTCAAATGCAAATTTTCAAAAGTACATTCAAAATTTCGGATTGAACCTTGCTTTCAAGGTATCTATATTAAAAAATCCATATGTATTGACAATAACACGCCAGACCTTTTACACAACTGGATTAAAACGGAGAAAAAGAGGTTATGTCTTTTATCCCAAAGTATCCGAGGTTTGTGCGCAGAGAAAATCAACCAAATGGATTTTTGTTAATATTCCAGTTCTTAACATTGCACTTATTCACCTCGGGTATTTGAATTTCATAAAAAAGACGAAAGATAAGTCTTTTGCATTGTATATTTACTTACATGCAAATACCATTTTTGGTTTATTCATTATAAAGTCTATCGTAATGGCAAGCTATCCGATGCTAAAAAAGTTTCAAGGATCGATAATACATTCCATGCGATTTCATGCCGCATTAGCAATCGGGGAAGATCAGAGGTGAGTTCAAACTTAAAAGATGTGGTATTGGATTTAGTACTAATTGCCATAAACACCTCTCCTGCTCTTTTTCGAGTACGACGTTGATGGAAATCTGTTGGTAACATTCCAGTTTCAGCCAGACCTATATCTGATTTTGCATATAATCGAATCTTTTCTGCCAGTTCTCTAGCTGTCTGTGAAGAGACTGTACCTGGACCATCATGAACCAATAATTCTTTCGAAATTCCTAATTTAATTTTCATTTCAGAAGTGTAAGGGGTTATTCCAAGAATGAAGTATGAAGATGCTCCTTCTTTTCCTGTTAGAAGATCACTTATCAACCCACATGTTGTTAGTTCAACTGTTGAGATAGTAGTTCCAGTTTTAGCAAGTAAAGGAAGTATAATATTTGTCGAATATTGATGTAACAAAGCATATCCTTCCCCAATAACAGTTTCCTTATTCATCGAAAATCCAGCTAGCGATTGCTTCATTCTTTCGATGTATGATCGTTCAGTAATTCGAAACACCTCTGTTTCAGGTAAGTATTCTCCTTCCGACGGTATTCATCAATAATTTGAAGATGGTTCTCTTTATTCTCGTGAATAGATCCAAGAAAATTCTGAATTATTTCCGTACTCTTATCCAGTTCTATGTTGCTCTCATTCAGTAATCGAATGAATACTTGTATAATTATTTGCACAACAAGAAGAGAGGAGTCATTTGAATATAGGTGAAATCTTTGGATTAATTCCATTGTTTGTGGGTGCAAAGAAGGAATGTGAATATCTTGATTCAAGGAAAGCTTATTTCTAACATTTGTAGAGCTCTCATACCGAAATTTGGTCATTAAAGGGAGGAAAATCACATTTTGATCAAGGATAATTTTTTTCTGTGATTCAGGGGGCAATGAGTGAAGATAAGAATCAAAATCTTCTCTACTTACTATCTTCTCTCGCCCTGCTACAATATAGGTGGTCTCAAAAATTTCAGGAAGAATATCTGTTAGTGGTTTAGAGTAATAAACACCTTGGAATAATTTCTCAAAAACATCTAAACCCATAATATAAGTGATAATTGGTTGATTTGGAAAAAAGCTCTTAATAGCTTCAGTAAGCTCAATATATCGTCCACTATTGGATAACCCAATCATCCATGGTATATTCAATTGGTTCAAAGTCAATAACCGCTCTATCATTTTAACTCTGAACCCTAGTAAGGAATGAGTAAATACATCAGTTTTTTTCTCAACATGAGAATGAGATAGGAGGACTAAAAGAGATACTTGAGCTTGAGGATGATGATTTTGATAAAAAGATAGCGATTTTACTATTAATTCATAATGTGAAAGCAATGGGGGATCAAACGAACCCTGAATTACTAATAAATGGTTGAATGGTTTTTTTTCAGTATACTTTCGTACTATCGTTAAGAGTGGCCCCTGTTTCTTGAAATCCCTCATAAGTTGTTGGGCAGTCCATTCTATCTCAATAATTGAATTTAAATGCTTTTCCATCCATTATCTCCACAATTAAATAAAAATAATTAATCTTTACTATTCAGTGATTATTAGATAATCATTGTTAAAAATCTTCATTTGTAGCTGTTGTGTTTCAACCCAAACCTTTTTTCTCTGTTTTAAAAGATCGCTATTTGCTATCTAAGCGGGAAGTGTTTGCTAATGATTGAGGAAACAGAATTTCTTGACCTATTTATTCCAGGACCAGTTAATGTATCAAAAGATAGTCGTGAAATGATGACTTATCCAATGATTGCACATAGAAGCAAAGCTATGGGTGATTTACATAAAGATATCGTAAATTACCTTCAGAAAATGCTTTTTACTTCAAATCAAATAATTCTTTCGACCTCCTCGTCGACAGGACTAATGGAGGCCGCAATTCGAAATTGTGTCAATAAAAATCCCGTTCTCAATGTTGTGAATGGAGCATTTGCTGAAAGATGGAATAAAATAGCTGCTGCTAATGGAAAACAAAATGAAATTCTCCAAATCGATTGGGGTAAAGCTGTAACACCAAACCAACTCCAAGAAACGCTTGAGAAGAATACATATGACGCTGTGTGCATAACTCAAAATGAAACATCTACAGGAGTCGCTTCTCCTCTTAAGGATCTGTATAAGACAGTTAAAGATAATAATTGTTTACTCTTAGTGGATGCAGTTTCTGGGGCAGGAGGATTGGAAACCCGAATTGATGATTGGGATATTGACGTTTACCTTTTTGGCCTACAAAAGTGTATGGCCTTATCACCTGGTCTTGCAGTAGCTTCTGTGTCAGATACCGCACTAGAAATGGCAAAGAAAACTCCAAATCGAGGATTATATTTCGATTTCCTTGATCTTAAGAAATATCATGATCGTAATATGCAACCCGCAACTCCTGTTATTCCTATCTACTATCAGCTACAATACAAGCTCCACCAGATTGTTGATGAAGAGGGTATTGAAAACCGCTGGGCAAGACACCAACAATTAGCAGATTATACCCGTAACTGGGCAAAGAGCAAAGGATTATCACTGTTTGCAGATGAAACTGTGGCTAGTAATACAGTAACTTGTATAAATAGCATTGGTATCAATGTTGCGAAACTCAAGGCAGATCTGATGAAAAAAGGCTATTTCTTTGCTACAGGATATGGAAAGTTTAAAGAATCAAACTTTCGTATAGCACACATGGGAGATCGAACCATGGATGAAATGAAAACCTATCTCTCAACAATAGATGAATTAACAGAGTAACATTTCAAAACCGGTTTTTCTCCTTCAGACTAATTTCTGAGTCTCGGTAGTTAGTTGATATCAGACCGTCAGAATTCGCAGATGTTATAAAGGCTTAAATTTTGATGACATGTACTACTTATCAGAAATGAGATTAATGTCGGACAGTAGCACCAGTGGCTGAAATATTTGATGCTATTATACTTGGTAAGGTAAATCCATTCAGATCGACAAGTATCGGAGATCCCTGGCAATCTGATGTAATTGATGTACCAGAGTACAATGGCAAGGCAACTCGCATTGTACTTGAAACTCTAGACGAAGTACGCTCCACAGGCCGATCTGGTATGTGTATGATTTTAGGAGATGCTGGAGTAGGTAAAACACATGTTTTGGCTCGATTACGACGCATTGCTGAAGAAAACAAATATATTTTCGTTAGTGTTCGGCCTCTTGGAGATTTAACCAGGATTTATGGTCATATCCTTCAAGAACTGATGATTTCACTAAGGAAAAAAGATGAAGACGACGAATATAGCCCTCTTGAACGTTTTATTGGGGATGTGATTTCTCGAGCTTTAAGTGATGGTTTACCCGATAATCCTTCTGCCCAGCATCTTGCAGCCAGCTTTGACCAAGATCCAATGAAGATCTTCAGCTATAAGCCTGAACGATTTTACTCTTCGAACTTACGTAAAATGGCAATAAATTACCTGGCTTCCTCTGCTCCAGACATTGATATTCAATTTTTAGAAGTTTTATTCCACGTTCTCAACCCTTCCATGCGATCAACGGCATTTAAGTGGTTATCTGGGATCGAAGTTTCCCAAAGTGATTTGAACAGATTGGAAGTTCCGCATTCTATAAATTCTGAAAATCGAGCGTTATCTATCATCCAAACTATCGCCTCACTTGCACAGAGACCTATATTACTCTCATTTGACCAATTAGAGTCTATTTACATACGTTTTAAACGTGATAGCGGGATACAACTGCTATTTGATTCATTAACCAATCTGTATAATCAATGTCGACATCTACTCGTTCTTGCTATGTGCCAATCTCTTGTATGGAATGAATCAATTACAAAAGAAGTACCAGAATATTCACGACAACGAATTGACTATATTACTCGTTTGGAAAGATTATCACACAAGAATGCTGTCGCATTAGTTAAAGCACGATTTGATACGATGTTCTTGGATTCAGGAGTAATCCCTCCTTATGCTACATATCCATTCAAAGATGATTACATCGCGAAGATAGCAGATAAGACTAATGGAAATCCTCGTCTCTTTCTTCGTCATTTAAGAGATAGGATTAATGAATTCAAGGATCAAGGACAAATACGAGAGTTAACAGCAGTAGATGTGATTGATACAGAACCTCAAAAAGAAGCAGTTGCAGGCGTACCTCCTATGACTCCTGATGAGGTTGTATCAACAGTTACTTCATCCCTATCTAAACAGAGCGCTGATGCGTTGTTATCTTTATCCGCAGAAGAAAAAGTAGCTCTAGCAGAATTGATCCCTGAACCTGAGATAGGGACATCCGAACCAGTACCGGTGATGAGTAGAACTGAAAAAGCACTAGATGCTTTAGATGAACTTGTTCCAAGTGTTCCTGTCACATCAACCCCAACAGAAATCATAACCTTCTTAGAAGCAAAATGGGCAAAATTTGCACAAGAATTTGAGATGGAAATATTCGCGTTTCCCCATCCAGTCCGAAGAGATTTCTGTAAAGGTGTACTCTATGAAATATTAAACTCAGCGATTGAAAAGAAACGGCCAATCTATGGCCTTAATGTCCTCAATGTGCGTATTGATCGGAATCTTGTTGAAAAAGATACTAAGGGATTGGATCTGGTCTTTACATATCAGACTCCTCGTGGTCCTACATCAGTAGGGATTGAAATAAATAATAGCGAACACGGATCTACTGTATTTCAAAGTCTTCGGCGTCTAAAGAAGCTAGTGAGGGGAAATATTCGTTATGCATTCATCTTACGTGATGAAGAACTTTCTTTACAAAGAACAGCTACAAAATCTTTGGATCTCGCAGAATCACTAACAGATTATGGCGGACTCTATTACATTGACTTTCTTTCGAATCAAGCACTCCTTGCAACGAAGAAATTATTAGATTTAGCATCTGCTGGAGATTTAGTATTAGGAGCCCAAACGGTAAGTAGAAATCAGGCATTATCTTTTATCTTTGAAGAGTGTTTGAGCCGAATCACAATTTTCCAAGCAGTTTTCTCACATTTACAATCATCTCAGGATCCCAGTCCACGTAGAACAGGCTACACCTCTGAATCATCTGAAGCAGTTGAAGCAATTGTCACTATATTGAAATTTAATCCTAGTATGACAACTGATCGCTTATGTATGCTGCTTAATCGGAATGAAAGTGATTTAGTACCTATTCTTAAAATGCTAGCTATACGTGGTCTGATCTCTTTCGATGGGAAAAATATAACCTTGCTCTAACTGCAAGAAAAAAGATTACTGTTCATCCCAAGGTTTCAGTGCAAATTTCTGCGGAAATTTTTTTCTCGCAATAATAATTTGTCCTTTTTCAGTAATTTGGGACAAAAATTGCAGCTCTTTTTGGACTTCTCCATTATCTCGTCCATTGGAGGAAGTAAGAGTCTCAATTGTCACAAAAGAGCTTGATAAACTTTTTATTAATTGATCAAGTTTTTGAATATACTTAGTTCGAAATCCAGCTAGGTCCAGGTCTGAAACAATCGGTGGACTTATTATTTTCCACATTCCATTGGATTCGATAATTTTCCCATGGGAAGTAATATAAACCATCATTTTAAGTACTTCAGAAGCATCAGGACTACAGGAACCAATCGTTCGTGCAATTTGAAATGAGGATTTATTCCCATCAGCCCCTTCAAAGGCATCCATGACACGTGACATCCATTTAAATGGAAATTTACTCTCATCGACTTGCATGATTGATCTCCATGAAGTACTATACATATAACAGTATAACCAGACGATTCATTTTCAGATTAATAGGTATTCCTTGGCTATCTCATAACTTAACATCATCTTTCGTAGGATTCAAAAAGCTATAGACAAGTAAGTAAATAGATGCAATCACAGTCAACAATTACATTGATGTACGATAAACCTTGTTTACCTGATTATACTGGCGGATGGGGGCTTTCTCTTTGGATTGAATACGTGAATGATGTGATTTTATTCGATTCAGGATGGAATGGTGGAATTTTAATCAATAATTTGAGGAGATCTGGCAAAAATCTTAATGAAATAACCTATATCTTTCTAACACACATTCATTGGGACCATATAGGAGGAGTTGTTCATATTCTAAACCAAGAATTGTCCAACTTAAAAGCAGTAGTAATTCCAAGAAGTTTTTCAATGCATTTGAAGAAAGAGCTCTCATATTCAGCTCAACTCTTTGAAATCCCTGATTCTTCTCAGCCAAAAGAGATAGCTAATGGAATTTGGTCATCAGGTGTAATGGGAGAGAAGATCAAAGAACATGCATTATTCCTCCAATTATCGGCCAAACAGATACTAATCGTGACAGGATGTAGTCATCCATCCCCCACTCAATTTTTAAAAAGTGCAAGCTTATTAGGGTCTGTTTACGGAATTATTGGCGGATTTCATGGATTCTCTGATTTAGAAAAGTTTGAAAACCTTAAATTAATTATTCCCCTCCATTGTACAAAGAATAGATTGGAGATTTTGTCAAGATTTCCTTCCCAGTCATCTATAATCAAAGTTGGAGAAAGTTTACATCTCCCAAGTGAATAATGTTTATTAATCATCTAGTCATCCTTCTACTATCCTAGATCTTATATTCTTCAAATTTGAAAGAAGAATGATTATTGTGATTGATCGACGAATAGACCCTTTTACTCCAACCACACTAGATCCTTCCCAAAGAACTTGGTCTTTAAGCACAATTCTTCTCCTCCTTGCCATATTAATTGTAAGCATCGCTGTAATCTCATTAATCAATGATCTTTTCATCAATTAAGCTTAACTGGGGCATATTACATTCTAGTAATAACTAGTCAGGAGTAATCGGCCGATATCCCTCTAAATCCAGTGTTACATACCGATAACCCAATTTCTTTAATTCTTGGACAATAAAATCAATATCTTTTGTGCATATCTCACGGATGGATTCTGGTGCCAATTCAATACGAGCAAGATTACCATGGTCACGAAGTCGAAATTGAGAAGATAGATCCTGTTTACGAAGGAAATCTTCAGCCTTTTCAACCTTTTTTAAGTTTGGTACAGAAATTTCCTCATCATAAGGAATCCTTGACGCTAGACATGCCATCGCAGGCTTTTTAGCCACTGATAGGTCATAATGGTCTGCAATCTCACGTACCTCTTTTTTTGTGAGTCCCCCTTGTCGTAATGGACTGTAAATTGTTAGTTCTTCAAGAGCCTTCAGACCAGGCCTATGTCCTTCAGTATCTGATGCATTAGTTCCGTCTACAACTATTTCATACCCCTCCCTCATTGCTAAATCATGTAATTGAGAAAATATTAACTTTTTACAATGATAACACCGATCAGGAGGATTTCTCCAAAAGAGATGATCCTTTTCTACAGAGATCTTAAGGACTTCATGAGGAAGGTCTAATTGATCAGCAATCTCTTTCGCTTCATCCAGCTCTTGTCTGGATATCCAATCTGATGTAACAGTTATAAGTTTAATTTTATTGGATACTTTTTGGACAACTCGTGCAACGACGGTGCTATCAACCCCACCAGAAAAAGCTATTATAACCCTCTTCCCAACAAGTGGTGATATTGCTTGAGTAATTTTATATTTCAACGCATTGCTTAACACAAAACATTCTTCCAAATTAGGTAGTAATTTTTGCTCCAGGAACAACTTGAGCAGGGTACACAACTCCACCAGCGAGTTCAATTGCTTTTTGGACTTCTTCTTCTTTTTCAGGGCAAAACGCGATCATGCACCCTCCATTTCCACTTCCGGTAATTTTACACCCCAAGGCTCCTGCTTCTTTAGCAGCAATGATCATCCCTTCAATCTTTGGTGTACTAATCTGAAGATGGTCTCTTAGCGAAATATGATGATAGTCGATGAGATTACCTATCAGATGGTGGTTAAAGTTACTTTTATTGGTAATAAACTCCTTATATGCTTTTTTAGTTATATTAAAGTTCGTAACTGCAGCTGTTATACACGATCGGGCATAAGCATCAGTTACATCTTCTGGATTAAATGTTAATGAGTTAATATCCCTAATACTGTCTAATCCAAGTTCATTAAGAGCATTATTCACACCTTGTTTTATCATTGCCAGTGTAGTTAATGTATCCTTCTTCTCTTGAGAATCACCTATCAATAGACTTGGGAATGTGTTCAAAAGTCTCGTACACTTAACAGGATCGAATTCCTCATAATTGACGTAACCATGGGAAATAACCATATGGTCCTGCATACCCCCTGGCTCATTAAATTCGGCCACTTCTGCTTGAAAAGCATATTTGGTCAGTTCCATTGGTGATAGCGAATGTTCAAACAGTTCAGATAAGAACTTGATCCATACAACAACTAAAGCACTGGAGGATGAGAGTCCAACTTGAATAGGGATCTCACTTTGAATCTGGGCATTCACACCTAGCTTGTAAGGAATTATCTCCTCTCGTTGCAGAACGCGGACACACGATTGAAGATATGCACGTTCAGGAAGGAGAGTGTCTAGAGAGGGATTAAAGGATTCTACGACCCCTAAATCATCTAATAACACCGAAACGTCTGAACCTTGGGATTTCTGGCCACTTACTTCTATGTGCAGATTAATTGCGGCAGGAATCACTGGTAATCCCAAATAATCTTGATGTTCTCCGAAAAGAACAATTCTACCTGGTGCAATAACTTTTAAAACCACAAGACTACACCTTATTCAGATTCAAATAATTCTATGCATAGGAAAAACCCCAATATGTTCGGGATCATTTGGTAATTCAATATTTGTTTCATGTTTTAAATGAGATTTTTCAATATTTCACATTCGGAGGAGGGGTGGTAGATTGAGAATAGAAGTATGATATATCTAGAGTTGAAAGTAGGAACGATATTGTCGGATAATTCTTCTTAATTATCTTTAATGTCGAATCTTTTTTAGCAGAACGCAATTTATTCCCTTCTCTGAATAGTAGATGTGTAGTCAGTAGATTACTGATATATTATACGATATTATAAATAAGAAATCAGTTAGTCATCTGAAGTTAATCACCAATGTGAGAACTAGATCATGACAATGAACATCTTATCTGATAATCTCCAAGAACTTACGGTCACAGTTTTTGAATCACTTGGATTTTCTACAAAACATCCAGCCTTAATCTTCTCTCATCCTCTCGCAGACTCCCGATTAAATCTAGTAGTGGAATTACCAAACACAACTGATTTTGTCGGTGTTGCGATCAAAGACTTTAAACGTGTTGTGGGAATTAGACAAATTCGTGGCATGGAAGAATTATTAATAAAATGCCCAGAAATTTCCCGATTGATAGTAGTCTCATCAATGGGATTTTCACCAGCAGCGAAAGCTCTAGCAAAGGAAATAGATATTAGCTTAGTAACAAAAAACGAACTAATCTCAATGCTAATCAAACGCATCGAATTCTCTTAACGCTTTCAATATATAAACTCAAATTTCTTTAGAAATTTCAGGTGTAATAGTCTGAATCACCTGTTGTAGATCCTTAATTTGATCTTCTGAATGAGCAAATGATAAGGCTCCAATACCGTGCATACCAGTAATTTTTCTATTGAGTAATGCTAATTGAGTAAACGCTTCCTTTTTCTTGTCACCATAATGAACAATTTCAGCAGGTTCAGGACTTTCCATTACTTGAGAAATTGAATGAAGTGTAACAAGAGATTTGTGCCCAGTAGCGATATAAGCTAGGTTTTCCTCAGTAAAGAATTCATTCAGATTTGTGATGAGAGAATCTCCCAGGGTATTTATTCGATGATAATGATCTGTTGAAGCTTTCAGGATCTCAAGTATCTCGAGTCCTGCAATCATAGAGAGTGGATAACTAGAAAAAGTTCCACCTCCGATCCAAACACGATCTGGTATAGTAGGATTCGCTTGTTCGACAATATCATTCCTTCCTCCAATTGCACCAATCGGAAAACCACCTCCAATTATCTTTCCCATGGTTGTAAGATCAGGGTAAACTCCTAACTCATTCTGATATAAAGAATTACAGAATCTATATCCAGTAATTATCTCATCGAATATCAAAACAATATCGTGGCGTTCTGTCTCTTCTCGTAGCAGTTTTAAAAACTCGGGTTCTACTGGAAACCCGCCACCACCTCCTAAAACCGGTTCAACGATAACTGCGGCTAATTCATTTTTGTGTTGATTAAGAACCTCAATAACAGTCTGGTCATTAATATTTATTGAAATTACTCCAGCTTCCTTATCATCCAATATCCCCCGAGTCTCCTTCCCTGTTAATGGAACGCGTACGTCATAAAATAATGTATCAGCTGCCCCATGCCATCCAAATTTCGCTTTTGCTACCTTCTTTCTTCCAGTATGCGCCCTTGCTAGGCGAGTTGCATACATAGCTGATTCAGTTCCACTTGTACAGAATCTTATATGCTCTAGACTTTTATTATCACTAATCAGACGTTCGGCCATTAAAACCTGATATTCTAAAACGGTACCTAAATGCCAAGTATTTTCCAATTGATGTTCTATTTTCTCCTGAATCGTAGGATTGGAATACCCGGTTATCATGGCATAATGTGCTCCCCAATAATCATCATAAGTGATATTATCAATGTCCTTTACTGTTGATCCATGGCCTTCCTTGATAAAAGGAGGAAATGCTCCAATTAATGGGAGATTTAGGTTTCTAATATTGTGAGATACGCCTCCTGCAAGAACATCAGTAGATCGTTTCCACATTTCTTCAGATTTTGGATGAGAAGCAATGTATTGGGCCAACTCCTTTTTTAAAAACATTTACATCTACTCTAGAAGGAAATAATTATATATAATATGTGAATCAACAGATAATCTGCTGGTTAAAAAGAAATACGAAGTTAGCTCAAGAAAAAAAAAGGGAAAATTGAGAAAGGATAGGAAAGATCACAATTTTTTGAAGAAATTTTCATGTGTAAGTTGCTCCAGTTCTCTAATTTTCGGAAGAACACTATACAACATGATCTGTTCTAAGTCATCACGGAAAGAAGTAAAATGTTCATCTTCCATAAATGGATCTTGGAATTTCGATCGAACTTTAAATGAGGGCTCTTCCCCCTTCAAATTCCAAAATATATTTAGCTTAGAATCTGTGATATGGTAGATAGTGTCATTTAAATTTAGCTTTTTATCAATTAGATTTGTTGGCCATTTTGAAAATGCAAGATAAGCTCCAAAGAAGAGTAATAATGGAACAATAACAAATCTAATAGTAGTTGCATTAAGTGTCTCGACGTCTTGACTAAATGAAAAGACAGCTAGTAAAAGAGCTAAAAAGAAGAGAAGTAAGCCGATAATCACAGTAAGCCAAGGAGCTCTCGATACGCGAGGTTCAAATGAATGCCAAAAATTAGGAATAGAAAACCGAGGATGCTTTCCATTTCTAGATACAGCTCTCATTTTCTTTAGTTCTTTTAGGGTTTGAGTTCCAGCATAATAATGGAAAGAGTCGTATTTTACCTTCTCGATCTTCCATTTGGATCCATCCTTCTGAATGTAAATAAAGAATGGTGCCCAGTCCATGGCATGTGTAGCATGAGTGAAAGCGGGAGGTTCACGCCACCAGAAATACAAAGCAATCACACCAGCAACAATGAAGATTGCAGAAACATAACTGAAGCGTAAGGGATATTCCTTGGTTACAAATTCTCCAATAATCTCTTCACCAGGGATGGTTGGATGCCATGCCTCATCTACAACTTCGTCTCCTCGCTTTGTCACAAACATCTCGATAAGTAATGCCCACATGACAAGCCCAAAAACTACAAAGAGATGTTGATTCGAGAAGTAGAAGGCTCCTCTTGATATTCCTCGTAAAGCTTTTAACAACTGAAAAGCACCAAGGACAAAAAAAAGTGCCCCAATAAGAATAATACTGATAACTGCGGACTCATAGGACAAGTAGGAATATATTAATGTACCCATAACCCCTAAAATAAATAGAGGAAGAACGGTTACCCAGAAAGAGATAAAGAAACGTTGTTTTGTCCATACATATACATGCTGTATACACTTGCGGTTGGGATTATTCATTTCCTCAATAACACGGAAGTAAGATCCACCCCATGCTTTACTTTTACGCTCAGAGCGTAATTCTAATCCTGATAATCGAATTTCAGGCATGAATTCCTTAACAAGGTCAGTATTTTCTTTGGTGACATTCTCACCGTCTAAAGGTAAAAATAACCCCTTTCTTCTAATACCAGCCTTTTCAATCTGCTTCTTCATGCCTTTTGTTTGCCATTTGACATCCTCCTCTGCTTCTTTTAGATCAACTATTTTTCCAAATAGAATTTCCTGCATACATTATCACCAGTAAAAATTTTTGATTTAATTTTGATAGATAGGATAAGAATATATGTCGTTTTTTAAGGTTGCTTATTCGTAAAATACGTAATCGGGTGTGTTTCATACAATAGTGTCATACTTCAGAGAGACGAATGAGTTTTAAGTACAGTTCAAGAACACCCTTAATATGGAAATTCTACTGAAAGATATTACGCTGCTATTAGATCCACATAAAGGAGTGGAACCAAAACAAGTAAGTCTTGTCATTGAGGATGATCGGATTATTGATATCAGCTCTAATGCGAATTTACCTTCTCCTGAATTTGTAATTGAAGGTAGAGCATTAATTGCGCTTCCTCCAGCCCTAAATAGTCACACCCATTTACCAATGACGCTTTTACGTGGATATTCTGACAATAAAGTTCTCTACGAATGGTTAGCAGATATCTGGGCTATTGAAGGAAAATTTGATGCAAAATGGATCGAATTGGGAACAAAACTAGCCTGTCTTGAAGCGATTAAAGCAGGAACAGGAGGAGCATTTGATTTTTACTTTCAAGAAACAGTGATTGGACGAGTGCTGGAACAAGCAGGTCTTCGAGGTTGGCTAGGTGCTGGATTGTTACCAAGTGCCTTTGTTGATCAAGGCGGATTAGAATCACAGCTAAAAGACTTTGAGCAATTAGTACTGGATGTTGAATCTTCCTCTCTATTGAATGCTGCCATTGCTCCTCACTCACAGACCACCGTGGAAGAAGAATATCTACTTCAGTCAAAAGATCTCGCTGCAAAGCATGATATCCCAATTTCTATTCATGCCTCAGAGACAAGAAAAGAAGTCCTTGATTGTGAAGAAAAGCATGGAGTTCCTCCTGTAGAACGTCTCGATCAAATTGGCTTTTTTCAAGAAGGTACAAAAGAAGTTATAGCTCATTGTGCCTGGATCACCCAGAGAGAGGTTGAAATCTTAGGAAAACACGAAGCCATGGTTGCTTGGTGTCCTACATCTGCCCAGAAGCTAGCATATGGAGGAGTAACCCCAATTCCTGAATTACGAAAAGCAGGCGCTACTGTAGCTCTTGGTACCGATGGAACAGCTTCGAATAACACATTAGATCTTTTCCGAGAGATGCGTGAGGCAGTAAATATGGTTTCATTTGCTCGATGGGATCCAGCAATCTATCCTGCAGAAGAAGTGCTCGAAGACACACATTGGACATTTCGAAGGTATTTCCATCCTGAATCACTTATTAAAGTAGGTAATAAGGCTGATTTGGTCGTCATGGATTTTCATACACCTCATCTACAACCAATTCATAATGTCGTATCCAATCTAGTTTACGCGGCAAATGGTAGTGATGTTCATTCACTCATAGTTGATGGTCAAATACTAATGCAGGATAGACAAGTTTTATCATTAGACGAAGAAAAAATTATAGATGAGATTGAGGGAAAAATCCCTAAGCTTATTAGCGACTAGTTTGTGCCATTTAGAAAGCTATCATAATATCTAGCCATAGAACGGTGATACTAGCAGTCAATATACCGATTCAATTCCCACGGAGTAATCTCTTTCTTCTCAAAGCTAAACTGACTAGTAAACTGCTCCCACTCTAATTTGCGTGCTTCATAGAACTCACGATGGAGATCTTTTCCAAGAACTGACCTAGATAACTTACTTTGATTGAATGCTTCTAAGGCATCGATAAGGGTACGAGGAAGAAGATCTACATTTCTCTCTTTCAATTCATTAGGTGATAATAGGTCCGCATCAAAATCTGCACCAGAGGGAGGTTCTATTTTTTTTCTTACCCCTTCAAGTCCAGCTGCTAGTAGCATTGCTAATGTAAAATAGATATTACTAGCAGCATCCGCAGCACGATATTCAAGCCGTCCTGATTCATATCCAGGAACTCTTATAAGGGCAGTACGATTTGCTATCCCCCATGTGATGTAAACAGGTGCTTCTATACCTGGTACTAACCGTCGATAGGAATTGACAATAGGATTGGTAATTGCGGCAATTTCCTTTGCATACTTTAATTGTCCAGCAATGAAGTGAAGAGCGAATTCCGATAGTTCGCTTTCACTTTCTTTAAACAAATCACTTCGATCTCCCTTCACCATCTGGTGAATGTGCATACCATTTCCAGCATCATTGATAAAAGGTTTTGGCATAAATGTGATAATAAAATTCTCGGTCTGATTCAATGCAACCATCTTAGCAATTTGTTTAAACATCTGTACTCCATCAGCTGCAGCCACAGCAGGTAAAGCTTGGAATTCGATTTCATGTTGAGACTTACCAACTTCAGAATGAAAGGTTTTAAAGGGTAAATTAACTAACTCTAATGTTTCAATAATCATTTTACGAACGAAATATCCACGATCACGAGGAGGTAAAGCCATGTATGTTGCAGTATCCACGGGGTTAAGATCAGTATCTAATACATAAAATTCCATTTCAGGTCGAGCATAATAGTTTGCATTGAACTCTTCAAACAATGAACGATTAACTTCTGCAAGTATTCCCCGTGGGTCCGTTGCAATTCTTTCATGAGTATCAGTACTTCGTAAATCACAAAAGACACATGCTGTGTTATCTTGCCAAGGTACTCTAGTCACAGTGTTTGGATCTGGTTCAATGATCATGTCCGAACGTTTCGTTCTGAGAAAGCCAATTGATGAACCATCGACACCTACCTGATCAATCTTACTAAAAGCTCTTTTAGATAGTTCCACGCCTTTTAAGTTTCCATCTGCACCTGTAAACTGTAATAATAGATATTTTGATCCAATTTTTTCCATTTTTTTTATGATAGCATCCCGAACTTCGACCGACACGATTTTACACCAAAAAAAGCAGAATTTAGTATCGACTTCCGAGACTTGTGAGCGGAGTAAATAGTTTTCGTGAAGGAAAAAAAAGAAAGTAGCTTGCTTCATCCCACTAATGAAAGCCTACTTTTGTATATTCTCATAGAAAGGTACGAAAGGATAGATGTACACCCCAATAATCCCTCCAAATCCTGAAAAACAGGCTAAAATCAATAGAAAGAGGACGTGTGCGATCACACCTAAGCCTGAAAATCCAAGAGCTGCTCCCATTAATAGCTCCACTGCTTCAATACCTGTAAAGAGGACAATATTCATATAAACAAGTAATGCAACAATCATCCCAAAAAAACCAATCACAAATCCTCGGCTGGCTTTTTCACTAACTATTAGTCCACCAATAACTGCAGGAAGAAAATACAATTGCCAAAATGGAAGAAACATTAGTTCAATCCATAATCCTAGCGCTGTTATTCCAACACCAATATAGTCTCGGTATGGGAGTAATTGAACGATATTTGTTCTTATTGTATCTCTAGTATTACTCATTGTTCATCCTCCTGGCCTAAATGTCAATGTACTTTCTATATAGAACGAATCAGAGGAACTCTCTTTAGCTGCTGTTTCAAATTCAGTAGCAGACATATAGAAATATGCTACATGATATCCAAATCGGTCATCTGTTCGAACAATATAGAGAGTCTCAAGTTGATCTTTGTAGTGTTTTGAAAGTGGATTTCCGTTCTGACCTGATGGAATTGCTGTCCAAGCATGAGGTAAATTACTTTTTGCAGGATCTAAATCGTAAACAGCTCTTTCAGAAGCCCCATGATGTACTGTTCGTCCGCTAGCAGCTGCGAGTGTGTAACTATTTCCATAGAAAGGATAAGGGCCTGCATTAAAAGGTCCTAGTTCAGTTAAATGTAGTGGGAAGAGAGTATGATACTCACCATATAGCCACTCATCCATATCTGTCGTATCAAGTCCATAACGAGTAGATAAGAAATTTACTGCATCAACAAGTGATTGGTATGCAATATCATCTATTGTCTCAACTTGAGGTGTTGAAATATCATCAAACCATTTAACAGACTGATTGTAAAGAGTCATGTTCTCTAAAGTATGATCTTGTGGAAATGTTGTGTTTACTTTTTCATTTGTCCCAGCAAACTCGTCAGCAAATGTATTATAACGGAAAAATTGTAACCACTCTGTATAAATCGTAGGTGCAACTATATCTTTGTGCATTTCCCCCAAACGATATTCAGATCCACCCCAGTTATTCATATATTCCAGAGCTGCTTGTAAAGTTGTATTTCCCGTATCAATATTACTCCACACAGGTTGAAAAGCTTCCACGCTAGTATCCACAATATCAGACTGAAATCTTTGCATATCTTCTACTGATATTTTCTCGTCTGCATCAATTTTTTCTTGAATCAACCGAGTGATACTTCGACTCCGATATCCTGGAGCAAAAAAGCTCCCCATGAAGTACGGATAATCAGGACCAGTGGTTTTTTGATTAGTAGAAGTTAAAAACTGTTGAGCTGGATCTTCACAGACAGCCATCTCTTCATATGGAATATACCTTAGCCAATCATTACTAGGATCGGAACCATTAACTGGTTGTCTACCCCAATTACCTTTGGGACGAATAGGGTAATGAGCCACGGGACGAATCGCAATATGATTGTCTGATGTTGCTACGACAAGGTTCTGACCAGGAATACTCCAATCGCGCTGTACATTGGCAAAATCTGTCAATGTCTTTGCAGTCCTAAATCCAAAAACAGCTTTGAATAGATAATCAGGGTCTCCATACATCAGATCATCATGGCCAGTCCATCGCATTGCGATGGGGGTTAGATTTAATGCATCAACATGGGAACTAATTTCAGGTGATATTACAGGTCCATGACCGGTAAAGCGAATGGTGAGCTCATAACCTGTTGCTCCTCTTACAGGAATAACTTCTGTAACAACCTTGAAATCATCCCAGGTAGTTCCATTCAAGTATTTTGTGCCATCTATTGAAGTATTATAATAATAATAGTCTACTACATCCGCGCCTACATTTGTAAAACCCCAACTTGCGTGTTTACTATGGCCAGCAACAACTCCAGGTGCTCCTACAAAAGAAAATCCATACACATTTGTCCCTGATTCCTCAGATGCATGTTGAATTTCATACCAGACACCAGGCATAACAAGTTGGAGATGCATATCATTAGCTAAGATAGGATATCCAGTCGAGGAGATACTACCGTTTATTACCCAATTATTGCTTCCTAGTATCGTATCAAAGATACTGAGGTAATCTTTTACCGTATATCCATCATTGATGACTACTTGATCAGCTCGTCCTCGTTGGTCCATAATCTCCAGCATACTATTAATCACGCCAGGGGGTAAAAGAGATTCAACTTCAGATATTTCTGATCTGATTGGTCCACTAGTGGCATTGGGTGGTGTTGGAGGTGAAGGATACGAACCATAATTCGGTAAAACAGGAATAACGCCTACTGTGTTATTAATTGGGAAAAGCTCTAGCATATCTGACTCAGAAAAATGTGTACTTAAAAGTGCAACAGTAAAATCACGAAATCCATCATGAGCTAAGCCCATTGCCATATATTTCCCATATCCGATTGTATAATGAGGTAACCATTGACTGGGTTTAATGTTAAGCAATCTAAACTCTATAGGAATTTTATGTGGAGATAAATGGTCAATATAGTAATTTATTCCCTCTGCATACTTCTCTAGTGAAGTTACTAGTTCACTATTGGGATCTTCGGTAAGCATTAAATTCCACGTGGTATTTGCTGCTCTTTCCAGACATAAGTTTCTCGATTGGATATCTGCATCAAGAGCTGATTCACCAATTATCTCAGCTAAGCGTCCAGTGTATAAACGCCGCACCATCTCTAGTTGAAACAAACGATCTCTTGCATGAACATAACCGATTGCGAAAAACATATCAGAATCTGTCTGTGCAAAAATATGAGGGATTCCATACTCATCATAGTAACATATGACTTCTTCATCTACGTTTGGAATCGTTAATGTTTTACTCCCATGTTCCGCATATGTAGAAACATCCCAGATTCCTCCATTTGGATTAATTAATGTTCCCAATGGTGGAATTAATCCTAATGGCGTCGAAAATACAATAATAATTAGTATAACAGGTATCAATGATAATCCAAGTTTCATGACCGGACTACGTTCAGTTTCAGCGAAAATATCCATTTTAGTGAACCTCACAACTAACAATAATCAGATTTGTCTGTTCGGTTGAAATATAATTATAAAAGTTTTGATTGGAAAACACAACCGATTCCTTTGTTGCTGTACAAACAAATAGAGAGGAAAGAACACAACCTAAAATACTTGTCTTCCAGAGGAAAAAAAAAGAGGGAAGTAATTTAAGTTCTCTTTTATCGACTTTCTGCTGTATCTAGGACAATACCCAAGCCTAAAGCAACACGAGGATCAAGTTTACCTTCTGAATCGGCTTGGAAATCAAGAATATAATTATCTCCAATTGTAAATTTGCGATCAAAGAAACCTATCTTTTTTCCCGTTTGCTTATCAATGAAATCCCACTGCAATCGAATGAATTGAATGAAAAAATCAAAAGCATTTAACACAGGTAACCACCGAAGATTCCGAACTAGTGAGATGAGTAATGACCGAGCTTGTACCGTCACTAATTCCTCTGAAGTTTGTGGATCTCGTATAGTCCATTTTTCTCTAAGGAGACTCCGTAAAAAGTGTCGTTTGAGTACTCCTACTACTTTATTTGAATTAGGATCAACTACTGAAAACTTTCCAAAAGCATCAAACATAGCTTCATCTTGGATGGTTAAAGCTTGTTTGCCTTCAGTGGTATCTTCAGATTCCCATACGTCGATATTTGTCTTCAGACCAAATCGTTTCCTTTTTGCCCAAAGCATATTCTGATTAGTATCAGGATCTCTAATGTGATAAGCTTCTTGCAGGGATAACTGTCGTCTATGCCGTTGCGCGATTCCAAATTTTCTTCGATTCCAAATACTCATGATTTATTTCACCAAGTATGATTATTTTTCCAGTTTCTAATATAAAAGAGTTTTTTAACAATAAATCTTTGAATAAGAATGATTAACTTTATGTCTACTGGAAAAGCTCTCGATGGGCTTGGATTGGTTTTCGCAGTCATCGAGTATAATAAAAGGCCAGAAGTTCTTTGGAGCGGTTCCACTTGGCATGCAGAAATTTCTTCTTGGGATCTCTTGATAAAAATACTTGCAGCAAAGAATAATCTCGAAGATATTGGTTGGAATTTTCTTCCTCTGATTTGGGAGAGTCGAGATACAAACCATGAAGTCGAAATTTTTGCCTTGACAAAATTTTTTCTCATCCCAGGAATTGGAACGGCTTATCTTGTCGTATACCATCAGATGGCTGAAATTCTAACCCAATTTTTACTCTTAGAGGAAGAAAACATTGCCTATACGTTTGAGGGGCTTTTATCCCAGCATCTAACCAACCAACGACTCAATAATGAACAACTTAAACAGATCCGGATCACTTGTCAACATTACTATGAAATCTTATCGACAATACAAACGTAACAATTATGAATCTAATCTTACAACTTGTTTTTCCCTCGAAGGTTGGATTTAATTTGGAGAAACAATATCACATTAATGTTTCAAGTCAAGAAATTGAAGATAGTCAACATCTCCTTATCTGTGGAGATCCAGGAAGGGTACATCGCATCTCTTCTCTCTTAGATAATCCACGAGAAATTTCTTTTAATCGCGAATACCGCATTCACATAGGATATTTGAATAACACTCCGATCCTTGTTTCCTCATGTGGAATAGGGGCGCCTTCTACAGCCATTGGGATAGAAGAATTCGGGAAGCTTGGTGTAAAGACAATTATTCGGGTTGGGACATCAGGTATTCTATCCCGAAATGTTAAGCTTGGAGATCTTGTTTCCGCAACTGGTGCCATACGAGATGAAGGAACTACCCACGAGTACATTCTCCCTGCGTTTCCTGCTGTTGCACATCCTGATGTCATTTTTGCAATACGAGAGGCAGTAACTCACTTGAATCTTCAAGATCGATTCCACGAAGGAATTGTTCATTCAAAAGACGCTTTTTATTCTGAAACTCCTGAATTAATCCCGGATTCGGCGAATGCGAAAAGTAAGTGGACTGCTTGGATTAATGCAAAGACATTGATTACCGAGATGGAATGCTCAACACTTTTCGTAATCAGTTCCATACGAGGTTGGCGTGCTGGTGGTATAATGGCAGCTATTGGAGATACTGAATCAGGTGAAGTCATTATCGATCATATGAAGGGGCAAAAAGAAGCGATTGCGATAGCTGTCGAAGCTATCAAACGTTTATTATAAATACAATTATTTTTATTCCGAAGATCGCAATTTCTCAATAGTTTTAGTTACTATCTGCTCAGAGAGTCCAATGTAACTCTCGGGACTGATTTTTTTCTCTGAAATGAAATCTTTGGCTCGAGAATAAGCCGCTTGACGTCCTAATCCCTGTTCAGTAACAAGTTCTACCATTTTCTTTTCCATAAATATCGCAGGGTCGATCTGTACATTCCTTCGAATATTCTCGGGGTAGAAAGTTAGACCAACAAAGATCCTAGTCATCCTCTTAATCATAAAATGGGTTAGAATTACTGTTTCAGGAATTATAATTCGTTCATTAGCACTATTTGTGAGATCTCGTTCGTGTTCTAAAGAAATATTTTCCAATGCAGGAAGAATATTTGTGCGCACACGTTTGGCTAGGGAACATAAATTTTCGCTAAGAACGGGATTCCTCTTGTGAGGCATTGTCGAGGAACCTGTCTGAAGTTCTGCAAAAGGTTCTGCAATTTCTTGAATTTCAGATCTCTGTAAATTCCGTATTTCTCTTGCCATTTTCTCAATTATCGAGACAACTGCAATTAGGTGAAAGAGATACTTCGCAATATTCACTCGACTTACAACTTGGTTTGATATTAATGGAGCAGAAAGGCCTAATATTTCCATAACTCGCTTCTGTAGTTCCATACCTTTCTCCCCAAAACTAGCAAAAGTTCCTACAGCTCCGCTCATTTTTCCATAAAAATTCATTTTATTAAGTTCGGCTAAGCATTCGGTGAGCTCATAAGCCCACAAGGCAAATTTCATTCCAAAAGTCATTGGTATAGCATGTTGGCCGTGTGTTCTTCCAATGCAAACAAGACGTTTCGTTTCCTCAGCTTTACTCAATAGAAGATTCTTTAATATCCATAAATCGGCAATGATTACTTGATTTGCCTCACGGAGCTGCAATGCCAAGGCACTATCAACAATATCTGAACTTGTTGCTCCAATATGAGCTTTATCACAACCAGAAACCCGTGTAAGTGCCTCTACTAAAGCCATGATATCGTGACGAGTTTCTTTCTCAATTTCCTTAACCAAACCGACAGTTACCTTATTTTTTGCTCTGAATAATAGATTATAATCATTTTGAGTAATAATTCCGTTCTCAAGATGAGTCTGTGCTAATGCAAATTCTACCTGTAACATTTTACTAAGTCTAGAGTGTTCTTCAAAAATATCTGCAATCTCAGTTCTGTATCTTTCCTCTATCGGGTGAATCATCTTATCCCTCTCTATCAATAATTTCTATATCTGCAGGACCTGTACCAATAAAAGTAAACCTCATATCTATCTCTTTTTCACGATCAGATATCCATAATTTTGCTTCCTCAGATAAGTCATCAAAGCTAGTTTTTCCTTGATCAGTAGGAAACAAAATATCTAGTTTAGTTAAAGCTATTTTTGTTGCAGAATTCAGCTGAATACTCCTTTTAGCTAATTCTGCATTAAATGGGGCAGCTCTTCGAAGACGTTTAGTAACTGTACCATATTCAGTCCAGCCTCTTTTAATTGTTTCCTCTTCAGTTAGTTCCCCTGGTAATAATCCTTCACCAACCCTTGTTACATATGCTTTCAGTACAAGTGTTACATCGGTTACGACTGTTGGCCCTATACCTACATCTGCGCATATAGATGAAGCAGTTACATCTTTTGTAGTAACAAATGGATATGTTCCATGGAATAATGATAAGTATGTAGCCTGAGTACCTTCTAGTAGAATTGATTCTTTATTAGCAAGACCTCTGTGTATCTCTCCTGGTACATCTGTTAAAAATGGCTTAAGTTTTGGGATTTCCTTCGCTAACTTTAATTTTCTCCGAACTCTCTCTTCATTTGCAGGACCCGATCCCGAACCAGTTGTTCCTACTTTTTTGACTAGATGTGGATCAGTTGTATCGATCTTTCGATGAGACTCTTCAATGATTCCACACTGGTGATCTACAAAGGTTTTCCCTTTCATCTCTGTCTTCTCAACTTCGTCAAGAAAAACATCCGGGTTAACCAGGACTCCTGGGCCAATCAGTAATTTTTGTACATTTTTACCCCCTATACCAGAGGGGATCATGCGAAGTTTATATTCAACCCCATCAACCACAATAGTATGTCCTGCATTTGGTCCCACACCCCCTCTAGCTACTATAGTGGCTTGACGTTTATTCACAAGGTGACTAATAATTTTCCCCTTACCTTCATCCCCCCAAAATCCTCCAACGACTATATCGACACTCATTTATTGACCTTCTTAAGTTCTAAAAAATCCTTTACTGCTTGTTTATTTATTCCGACTTTATCAATAAAAAATTCCTCACACTCTTCGGTATTCATATTTTTATCATTTAACATGTCATTCATAAATTCAAAACGCTCGTGTGGGAAAACGATCCATGAAGAAGTTTCTTCTACATAGAAATTCGGTTTTAAAATGCTCCACGGTTTAAAATACAAAGTACCTACTTTCACTTCTAGGGGTTTTTTCATTCGCAAATATTGAAGAGCGAAATCAAGAGAGACACCACTATCTGCTACATCATCTATTAATAAGATTCGCTTCCCATAAATATGTCCAGGAAGATCCTGATAAATAATGGGTTCTTTGTTTGTCTTATCAATCCCAGAATAGAATCCTATTTGCATTATCGCAAGAGTAACCTTCTGTTTATCAGACAAGTATAGATCTGAAAGAATTCGAGCGGGAACCAGTCCCCCTCGTGATACTCCAGCCATAATATCTGGCTTGAAGCTACTTTTTTTGATCATCATATATAGCTGGAAGCTTAAATTCTGTATATGATCCCAGCTAGGTGCAGTATAAGTTATTTCCTTCTCTTTCTTCAATCAAAAATCTCCAGTACGCAACCTGTAGAAAGACAGAAGATGTTTTACTTTGTAATTTATCTCTTTTCGCATAGAACTGGTAGTACGAAGAGATTTCTTCAAGAAAACTAATCTTTAAAGGGGGTGGAATTTTCCTTATTCCTCTTTTATTAACGAATTAGGAATCCACATCTGGAATTCATTCCCATAGGGGAAATATGGGATGATTTTTAATTCCCCCTTGAGGTAGTCCATAACCACAGCGGCTAGAGTAATACCTATATAGAACCCATGACTCTCCCACTTATCAGTAATTTTGGATGTCAACGTATCACAGATATCTTTGGGAATTGGAGGTGAAACATAATCTCGTATAATTAAACAGAGATTATGGTCATGTGAATGAGCGTTTATGACTATAGGTGAATTAGGTGCTGGATTTTCTGCAGAATGAAGTAAAAACAACATTAATTCATTAATCGCATACGGAAGATAACCACTATGAGATATTGTTAATTCTGGAATGTCAACTTCAATCAATCGGGATGAACTTCTGGGTAAATCTTTAATAAACTTTCTCAGGGAGATTTCTTGTGTGAATAAAGATTCTGAAGGAAAGGAGGATCTTTGAAGAACTTCAAAAATCATGGTTACTAGATCAATTGTTTTAGAAGAGCGATTAGCAATCGATACAATTTCTCTTGCTTCATCTGTTTGAAGCAATTGTTCCGAACCATTTGCTACAGAGAGAAATTCAAGATTACTAACTATTTTCTGAAGATCATTCCGCAAAAAATGACTCATCATTGCATGATATCGTTCTTCTTCAAGTTTAATTTGTTTGATGGTTTCTTCTGCATATTTTCTTTCTGAAATATCTTCTATGATTCCATCATGCCATTGCCCGTTTGGGGAAACACGAGCTGAAATTGAAGCCCAAAAATAGATTCCATCTCTGGTCTTCATTAATACATCTTTGATATTCAATTCTCCTTTACTATATAATTCTTCTACAAACCAGAGTCGATCCTCTGAGTTTGCATACAGATCGGAAAGCGCAGTTGAGGCAATTTCATGAAATGATGTATACCCAAACATTGAGATAAATGCCTGATTTGCTTGTAACAGACGTCCCTGACTACTTACACGAAAAATGCCTGTATTAATGTTCTCTACTAGAGTACGATATTTTTCTTCACTTTCCACTAGTCGTGATTCAGATAATTTTCTCTCTGTTATATCCCGTGTAATGGTCATAAAAGATACAGGTTCCCCTTGAGAATCTTCGATCACTGTGATAAGAAATTCAGCAGGAAATGTACTTCCATCTAATCGAATTGAGGTATATTCAAATCGAAAAATTCTTTTTTCGGCTAGAGTTTTTTCAGCGACAGCTATAGCATATTGTTGGTCTTCTGGAACTATTAGATCAAGCGCGTTTAGTCCTATTAACTCTTCAGAGGTGGATACTCCGTAAAAATTTAACGCTTGCTCATTAGTAGTGATGATATTAAAATCTAAATCTGTTACAGTAATTGTGTCTGGATTTAACTCAATTAAATTTCGATATCTGTCTTGAGCTTCTTTTTCACTTGTAATATCGGTTAGTAATCCGAAAGATCCGACTAATTCTTCTTCTTCATTCAATAGAACTGTCCCTGCAACTCTAACTTGGATTAAGGACTGATCTTTGTATTTAAGGGATAGTTCGTATATTGAAGATGGAATACCATCTGAGAATCTTTCCTTCACTTTTTCTTGGAAAATTGTTACTGAATTCTCTGCTAGAAATTCCTCAACTTTTCTTCCTAGCATTTCATTCAGAGACCAGCCCAGCATTTTTTCTATGGTAGGATTTACGTAAAGGGTTTTATTCTCTAAATCTGTAATCCAAACTCCTTCTAAAGCTGTTTCAACTAATGTTTGATATCTGCTCTCACTAACTCTAAGCTCATGTGTGCTATGAGCAAATCCTAACATTCCAACAATTTGACCATTTTCTTTTTGTGGAGAACCCTTGATCTCAAAAGGTTTGTAAATACCAGATTTTGTTAAAACACGTATTTCGGGAGTGGGGAAGGTATCTCCATCTGTAATTGTTGTAAATCCCCGTATTACCGCATCTAAATCATCTGGATGGATTTTAGGCTGAAATGGTTTCCCAATCCACTCTTCAGCTGTCCATCCCAAGAGTTTTTCTACTGCTGGATTAATGGATGTGATATTTCCCTCTAAGTCAAGAGTAAATATTATGTCGCGAGAAGTATTAACCAGACTACGATAGAGTTTTTCCGACTTTTCTAATCTTGCAAGCGACTCCCGATAGGATAGAAAACCTGATTTTATAAGTTCTTTCACATCTTCTGGTATATCCTTTCTAGCAAGTAAGAGATTTACCTCTTGGGTGAAAGACATCGAAATCTGAGTCCAGTGGAAGAAATTAATTTGAGATTGAGAAATTAATTACGAAACTGAGCTTGATAAACTGAAATATTGTTCTTAAGAATACCTAAATAGAATATCTGGAGATGAGATGATACTATGAAGTTATTAATAACGGGAGCTAATCGTGGACTAGGATTAGAATTTGTTAATCAATACTTAAACAGGGGAGACGAGGTAATAGCTACATTTAGAGCAGATAATGACTTGTCTAATTTGAATAAGTTGAAAAATAAGTTTCAAAAAATTCTTACTCTAACTCCTATGGATGTTACATCTAACAGTTCGCGTAATAAAGCCTTTTTAGAAGTAAAATCGAAATTCTCAAATCTAGATATACTCATTAATAATGCAGGTATGACAGGTAAACGAGAACTCACCTTTGGGAAACTTTATGAAGATGATATGATTGAAGTGTTCAAAGTTAATGCGATATCAGCTATTCTAGTTGCAGAAAAATTCTCTCCGTTGTACAAGAACAACTCAAAGATAATCAATATTTCAAGCTGGATGGGGTCAATTTCAGCTAGACAGAATACTTCAAACTTTAGCTACTGTGCCAGTAAGGCAGCATTGAATATGTTTTCCAAATTACTCTCTAATTCTTTACGTAGCAGGGGAGTTATTGTTGTACCAATGCATCCGGGATGGGTTAAAACCAGAATGGGTACCCAAAGTGCTCCAATTGAGAGGAAAGACTCGATTTCAGGAATGATTCAAGTCATTGACTCATTGACACTAAAAGAATCTGGGATGTTCATTGATTGGCAAGGTAAGAAGATAGATTGGTGAGATTTTTTTTCCAATTAGGGGATGTAGCAAATTCTTATAATCTGATTACATTATAATCGAGAAGATCAGAAACTGATTACATTATAATTGAGAATTTTTTTCTCCTCAATAAATAAGAGGTTACTTGAATATGACAAAAATCACCCCAGAACTATGGATGAAATCATGGGATAGTCACGTAAAAACTGAAAGTTACCCGAAAGAAAGTCTTGGCGTACTATTTGCGCGTGAAATGGCGAGATTTCCGGAGAATACCGCTTGTTGGATGATGGAACGAGAAATAACCTACGGAGAATTACTAAGATATGTTGAAAGCTTCGCTACATTTCTACAACAGAATGGAGTTGAAAAGGGAGATGTCGTAGCGATTAGTTTAGCGAATTGTCCCCAATATATGATCGCTCATTTTGGTACCCTTCTTGCTGGATGTGTAGCCTCTGGGCTTAATCCACTCTTAAGTCCAAAAGAAGTCGCATATCAGCTAAGTGATAGTAAGGCAAAAGTTATTGTCACTTTAGATGCCATTTATGATAAAGTTTTAACAAAAAAACTTGAAGAATTGCCTGAACTTGACATAGTAATCGCTACGAACATTTCGGAATATATGGGACTTAGTAAGCTTAAAGTATTCCTTGGTAAGAAATTGGGGAAGATTCCCCATGGAAAAATCTATGATTACCCTGGGAAGAAGGTTGAGAAATTCTCTAATGTAATGGCTGTAAATCCAGATGTGAAATCCGTAACAATTGATGTTGACCAAGATTTGGCTTGTCTCCAGTATACAGGTGGAACAACAGGATTTCCAAAAGGAACCGAACTAACACACTCAAATTTAAACGCGGAATATACTATCTTTGCTAATTGGTTGAATTTAGAGCCCGGAACAGTAACAGCTTTATCTGCATTTCCAATGTTTCATGCTGCGGGACTTACAGTTATTTCAGAAACCATTTGGTTGTCAGGGACGCAGATCTTAATAGCTAATCCACGTGATACGGCACAGGTTATTGAGGAAATTATTAAGCACAGACCAACGATCATTGCTAATGTCCCTACTCTCTTTGGGATGATTATGAATCACCCCAAGGCACAAGAGATCCCAAATGAAGTACTAGATAATGTAAGCGTTTATATTTCAGGAGCTGCTCCTTTTCCTGCGGAAATGATTCGTGAATTTGAATCAAAAATGAAAGCAACCAATAAAGTGATGGAGCTTTATGGTATGACGGAAACCTCTCCTGTTTGTGTTTCTAATCCAATCCTTGGTAAAAAGAAGGTTGGAACAGTAGGTCTTACCCTTCCTGATACTGAGCTAAAGCTAGTTAATATCGAAACAGGTGAAGAGGTTGAAACGGGTGAACCTGGTGAAATCTTGGTACGAGGCCCTATTGTAACTAGAGGATACCTCAATAAACCTGAAGCTACTGCAAATACTATTGATCCAGATGGCTGGCTCCATACGGGTGATGTCGGTGTTATGGATGAGGAGGGGTATTTAAAAATTGTAGATCGGGTAAAAGATATGCTAATTGTATCTGGATATAAAGTTTACTCTGTTCACGTCGAAGATGTACTTACAAAGCATCCAGATATTGCTATGGTTGCTATTGTAGGTATAGATGATCCTGACCGTCCTGGAAGTGAAATTGTTCATGCTTACGTTCAACTACAGGCTGAAACCGAACCAACCGACAGTATCAAAGAAAGTATAGAGCAATACGCTGAAGAAAATCTCTCCAAGTATGAAAAACCACGTGTTTATGAATTCCGCGAATCACTTCCCCTTACGACGGTAGGAAAGGTCCTCAAACGAGCATTGAAGGAATAAATTCCTCCTTCAATTTCTTTTCTTTTTATCCCCTTTTGTCAATAGCCTCATTATAAATCCAAAAGAGATTTATTGAGAGATTTTCGAAAATTGATTCCTCCCTCTTTCAACTTAAGTCAATGAAATTCATTTTGTGACATCTTATGGAACCATTAACTCATAAGTCCAATTCACCCCATATTGAATGGAATGAAAGCTATTATTTCTGCTTCGCTGATCCCAAAACAAATATTAGAGGGATGACCAGGGTTGGATTTAAACCAAATAAGTCAGAAGGTATGTCATTTCTGTTTTTATTTCTTCCAGACGGAACAGCAGCAGGATATCAAACCACCGAAACTATATCTAGCTATGGGAATCCTCTTAAGGTTGGTGACATGACTCATGAAAGTAATTCTGACAATACCTGGAAATTCTCTTTTACAGGCTCAATGATTATTGTAGAGGATCCAAAACACTTTCCAAAAGTTATTAATAAGCCTGAACTAATAAAGAAAATTGTAGATGTTGAATTACATCTTGATTTTCATCCTCTAAACGAGGTTTATGAATACAGCAAATATATGACACCAGAATCTCGTGAGCTGGGAAAAAAATCAGGGGATGAACACTGGGAGCAAATAGCTACTGTTTCTGGGACAATTACGGTTGATGGCAATACATACGAGCTTGATCAAATCTTAGGCCAAAGGGATCACACATATGGAATTCGAGATTGGACTGGAGTAGGTAACTGGTTATACTATGTAGTGTGGTTTAATCGAAACTTAGCCATTAATCCTGCGGCTATAATCGCTGATGATGGAAGATTATCTATAGGAGGATTTATGTTCAAAGATGGGGTTAATATTCCCCTTAAAACTATAAATATTGTTGAACAATCTTTTGAGAGTGATGGAATCTTCCCTAAGACGTCTTTACTAGAAATTACTGATTGGAACGACGAAAAACATAGTCTAAAGGGATCTGTAGGTTCGATCCTACCAATTCCATTCAAAGACCCTGATGGAAATAAGTCAGTTTTAATTCAAGCCTTTGGAGAATACGAATTAGATGGTATATCTGGTGGTTATGGTACCTTTGAGACTTTGAGAAAAATCCATTGATTAGAAGCTTAAAACAAAAATGAGATAGTTCTAATGGATCACTTAATTCTCGAACTTTCGGAATTAGCTAAAATTGAACTCCCCTTAGTTTTAGTTGGAGGGAAAGCTGCTAATTTAGGAAAACTCATTAAATATGGATTTCAAGTCCCTGATGGCATAATCATAACTACAAATGTATACGACCAATTTATTGAGAATAATGGTCTAAAAGAAGATATTACTAAAGAATTGGATTTAATTGATTATTCAGACATAAATACTATTGAAAAAACTGCTAAGAATATCCAAGAGTCCATCAGAAAGGCTTTACTCCCTCCTCAGCTTACAAAATTCATACTTAATAATGAAAGAATTGACAAATTATCGCCAATTGCTATTAGATCATCTGCTACTGCCGAAGATCTTCCTACCGCATCTTTTGCAGGACAACAAGAAACTTTTCTTAATGTCCATGAGAAAAATCAAATTCTCCATTATATAAAAGAATGTTTTGCATCTTTATGGAGTACTCGGACGATTGTGTACCGGAACCAACATAAAATCCCTCAAGAAACAGTAAAACTTGCTATAATTTTACAAATGATGATTTCAGGTGTTAGTGCTGGAGTTATCTTCACCCAAAGTCCATTCTCACCTAATAAAGATGATATATTAATTGAATCTACACAAGGATTAGGTGAATCCTTAGTTTCAGGCCAGATTTCTCCCGATCAATTCAGTATTAGAAGGCGTGAAATTCAATCTAAAGAGAGTTTTGAAATTATTTCAAGGGAAATCACTCATAAAGAGTTCATCTTTAAGAATGGAGAAGTAGGTATTGAAAAAATTCCCCTTTCAGTAGAGGAACAGACTGAACCTTCTATTTCTGATGAACAAGTTCTTCATTTAGCAGACATAAGTAAAAAAATTGAAAATTCGTTTGGCTCACCACAAGACATAGAATGGGTCTACAGCAGTGAAAATATACTTTATATTACTCAATCTCGGCCAATCACAACAACTCAATTAGCTATAAACCAGAAGGATGCTACATTCTGGACTAGAGGATATGCTGATGATTACTGGAATGATCCTACGTCTCCATTATTTTTTGATCTTTTAGGAACTCAATTAAAATTAATTGTCAATACTGAATTAAATAGCATAATGGGTTATCCAAAGATCAGTGATGAGCTTCTATATTTACATCATAGTCATGTTTATTTCAATCTTGAGACTTTAATGAGAAAAGTAGAGTATGAAATCCCTCCATTTATTCGAACAGATGATGTTTTGAATTATTTTCCTGAAGGATCAGGAGTTTATGGAAAAAAAACCGTGCGTAAAATGCCTTTTCGGTTGGGTAAACGCATTATCTCTGAACTAAGAGTCATACTTCATGATAATGCAAATGGATCAATCCTAAATACAGCTAAAACTTATCAAAAATGGACAGAGGAAGAATTCTGGCCTTTCTGTAAAGAATTTGATAGCCTATTGTCAAAATATGTAAAAAAGGGAAAAATCACGACAATTATAGAATTAGGAGATACTCTTGAACATAAAATGGCATCACACTTTCGAATGGTCAGATATGGGATACCTGTCCACAATATTGGGATGAATCTACTTTCGACTTACCTCTTGACCCGTTTTATCGGAAAAGATCTCGCTAGAGGGTTATACCCGATTTTGATCTCAGGATTATGGCATAAAGCGTCCGAAACGAATGAACAAGTACAAAATCTCGCAGCAAAAGGTTTTTCGTATCCAAAATTACTACATCTCATTCAAAACAACGAATCTGTAAAGCTCTATTCAATTTTGAAAAATAATCATGAAGATGCCAGAGTTAAAGCATTCATAGATAGTCTGGAGGAGTTCTTACAACTATATGGAGATAGAGGTTTTGCACGAGAAATGTGTTATCCACGATGGAGAGAAGATCCTTCTTATGTGTTGGATCAAATAAAGGGCCTTGTAAATGATCAGAAGGTGGATACCAATATGCTAAAGACTCAAAGTATGAAACGACGACAACGAGTAGAGGGTTTTGTAGCTTATAGGATACGATCAACTCGTTTTGGCTTTTTGAAGTATAAATTCTTTCATACGGTCCTAAACTTGGCTCGAAAATACATAATTTTTCGAGAAAATCAGCGATACAATCTTGACAAGTGGATTACTAGGAATAGAAACTTGTATCTGGAAATTGGGAAGGATATGGTAGTTAAAGGATATCTAAATGATCCCACAGATATCTTCTTTTTGTATAAGCGTGAAATACAGAAAATTCTATCCCATTCCATAAACATAAAACCTCAGAAGCTCTTGAGGATTATCCAAAATAGAAAAGATGACTTTAAAAAGTATGAATTTGCCATACCACCTAAATTTTTACACGGATTACGTGAATTTGATGATCCTATCTCTAAATCGGATAATAAATATATTTTTAAGGGTATTCCAGCAAGTCATGGGACTATTACTGCAAGAACTCTAATTCTTACGGATATTAGACAAGTCTCATCAGTGAAGGCAGGAGACATTCTTATTGTTCCGAAAACAGATCCTGGATGGACTCCTATATTTGCAAAAATTGGAGGATTAATTACAGAAACAGGGGGGATTCTTTCTCATGGAGCTGTTGTCAGTCGAGAGTATGGAATTCCGAGTGTTACCAACGTAATCAATGCTTGTACCATATTTAAGTCTGGTATGACTGTGAGGATAGACGGGACGAAAGGCATTGTCAAAATTCTAAGTGATCCTGATTAGTCCCAATTACAAGTGTAGAAATAAATGAGTGATGGGTGGGATCTGTGAAGACTTTTGGGATTGATGAGGGAACAAATTTTTCTGATACATATGAGATTGTATGATTCGGAGAAATTTCAATGGATTCAGATGCGAACATTGTAATAATCGGTGCAGGAAGTGCCAGTTTTGGCTTAGATAATTTAAGCGGCATTATTGCTCATGAAGATCTACAAAATACAACCCTAAAGCTTGTAGATATTAATGAACAGAATTTAAACGCGATAAAAGCCTTAGGAAAGGTTATGAAGCATAAATGGGACTCAAGCATTGAAATTCTATCCTATCTTGATAGAAAGCAAGCTCTTATCGATGCTGATTACGTAATACTATCGGTTGCTATTGACCGCGAAGAAACTTGGTTGAAGGATTTTCAAATTGCACAGAAATATGGTTATTACCATTATGCAGAAAATGGTCTGATGGGATCCTTTGGACATACCGCAAGGGGATTAGCAATCATTATGCCAATTTTAAATGATATTCATGATCTAGCTCCTGATAGTTGGCTCATTAACTTTACCAATCCAGTCCCTAGAATTGGTTACGCAGCAGAATATGCTGGAATAAAATCTATTGGTTTATGTCATCAAATCTGGCATGGATATGGAATTCTTGGCATGTATCTAGCTAATGACTTAGGAATCACAGAAAATCTTGACCTCGAAGTAAAATGGACAGATGAAAGCCAACAGAAATTTTCTAAGTTTGTGATAGAAGCAGCTGGAGAGTTCGATATAAAAGCAGCTGGCTTAAATCATTTTGCTTGGATGATGGATGTAAGAAGGCTAGATACCAATGAAGATGTCTATCCACTGGTTCGTCAAGAAGCAGAGAAAGTCCACCCAAATTTTGAACCTTTAACCAAACACATATACGATATTTTTGGATTATTACCCATTGTAGGGGATTGTCATCTTATTGAATATCTACCGTATACTTTTTCAAAAGAAAATTGGGAGATGTATCGTATTCAGCTATATGATTTTGAGAGGGGTAAGAAATCACGAGAACAAATGTGGAATCGGATAAATGATATTATTTCAGGGAAAAGAGAACTAGATATCCAGCCTAATCCTACAGAAAGAGCAGATGCTATTATTGGAGAGATACTTACCAATTCAAATACTTATGAACAATCAGTTAATATAGTAAATAGAGGTACCATCTCAAATCTCCCCGATGATGCCATTGTAGAAGCTCCAGCACTAGTTAACTCCTATGGAATCACAGGAATGAAAATGGGAAAATTACCAGAAGCAATTGCAGCTCTTTGTCAACGTGAAATATCAATTGCTAAATTGATAACCAAAAGTTCAATTTTAGGAGATAGAGAAGCGGCACTCCAAGCGTTTGCATTAATGCTTCCTGATTTGTCATTAGCTGAACAGATGCTCGATGATTATCTGGTAACCCATAAAAAATATCTCCCCCAATTCTCATGATGGCATATTGATTAAGCTGGTTCCCAAACGAATCCAGAAATTGCCCGATTATCAATGGTTCGTACTTCTTTCCATGTAGCAACAAGATTCATGCCAATCCGAAGAGATTCGAGGTTATCTACCGCAAGCTGACCTGTGTATCGAACCTCACCAAGATCAACTATTCCCAAAAACAACGAACGAGTACTTATTCCAGTTGGGGGTGCTTTCAATTGCGTAAATGTAACCAATGTTCCTTGTTTTGATAGGGGTACTTCGTCAAACTCGCGATGTTTGCATTGTAGACATCGACCATGACGTGGATAATGCATTTTTCCACAATTAAGACATTTAAATCCAGTAGGTATACGTTCAGACATTTTTATTTTACTCCTCAAGACGAGATAAGATCGTCGACACTACATTATTCCCAAATCCACCGAAATTTACAGCATATCCATGGGTCGGGTTATTAGGAACTTGCCTTTCTCCTGCTTCTCCTCGTAATTGCCATACCAATTCACATATTTGAGCTACTCCCGTAGCTCCTACAGGATGACCGCGTGCTTTTAATCCTCCCGAAGTATTTACTGGAAATTTTCCTGAAAGCTCTGTTTCTCCTTCACGAATGGCCAAATGGGCCTTACCACGTTCGTAAAATCCTGCAGATTCTAATTCGGCTAATTCCAGAATCTCAAATGCATCATGAATTTCTGCAAAATCAATATCTGCATGAGATAATCCAGCCATGGTGAATGCTTGATCTGAAGCAAGTTTTACTGCTTTCAAAAAAGTAGGATCCTCTCGTTCATGCACAGCCATTGTATCCATCGCCTGTCCTGTACCAGCAAATTTGATTAGAGGCCTCCTTTGAATTTCTCGAGCTTTTTCCATTGAACACATAATAAGTGCTGCAGCACCATCGGTCACAGGACACATATCATAGAGATGAAGTGGATCAGCGATCATTGGATTGTTAAGACTCGCTTCTCTACTTGTTAAAATTCCCTCCATGGTTATATTTTGCTGGATATGGGCATGTGGATTCTTTAAGCCATTTTGGTGATTTTTAATGGCCACTCTTGCAAGATCTTCTGATGTCACTCCATATTTTTCGAAATATAATCTTGCTAGTAATGCTCCTAGACTTGGAAAAGTAATACCATAGATATATTCTGCTTCTGGATGTGCCATGGTAGCTACAAAGTCTGTAACTACCGGTCCTGGAGCTACTCGCATTTTTTCTCCACCTGTAATCATCACTACATCATGTAGGCCTGAAGCAATGGCCATGTAGCCAATGCGTGCAGCTGTTGCTCCAGAAGCAGGCCCATTTTCAATAGAAGCTCCGACAGCTGGAAAAAGGTTGAGATAATCAATCAAGGCAGAGCCTAAAGCCGTCTGATTATTAATCCTTCCTGCTCCCATATTTGCTACGAAGACTGCATCAATCTCATCAGTTCCCGCATCATCAATTGCTGATAGAGAGGCTTCAGCCATCATCTCAATGAGAGAACCGCTGTATTTTCCCCAGCGACTTCCCATTCCAACGCCAATAATGGCAACGTCACGCATTTAAAGTCCCTTCAGAAATTCTTCCTTTGATATTCCAGTGATCTGGTAAGTAACATCCTTAGGTAATAGAATATTCTCTGTAACAGTTTTCAGGTATTCTTCAGGTACTGGTCGATTTTCTGTGCCAAAACAGCGTTCAGGTTTGACGTATGATTCCCAATTCTTTCTAGTGAGGACATAAGAAGGTACTCCTCCTATTGGATGCTCAAACTCGAAGTTTTCCTCCAACCGTAATTCTTCCATCCATCTACGAAATCCAATATGGGACTCAGCAACGATCTTTACTTCATCATTCTGGAGATAATCCAGGTGATGCTCCATCTTAGCGACAAATAAATGAGCTCCTACACGCAATCCTCTTTTAAAGGTCATTGTGTGATAAGAAATACCGATCTTAGGATTATTAAAACTTAAATACCCATTTACTAGTCCTAGTACTTCTCCCGTTTCATGAACTTGTCCCAAGAGGACATATTCATCCTGTACACGATATTGTACATAGGCTAACAATTCGCCTAGAATTCTTGCTCCTACAAGATCATAAAAGTCGTTATTAATCTTGACAATATCATAAAAGAGTGGAATGACTTTTTTGGTCTCTTCTCTTGTAATCTGACGAACAACCATCTTCGAGCCATCAACAAGATTGATGAATTTAGCTGGATAGGGATTATTTTCTGGATTTATTTTATTCGGCTTTGGCCTTAGAATATCTTCATCTGCTGACATTTGTAACAACTCAATATTGCATTTGAATTTCAATGTGAAATTTGATTCGGTAACTAAGAGGTCTGATTGTAGATTAAAAATCCTTTCTTGCAAATAAAAATATAGTAGTCTGTTTAGAATTCTGGTAAATGACGCTTTGGGTAAATTCCGCAAATATCTGGGTTTTTAGAGGAGAACTACAATTGACTATACACTTTACATTAGATGAACAGTGTGCCTTAAAACTGGATTCAGAGGATCCTCTTGCAGAGTATCGACACCAATTTTATATACCACCAAACATTATCTATTTAGATGGTAACTCCTTAGGGTTGTTTTCGAAAGAAGCTGAACAATCTCTAGCTAGAGTAATTGATGAATGGAAACAATTAGCAATCCTCGGATGGTTTAAACCGAAGAAATCCTGGTTCTATTTTGGAGAAGATCTTGGAGCTTTGGCCTCATCACTAGTTGGAGCAGAACCTAATGAAGTGGTTGCCACAGGGACGACCACAATTAATCTTCACTCCTTAGTAAGTACTTTTTATCATCCAGAGGAAGGAAAACGTTCTAAGATTATTGCAGATGAGTTAGATTTTCCCACAGATATTTATGCATTGAAAAGTCAAATTAAACTCAAAAACTTAAATCCTGAGGAACATCTCATACTTGTTCCCAGTGATGATGGACGTACTATTGACGAAAAAAAAATCGTTGAATATATGAATGACGATGTAGCACTAATTCTTTTACCTTCGGTTTTATATAGAAGTGGTCAGCTATTCGATATGGAATTTTTAACCAAAGAAGCAAATGACCAGAATATTCCTATTGGATGGGATTGTAGCCATTCTGTTGGTGTTGTGCCTCATAAATTTAACGAATGGGGTGTAGATTTTGCCTTCTGGTGTAGTTATAAATATTTAAATTCTGGTCCCGGTGGAACTGCATTTCTTTACCTTAATAAAAAGCATTTTGAGAAAGAGCCAGGATTAGCAGGTTGGTTTGGTTATGAAAAGGATAAACAATTTGACATGTCGTTAGACTTCGTTCATGCTAAATCTGCAGGAGGATGGCAAATATCGAGCTCAAATATTCTATGTTCAGCTCCAATTGAAGGGGCGTTAAACCTTACACTTAAGGCAGGAATTCAAAATATTCGGCATAAATCACTACAACAGACAAATTACCTGATTTATCTAGTAGACTCCATTCTTTCAGATGATCCGTATAATTTTCGTGTAGGTACACCTAGAATTCCTGAAAAAAGATCAGGCCACATAGCTGTCGAGCACGATACTGAAGCTAGGCGTATTACCGATTGTTTGCGAATCAAGTACAATGTTATTAGTGATTTCCGTCCTCCTAATGTTATAAGACTTGCACCTATTGCGTTATATAATACCTATCACGAGATTTGGTTGGTTGTTCAGGATCTGAAGAAAATAATTGATGAAAAAGAATATGAAAAAATCGATTAATCTGGAATACAACCAATCTCAAATCCAAAAATCAAAACAGGATGAATAAAATGAGTCTAGGAATCATAAATGCTCGTACAAGGGAAGGAAATTTAGTTAATATTGCAATTCAGGAAGGATTAGTTACAGATATCGTTAATATCGATGAAAAATCTTTTTCCGAGAATGATTTTGATCAAATAATCGATGCAAAGGATTCTCTAGTAACAGAAAGCTTTATTTCACCTCATATCCATCTAGATAAAGTACTTATCGGAGATATTATTGAACCAAATCAATCTGGTACCTTGTGGGAAGCTATCCAAAAAACGTGGGAAGTTAAGAGAAATTATACAGTAGAAAACATTAAACAACGAGCTACAGATGTAATTAATAATCAAATTAAATTTGGAGTAACTAAAATTCGTACCCATGTGGATGTTGATTCAATTGGTAGTCTTATGCCATTAAAAGGATTATTGGCGACCAAGGACGAATTTAAAAATGTTATTGATCTGCAAATCGTCGCGTTCCCTCAAGAAGGTATATTAAAAGATGAAGGAACCGAAGAATTATTGGAAAAGGCGCTCGAAACGGGAGGAAAAGACATGATTCTGGGAGGTATGCCTCATAATGAATTCAATGGTAAGAATTCCAAAAAACATGTCAATATTTTATTATCTATGGCTAAAAAGTATAACGTTCCCATAGACAGTCATACAGATGAAACAGATGACCCTACTTCCCGTACTCTTCAATATCTAGCTTCAAGAGCAATCGAGGAAAAGTTTGAGAAAAGCATAACGGTTGATCATATTTGTGCATTATCAGCATATGATGATTATCATGCAGCTCGAGTGATTGATCTGGTTAAAAGGGCAGGAATTAATGTTGTCACGAATCCTCCCACGAATATGGTACTTCAAGGACGATTAGATACAGGTGCGCAAAGGGTTGGGATTACTAGAGTAAAGGAACTATTAGCTGCAGGCGTAAATGTGACTATAGGCCAAGATTGTGTTCATGATCCATATTATCCTTTTGGTAAAGGGGATATGTTAGAAGTTGCTAATTTACTGGGTCATGCCGCCAAAATGACCACATTTTCTGATATCAATACTCTTTATGACACCATAACAAAGAATGCAGCGCAAACCATGGATATTGATCACCAATTCAAGAAAGGAAAACCTGCAGATATGGTGATCCTATACGGTGTCAAGAATGTCCATGAGGCAATTCGAACAACACCACCAGCTAGAACCACAATCAGGAATGGTAAAATTATATCTCAAACAGAATACGATTATCATCGCTTTTATTAATTTCAGAGTTTTATAAAGTTAAAATAAACAAAACTAGCCATCCAAAATAAATAAAAAGTTCTAGAAGTATCGCAATTTGTGAATGGGTATAATTTGGAAGTCGTTTAAACAAAACACTACGAATTTTATCTGCAATTGGATGTAAATAATACTTTCTACCCCATTCAGGTTGGGATGTTCGTCTTGCGTAATTTCTCAGAAAATACCAGTCCCAGATGTCTACAAAGTTGGCCGCAAGCATCCCAATCCAGTAGTCTTGGAAATAAATTACTATGAGTAGAAAACCAAATGCAAAGACGAATATATGCCAGGATAACCAAAATCTTCCTGTTTGTCGAGAAGTAGGATGATAGGTGATCTTTGCAAAAGCATCAATAAAAAAGTGAGAGATGACACAGAAAGTAATTATTAAACAAAGATTCAACCATAATGGGAGAGGGATAAACACCATCACTAGATATTGAATGAAAATACCAGCTAAGACATGTGTAGGTAATTGCATCTTCTTGATACTCTGTGAATGGTGCTTCGGTATGAATTGGAGATATTTCACGTATGTTATGATGATTTTGGATCGACTAGCAATAAACAGAAATTCCTTAAACTACTGACTCTTAATATTTAATGAATGAATGATGGAATTTAAGATTGATTTTCTATTTGAAGACGCGGAAGAAGAAATTAAATCCTTTTTTAAACGAGAATGGCTTTCAGCGAACATACTACACTTCGGTAGGGATATTTCTGAAGAAATCAATAAACCTCTAACAGTTGTAGTGCGTAGTGACTCTTCTCCTCCACAACTAGTAGCAGCTGCACGATGCATCATAATGGGGAATACCCTTCGTGTCTCACAGCTACTTGTCAAGGAAGATTTACGGAAATCACATGGTGTAGGGAGTTTTATACTAAAACAACTTGAAGAACTCGCCAGACACAAGAAATGGCACAAGATTCGTCTTAGCACTAGTAAAAAGCACCAAAATATTGAATTTTATAAAAAAAATGGGTATACTGTCGAAGCTAAACTTGAAAATGATGCATTTCAAACCACCTGGTATATCCTATCGAAATTTATAGTGAAAGAGTGAACTAAACGTTTTCTTAGATCACAAGCGTCTTCGTACTATTGAAAAAATTGCCCCTCCAAACCAAAATAAGACTGTAGCAATAATCAGGGAAAATTTTATTGTGGCACAAATTGAAGCCACAAATGGGGCGAATTGTGGGTAATTTGAAGGAGAAGTAAGGATAAATAATAAATTGACATTTTCTATAGCATCAAACAAGGCTGCTAAAAATGGAATCAAGGTAAAATAGTATCCGATGTTTGTCAGCGATGTAAACACACCTGATTTTGTCAGTAATATAGTTACTCCTGCTAGGGCAAGGGAATAAAATATGAGAAATCCAAAATCAAGTAACACCGCATTCACTTCCTTGGTTATTAATTCATCTTCCCAAGAGGACAATATTCCTTCCATCCGTTCAACATTCCACGCAAATTCTAGATCTATTACTCCATATGCGGTCTGTGAAGTTAATTCCATTTCGATAGGTCTCATTAAAAAATAGAAAATTACAGTGAAGACTAACGAAAGTAGAGTTACTAAAAATAATATTCTGGTCTCAGAGTATTCTTTTAATTTGTCTATTAAGGAAATCATGACTTTTTACCCTCTCTTTTCAAAAAATGATCCATTAGAAATTCTCCAAGAATTTCAGCCGTCCTGGCCAAGTCGCCAGTATTTTCTATTATTTTATCTGGTGTAGGCATTTCAACCTTACTTTTCATTCTCTTTAATCGAATTTGTAATCCTGAATCATCTTCTCTCCCTCTTCTTTTAATTCGTGATTCTGCGACCTCTTTCGGGACAGTCACCAGAATAATTCTACATTCAGGAAATACTTCACGAGCCTTAAACAGCATACTTCTGGAAACGTTGATTAGTAATAGCTTATTTAGAGAGATTGCCTCCTTAATAGGAGCCCAACCGCATCCATACCAATTGTCGTAAATGTTCCATGACAGGGCATACTCATTATTAGCTTTTTGTTGTAGAAACTCGTCAGATGTCATAAAAGTTGATTCTTCATTCTTATCTGAAGGTCTAGTTATAACCCGCTTCAATGTTGCAGCTGGTATATTCTGTGAATGTAAGAATGAGACTGTTTCTCTCATCACACTATCTTTTCCGCTCCCAGAGGTACCAACGACAAATACTAACAAATCAGAATTAGCTATGGCCAAAGAAATCATTCATCCTTCGCTAGAGATGTAATATTTGTTATTAGAAAGAGCTTAAAAAATCAACAGGTGAGGTGAAACTGATTACAATGCCGACTCTGCTGTTTAAGATCATACTCCTAGGAGATGGAGCTGTCGGAAAAACTTCAATACGACGTCGGTACATGGGCGAAGGGTTCAAAACTGATTTCCTAGCAACTATGGGTGCTGATTTTGCGTTTTTGAAGACTAAAATTGACTCAGTTAATGTAGAGTGGCAAATTTGGGATTTAGCGGGACAACCAGCCTTTAGAAACGTTATGAAGTCATATTACAAAGGTGCAATGGGTGCTCTTGCAGTCTATGATATTACTCAACCTAAATCATTGGAATCCCTAGATACTTGGGTTAAAGAAGTACGGGAACGAGCAGGGACCTATAATGATTTACCCATTGTTCTTGTGGGCAACAAGATTGATCTTCGAGATGAAGTACCTTCCAGCTTAAAAACGATTCAAGGATTCGTGAAAGCTAAATCATTAAATGCTGGCTTTGTAGAAACGTCTGCAAAAACTGGAGAGGCGATTGAAGAAGCATTTACAACTTTAGCTCGTGATATTATGTCAAAAACGAAATTTAAGAATAAAAAAAAAGGAGCGGAATAATTCCGCATTAATTCTCATTCAGGGAGGGTTAACAATATGCCAAATTCCTGCTGGTTCACCTAGAACTAGCATTAGTAGACCTTGAATCAACAGAAGGGTACTAAATATAATTACAATGGGACTCCAGCTAATAATCTGGAGAATTCGATCTACAGTAAACTCAGTAAAGAAACTAGCCACAAATACTATACCAACGATGACAACAATTCCTAAAATCAAGAGCCACATTGGGACTGAAAATCCGAAGAGATCGATATTAGTAAAGTCTCCTGGTTCTTCTAAGTCAGCAAATAGCAACAGAAGTCCAGCTAGTGCTCCTAAGGTAATCATAGATATCATTGCAGCCAATGGTGTTTCCTTTAGTGGATCAGCTAACATCGACATTCCAGCTAAGAAAATGAGAACTACGGTTAGCCAATGGACAACAACATCAGGGTCAACAGTATCGACATAACCCTCAAATATCGCAATTATGTTCACAATTCCAATAACAATTGACGTAGCCAATGCCAAATATTTCAAAAACCCAGATTCGTGTCGTTTTGACTTCGTAAACTTATTTACGCCGTATGCAACACCAATTAACCCCGCTACCAACGCAATTATCCCTAAAAAGGGATCTACTATAAATTCTAACATGTTTAAAACCTTTGAAGAGTTATTTCATGACTTAGTTTGATTACATGAATCAAACTTTTAACCTTTTTGAGGAATAATAGAGGTTAATAACTTTCGGAGATAACTTTTCTAATCACTTCAGACTGAATATCCATAAATTGCCTTTTATCATAAGAAATCAGGTCTGAAATATCAAAAATGGACGCTATTGATTTTAATTTAATTACATTTTGAATTAATGAGAGCTTAGGTTCAGCTGCCTCACTTAGTCGCTTAATCCCGTCATTTAATTTCTCTTCTTGATCTTCGTATTCTTGAGTTGCAAGAAGACTTATGCATTGGTGATAGTATAAAGCAGATAATTCTTTTAATAGTGTTTGATAATGAGAATAGTCAAGCACTTCCAAAATAGATGAAATCGTCGCTATAAAAAGAATTGTTTCAGTGGCTAACCCCTCCTCGATAAAACTACCAATTTTTTCATTAAACCTTGTTGTAAGCTTGTCTAAGGGATTTATTGATAATTTCTTCCCTGTTCTCAATAGAACTGATACATAATGGGAAGGATCCGTCCCATAAAGGTCTTTACCCTGATCAAATAGAAAGTCTGCAAAATGCTGTAAGATTCGGTTTGATCCTTCTATCTCAAACTGAAGCGAGTAAGTGCGATCAGTGATGATATTTGGGTCAATAAAGAATTGCTGACGAACTAGTTGATCAACCAGTTCACGAAATGATAAAGTCTGGACAGTCACGAGTAGAATTCACCCTTACTTGGCATGATTCTCTCTGAGATGACTGTTTAATTATCTTTCGTATTTTCATTAAGTCGATTAGATACGTTTTTGTTAATGAAATGTAAAATAATCCTTAACTCCTTTTCATTAATCCCCAGCATCTGAGCATAAAATCTATCAATCATTCCACGTAATTCATTCTCTGAAGTGATTGAAGTTCTAGATTTCTCGTTTCTTAATTTCTGGAATATGGACAGTAATGTCTGCTCCTGATGTGGGGTCAGTTTGGTTGGAAGATTTAATGATTTTAACCAATATACATTGGTATCCAGTACTCCATACCCCATATTCGTATTGCCTTCCATTTCCATTTGAGCCCAAACAAAGCTACTATTCAAATATGTCAGAATCAACGGAATTTTATTGGAATCATATACTTTTATTCCATAAAAACGTTGATCTGGAAAACACCCTGCACTATTAACCAAACATCCAGGTCTATCATGATAACTCTTGGTCCATAAAAGGTCTGGTAATGTATATGGTGGTAATGCATACCACGGATTCCTTTGTCGCAAACTTGTAATTAAATGATAACCTTTCACCGTTTGACCAATTAATTTTCCTTGTTTTATCGACACTAATTGGTTTTCCCCCCAAAGAATATATTCCAGAGCGTTTTTTCCCTTCAGCTGATCCTGTGATTGTTGACAATTAAATAACCACATTTTTGGTTTGAAACTGTCTGGAATTTCAAAACCTCCACATTCTTGAGGGCTCTTTATGATAGGAGTAAGAAATTCTGTTTCAAGTTTTCCACGATAACCCTGTTTATTTGTGATCTTGGCTATTCTTTCACTTGTATTTATTGAATTTACTAGAACATGGAAGAAATCATTGGCACCAGTCTTAATGCCAAACTGAATGTGTGCTAAAGTTGAAAGAGGGGTACCTTGAAATTTAATTTTGTCTAATATGCTTCTTTCCGCTTTTGAAGCTCGCAAAAAGTTACCAGCCCACTTATGAGTAGTTTTCAATTCTTCTATAGGAACAGCTTCCGTACGATAGTCATCAGATGAGATCTCCTCATGAAACATTAATCCTTTTTTTAAAGATGAAATCGAAATATTATGCATCTCTTTGAATGTCTCCGTGAAGAACACTTGACCTTCTGATACCCCTTTTTTATCGGTTTTTGATGCTAGAAAGATAACAGAATTAATCCCTATATCCTTCCATAATCTCGAACCTGATTGATGTATGATTTCACAGAAAGCTAACTTTTTTCTCTCCAATAATGATACTAAATGGTCTTGCAGAGTTTTACCATATTTAACCTCAAGCCATGCATTCGACGTTAGGAAGGTTAAAATTCCATTAGAACTCAAGAGATTTATGCTTTTCAGGCAAAAATAAATAAGGTAATCACTTTTACGATCTAATGTAATTTCATGTTTTAAAATTGGTGAAATTAAGTTATAAAGCTTCTTTTTATAATCTGAAGGACTATCCATTCCAATATCTTCATGACGAACATAAGGTGGATTTCCAATTATGATATCAAATCGTTTCACGATTTTTTCCAGTAAAAAATCTCCACAAACTAACGAAGTTTCTATTTTTATAGGACAAGAACCGTATTGCTTCACGAAGAATTGCTCTACTAAAAGTAAACGTAGTTCGGTAACCAATAAGGCGATTGGATCAAGATCCATACCAGAGAGGGAGATATGGATTTTTTGTTCATTCTTAGGCCCTAAATGTGCGATTTTGTCTCCAATTTTCGCTATTTGTTTAGCTATATGAACTAAAAATGTACCAGTCCCACAACTCGGGTCGAGGACAGAGATTTTAAATGGATATTTGGAAAATAATGATAAATTTTCCTTTCGGGTTGTTTTTGATTCAATCCAGTCTAACAACTCCTCATTAGACAAGTCATGTATGCTATTTTGTAAGAAATGATAACTTACCAGAAAAGAAATTAGCTCAGCATCTTCTGGGAGTGTATAATACGTCCCTCGTTTCTTTTTTGACAAAGTAGAGAGAGATAGATTCTCAACTACAAATGACAAGAGGGAAGATCCCAGATTAAGATCGATTGGAAATTTATTATAGATGATGAGTAGGAAATCAATTTTAATCTTAGCTTCATTAATATGAGTAACTGGACGAATGCTCTTAATAATTCGCTTCGTGACATCATTAGTTTTATCATCCTCTTGTAACGATCTTTGAAGATCTTCAAGCAAATCTATTGCATAAATTTCATCTTTAGATTTCTTAATTCGCTCTAAAATTAGTGGATCTTGGGAGTTCACTTCGCTTAAAGATACTAAGCAAATGATGTATGCGATTATCTTTTCCAGAGAAGGTTTGGTATGTGTACTACCGCCTGATAACAGCTGTAGACTAAAATCAAGAAAAATGTTTTCTACATCGCTCAAAAGATTTTCTTCGGGTATCAATCTTAAATTCCAACAAGATTTTCTATTCTCGCGACTTCCTGATCATTGAGATCACCATCATGATTGCACTTCCTCATCTCATATAGAAATTTCAAACCCTGTTGAAAATCCTCTATTGATTGGAATGCTTTGGATTCTTCGGCTATTCCTGTGGGTAATGCTTCATATAAAATCCGATAAGGAAGAGTATCATGGACTCCAGCAGTATTTTGTTGAAGTTTAAACTCACGCATATTGAAGTATCGCGTTATACTCCAGATACTTTGTGCTATCTCCCGAATATCTTTTAACCCACCTGTAGCCTCGGTATACAGAGTTTGAACATCTTGAAGGTTCAAAGCGGGAATTATTGAATGAGTGAAATGACAAATAATCAAGCTATCTTTAATCAATTTTAGATCCTGTTCAGAAACTAATGTTTCTACTATTTCTGGCGACACTAACTCGTCTTTGGGAAGTTTCATGGATGTTGGCCATCCTCGTAGATGAGAAGCTCCAGCAGCTGCAGTTGCATAACTAAGGCCTAATGCTAGTCGTCCTCTGGGATCCCATGCTGCCATCTCCAAACCTTTTACATGAATTGCAAACTTTTCTGATCCTTGGCCAAATAGTTCTGAGACTCGTTTTGTACCTTCAGCGAGGATTTTCCCTACTCCTTGTTTGTAAGCAATTTTGGTGATTAACTCTAATAACCCTTGATCATCACCGAATACAATTTGCTCCTCCTGAAACTCAGGGGGGACTAATCCTTTTTCACTACATTCCATAAAGAAAGCAATTGTGCTACCTGTGCTAATTGAATCAAGTCCATACTTATTTAACAGATAATTTGCTTCTACAACTGTTTCGTATTTTACCGCGCAACTAGATCCAATTAGACCCAACGTTTCATACTCTGGTACAGCAGCAATGTGATTTTCTTCATCCTTAAATGAAAAATTATCTCCAAAAACATGAGCACACTGGATTACGCACTTATAACATGGTCGTTTTTTGGTAGAGTAGTTCTGAATGGCTTCTTCTCCAAGACTAGAAGCTTCCTCTGCTAAAGTACCATATTGGAAATTCCGTACTGGTAATTGATCACGTTCAGACGATATGTTGAATAATGCGGGGGTACCCACTCTATAGATCCAATGATCTACTTCTTTTCCTTTCGATGCACGCTTGCGAAGATCCATAGCTTTATTCTTCAACTTCTCCAAGTCGAATACTGGAATATCTTTTTTATTTCCTTTAATAGCGATTCCAAGTAGATTTTTTGATCCAAAAACCGCTCCTATTCCACCTCGTCCGGTATTTCGAAAACTATCACTAGTAATACAAGCAAACTTAACTTTATTTTCTCCAGCTGGCCCAATAGACATAATTCGAGCTTTGGGTTCATGAATTCTTTTTCGAAACGCCATTTCTTTTTCAAGTGTTGTGAGACCCTTTAGATCTTGAGCATCATTAATTTGAATGTCGTCATCTCGAATAGAAATAAAACACGGACTTTTAGCTATTCCTTCAATAATTAACGCATCATATCCAGCAAACTTTAATTCGGGACCTACAAATCCACCTGCATGAGAATCTAAAAATAACCCAGTTAAGGGAGATTTTGTTACAATACAATAACGACCACAGATCGGAACGACTGTTCCTTGTAAAGGACCAGTGGAAACGATAATCTTATTTTCAGAACCTAGTGGATCAATGCCTGGATCAAGTTCTTGAGTTAAAAGAAAAGCTCCTAAACCTTTTCCTCCCATAAAGGTTTCTACTATATTTTCTGGCAATTTTTCCTTTTTTATTTGATTTGTAGAAAGATTGATTCGTACAAGTCGATTATGTAACCCATTAGCCATTTCTATCAGAACAAGGAATTGTTACGAAATGAATAAAAATCTCACCCAAAAAAGTAGATTCCTACTACTAAAGTAGAAGTATAAAGCACGACAATAATCTACTTACGGTGTAAACTTGGTGTAAACTTGACAGAACGCTTATCAGGTGGCTCATTCGTAGCAAAAAGTCTAAAGGTAGAGGATATTGAGTATGTTTTCACATTATCGGGAGGACATATCAATCCCATTTACAAAGGATTGGTAGAGGAGGGGATACCTATCATTACAACTAGACATGAGCAAGCTGCGGGAAATGCTGCAGAGGGATGGGCTAAAACTACTCGTACTCCAGGAGTTTGTTTGGTAACCGCAGGTCCAGGTTTTTCTAATGTTCTTCCTGCTTTAATTAGTGCTTATTATGCTCATAGTCCTGTATTCGCCATTACGGGGCACACAGCATTAAGAGATTTAAATAAACATGCTGCTCAGGAAGTGGACCATTTACCTTTAGCTAATCCAGCAACAAAATATGCACGAATGGTCTACAATACTCACCGAATTCCTGAATATATGCAAGAAGCCTTCAGGGCATGTACAGCTGAAAATATGGGCCCTGTATTACTTGATATTCCAGTTGATATTTTAACTCTTGAATCAGATGTGGATGAAGCAAAACCATTTTATGGATTATCTCCTGATCAATATCGTCCTAAAGGGTATAAATATCCAGACCCCTTACTGGTGAAACAGGTAGCAGATTATTTATTAGAGGCGAAGAATCCAGTAATAATTGCGGGAAGTGGAGTTTATTGGGGAGGAGCATCGGCTAATTTGTTAGCATTAGCTGAATATTTATCAATTCCAGTAGCGTATGATGATTTAGGGAAAGGATCAATTCCTGAACTTCACCCATTAGCCATTGGGAGTGCGATTCAAAATATCTTACTTAACCAAGCAGATTTTATACTAGCTCTTGGAGTTATTTTTGGAGAATACCAAGGATATGGAACTAATCCAGCCTTCTATGCAGAAGATGTTAAGTTTGTGCATGTAGATCCTGAAGCAACAGCAGTAGGTAAGAATAGACCCTTAGAATTAGGAATTTCCTGTTCAATTAATCCTTTCTTAGAACAACTATTAGCTACTGTGATAAAACTCAAACCAGAAGTCAAATTACATAATGAATGGGCTAAGACCATCAAAGGGGATCGGAACCAGCTCGAAGAAATGATTAGCGGACCTGTGGATTCTAACGATACTCCCATCAAACCACAAAGGCTTACGAAAGATATTCAACAATTCTTGGATGAAGACACTAGATTATTCTTAGATGGAGGAGATACCACTGTTTGGGCCAATCTAATCTTGAAAGCTACTTATCCTGGTCAAATTATTGGCTCACATGGACCTACTGGTCATTTAGGAGCTGGATTACCTATGGGAATAGCTGGGAAGCTAGCAGAACCTGAGAAAAATGTTATTATACTCTCAGGGGATGGAAGTTTTCTGTTTAATGGGGCGGAAATTGATACAGCAATTCGCTATGACTTACCTTTAACAGTAATAATTGAAAATGATTCTTTGTGGGGAATGATTGCACATAACCAGGATTTATCATGGGGTGAACGTATCGGTACCACCTTAGATGAAAAGAATCATATTGATTATGTTAAGTTTGCAGAAAGCTTGGGTGGACAAGGAGAATTGGTCACTCGGCCAGAAGATGTCCCCTCAGCGATTAGACGAGCTAAAAACAGTGGTACTGTAACAGTAGTTGACGTAAGAGTTGATGGCTCTGTGACAAATATTCTGAATCAGAGTGCAGCTGCAAAAGCCGACCCCTCATTTTGGGAACAATAGTATGGAGAAAGTAAATTGGCAATTCTTATTACTGGTGGTACTGGTTTTATAGGTTCCTTTCTAGCAAAAGAATTGTTTACTTCAACGAATGAAGAACTGATTCTATTTGATTACATCATTAATGAGAAGCGAATAAAATCATTGAAAGATGATCCTCGTATTTCACTCATCAAAGGTGACGTTTCTAACAGAACATTTCTCCACTCGCAATTAGAAAAACTCACTGATTTTTCAACTATCTACCATTTTGGTAGTCTAATGCCTCCGTTAACCGAATCCGAGTTAACGGATGCTTTTAATATCAATATTCAAGGAACTTTCAATGTTTTGGAATTTGCACGTCTTCATAACATTTCACAAGTCGTTTATTCTAGCTCTGGAGCGATATATGGACCAGGTGTCGACCTACCAGTTACTGAACAATCGTTTCGAGATCCATGGACTATGTATGGTGTTGGAAAAGTATGTTCGGAAGTCCTAGGATCGTTTTATCATCGTAGAAAAGGAGTAAAGTTTACTTCTATTCGTTTTCCTGCTTTAATCGGACCAGGACGCACAGGCAAAGGAATGACCATTTTTGCGAATAATATCATTCAATATCCTGCTCAAGGAGAAAAAGCCATCTGTAATGTCGAAGAAGATATTGCTGTTCCTCTAATATATATCAAAGACGCAACTAAGTTCTTAGCCAGTCTCCACAAGCGTGAAGATATTCCAGAACAAACATACAATATTGATGGAGTATGGATCAGAGCAAACGAACTAGCGAAGTATGTACAAAATGAAATATCTGATGCAATCATTGAGTATGACCCTGATCCAGAATTAACCTTTATGCTTCGGAGTTGGTCCATGATGAAAGGAGAATCCAATGCAATTTTCGATGATCTTGGATACTCACCCTCATACTCACCAGAAGAGATGGTCAAAGACTTTATTTTAGAAGTAAAAACAAACCCTGATTACAAAATCTAGAATTACATGAAATTAACCTCAGTGATTGAAATGGAATTAGAAACAATTAAAAATATTGGAATTGTTGGTGTGGGAGTTATGGGGCCTGGGATAGCAGAGGTTCTTGCAATATTTGGTTCCTCATATGACTTTACAATCAATTTATTTGATATTTCAAGTGAAGCAATTCAGAATGCTCAAAAACGAATGGAAGAAGACTTTGTCAAGGTAGAAAGTGTTGGGATCTTTAGTAAGGAAGACTTACAGGAAGCACGAAATCGAATTCATTTTGTAACTGATCTAAATGCTCTCAAGGAGTCACATCTTATTATTGAAGTTATCCCTGAAAAACTCAATCTCAAACAGGATTTTTTCAAACAGATTGAAAGTTTAGTGTCTCCCGATACAATTTTAGCAACAAATTCTTCAGGTTTAAGTATAACAGCAATTGCAAAAGATACTCAACATCCAGAAAGGGTCATTGGAACGCATTTCATGAATCCTCCCTTACTAATGCCCTTAGTTGAAGTAGTAAAAGGTAAAGATACGTCTGATGAGACGATATCAAGAATAATTGGTCTTTTGACAAATGTGAATAAACGCCCAGTCTTAGTGAAAAAAGATATTCCTGGATATGTACATAATCGATTACAAGCTGCAGTGTTTCGTGAATTAATGCACTTAGTGGATACTGAGGTTATGGACGTAGAAGACCTAGAAACAACTGTGAGGTACGGATTAGGCTTACGTCTACCCGTGATGAAAGTTTTCGAAATGGTTGACCTGATGGGATTGGATACAATAAAAAATGTCCTTTCTTATCTGTATCCTGCGTTAGACCGATCCACCAAACCGCCTGACTTCTTAGAGGAGATGATTGGGAAGGGAACATTAGGTGTCAAAACTGGTAAGGGATTTCATGACTATTCCAATGCAGATATGACAGAATCAATGAAAGAGAAAGAAGCAGCAACATTTCAACTGCTCATGATGATGCAGCAATATGACTAAATGCAGGAAAAAGTGGGTGGGAGAATCTTGGTATTCTCCTTACCTGATTAGCTTTTAAAAAGTAATATCCTTACCTTTTGTTTCAGGGATGAGTCGTAACACGAAGAACATTGCAATATAGGCAAATACACACAATGTCATTCCTACAGCAAGTGCTTGTGCAAATCCTAGTGGATCTAGTAGCACTCTTTCCTCAAGCTTAAGATGTGGGGCAATCTTAGGTTCTAGCTCGGTTGTTATGATTCCAATGATAAATGCTCCAAGAGCTAAAGCTCTTGCGACAGAAAAAATAAATGAGGTTGCGGTTGCTCTGAATCGTGTAGGAAATACTTCACTGCTCCAAATCCCAAATACACCGTGCATTCCAAACGAGAATGTCAAAACGAGACACCCAACTATTATTAACGGAAAAACATAGGCAATGAAATTAAAAGTAACGAAAAGACTTACACCAACAAGACCAATCACACAACTATAAAAAAAAGCTTTCTTTCTACCGATATAATCGCTTGCCCATCCTGTAAAGTACAGTGCAAACCCAGCAACAACCATAACTCCTAACATTAATACCCTAGCAAGTGTTTTAGCTGACCCAACATCTCCTCCGCTCTGCTGTAACTCATATATGAACATATATTCGAAATATGTAGGAGCCCAATCAGCTAACGCGTGATAGGCGAATTCTGATAGCCAGAAGAGAACTGTAAGAAGAACCATGAATTTGATCCATTGAGAACTGAGTACATCACGTAAGCCAGATGTCTTATCTTTTTCTTCAACGAGTTTGATCTCACTGGAATCTCCGTCCAAAAACTCTTTCTGATCAATCCACACCTGAGATTCGTCTAATCTGTATTCAAGGTAAATTAAAAATGGAATTGGGAATAATGCAGATAAGAAACAAATTCTCCATCCTTCAAGTACAAGAGGTCCAAGTGTTATCGGTGCCATTTCACCGAAAATCAGAGTAACTATTACTGCAGCAATATATCCCACAACAAAGGTACCATGCACTAATCCTCCCGCTTTTCCCCGTTTTTCAGATGGAAAAGTCTCAGAAAGAAGTGAAAAGGAAATCCCCCACGATACTCCTAATCCCGAAATTAGCCTTAATATAGCAAAGATTAGGAATGTGGGGGCGAAGGCAGAGAGGGCAGTAAATACTGAATCCCACAGAACGGAGATTAAAAGAACTTGTTTCCGACCGAATTTGTCAGCCATATAACCGAAGAACGCAGCGCCGAAAACAGTCATTATATACTGCGCAGAAAAGACAAAACCTAGTTCCACTTTAGTAACTCCGAAATCAGCTGCAATTGTCGTAGCTAGTAGGGACACCAAAACTAATGCAAATCCATCATGGGCCCATCCGATTACTCCTGCGATCAACACAGGTATTTTGTTTTCTGTAGTCTCTGCCATTTATCATCACATATAACTATTCTAACAATCAATTCAAGCTTAATTTGAGTGTGGGAGAAGATTTCATTAAAAAATGTTTTGTCGAAATCAAAAGTATCGTTTACATCAAATTTGATTCCTATTAGAATTCCAGTTCGGGTTTAAGACTGTTGGTTCCTTTTTTCCCGACAGATATTTAATAAGAAAATTTGAACGATCTCCCCAATTACTCTGTATTATCTATCATGTGATCCTTTTTGACATGTAAAGCTTCTATTAGGTGAACCACATGGATATTTCCGCCATCTTTCACAATATTCTTGTTAAAATTCTTAAAAACACTCCTGGCCTTCAACACGCTATGCTCACAGATAGTACGGGTCTTACACTAGCTAATGTAACTCGTTCAACGTCATCCTTAGAATTAGAGGGAATTGGCGCTTTATCCATGGCATTATTCATAGGAATGCGTCAACAAGGAAATGAAGTTCAACTGGGTCCGCTTGGCTTTGTATTTTCGGAATTTAGTGAGGGTAAACTCATTTTACAATCGATAAACGAGGATTGTATATTAGTAGGGGTTATTTCGCAGAATGCCAACGTGTTGAAGGTAAAAACCTCCATTAAACGGTATACCGACGAAATTGGGGATCAGATTGAGCTTCTAAAAACCGCGAAATCTGTTGAAGCTAACTTATCAAAAAGCCTCCTTGATGAAGCTCTATCCGAATTAGACTAACATAGATTGTTCTCTCAATAACTTAACTTTGAGAGGGTTGAAAGTGGATTTACTTCCTAAAAAAATGTCTGAGCTGGCTGTAATTCTTCCATCCCACCTTGAAAAGGATACGGTTGTTCTTGCAGGCATCTGTGACTCTATTTTTGATGGGAGAATAAAATCTGATTTGGAAAAGGGAGAACGTGTCCTTTTAATTAAGAAAGATGGAAGTATTTTGCTTCACAATGCAACAGGAACTCGTCCAGTCCAATGGCAAAGAGCTAAAGCTGGTAAGATTGTTTTTACTCATAACGATGAAGATAATACCTTATTGATGGAATCATACAGACCAAAAACGGATGAATCATTCTTTATTACATATTACGAGATAAATTTCGCAGCATTCATCCGTATGAAAGAAGAACTGTCTGGAGGAGGTGAAACGATTGGGGATGAGAAAGATTTTGTTGATCAATTAGTTCTTCATCCAGATCTCATCGAACCTGAACTCAAAATAATTGAAAGAGAAAAAGAAATAGATTTCGGATTTATTGATCTCTATGCTCAGGATAGCAGTCACAATTTTGTAGCAATCGAAGTGAAGAAACAAAATGCGACTTTGACTGATGCATATCAGTTGCACCGATACATAGAGTTTTTTCAAGGCCAAGGAGAACATGTGCGAGGAATTCTTGTGGCCACTCACATCCCCAAGAAGGTACTTTCCTATCTAAAAGCCCACAATCTAGATGGAAAATCAATTCCTTGGCAAGAAATATTTCCTACAGTAAAACGTCCTTCAAAACTAGTTAGAACAAGACAATTAGATAATTTTTGGAGTTGAAACTATGACTGAGAGTATAGTTATTGATGCCCATGCAGATACCTTGCTAAAACTGTATTTTGCTTCACTTATGCGATTTTCATCTCAAGAAAATGACCCGCTTCACATTACAAAGGAATACCTAGAGGAAGGAAATGTTAATGTTCAGGTATTTGCTATGTTTGTGCCTCCTAAACTTGAAAAAATTGGTTTAGAAGTAACACTGGAAATGATCGCACTAGCAAAAGATCTAGCCAAGGAAAAAAACTTTACTATCATTAAATCATCTAAGGAACTTGGATATATTTCCCATAAAAAGGAATCAACAACAGGAATGGTTCTAAGTATAGAAGGGGCTATCGCTTTGGAGAGGAATCTAAAAATTCTCCCCCTAGTCCACGAGTTGGGAGTTCGGAATATAGGCATCACTTGGAGTAGACCAAACTTATTCGGAGAAGGAGTTAATTTTAATGAAAAAAAAACTGGACACGGGTTATCTAAAGATGGAATACAGCTTTTGGAAGAAATGGAAAATCTAGGGATGGTAATTGATGTTGCTCATCTTAATTATGAAGGATATATGGATGTGATGCAGTTCACAGATGCTCCTTTTATCGATTCACACTCCAATGCCCATTCAATCTGTCCTGTGTCCAGGAATTTGACTGATGATCAATTAGAAATGATTGGTTCAGCGGATGGAGTAGTTGGAGTTAATTTTTATCCGAAATTTCTCTCGATCACACCAGAAAAAGCTTCAATAAATGATGTAATCAAGCATATCAAATATATCGCAGAATTAATTGGGGTAAAACATGTTGGATTAGGATCTGATTTTGATGGTATTGCAACTACTCCCATTGGATTAGAAGATGCCAGAAAAATGAAGGAGTTAGTCCCTTTACTTGAAAAAGAAGGATTTAGCTCCAAGGAGACCTCAAAGATTATGGGAGGTAACTTTGAGCGAGTATTTCGAAAAATATGGAAATGATCAAGTAATTGCGAATTGGTCTAAGAATCTAAACCTAACCTTTCCCAATGGTTGGAAATGCTCTTCTCCAAGACTTTAATCAATTCTTGATTTTTAATTATCTGAGAAAAGCGCTTTTGAGGTTCAAGATATTCAATTAAAGGATCTCTTTTTGATTGATCACGATATGATCGACTGGGATCCGATAAATGTGTATTCCCGCCATAAAATTCATATAAAATTTCATAATGAGAGTAGCAAAAACAATTTTTAAAGAAGAATTCATTAATACCCGATTTAATCAAAATCGAAGATACTTCTTCCACGGTTGAATAAATCTACGTGCCCACAACGTCGGCAAGACATCATAACCACTTTAAAGCTTGTAAACCCCCATTTGGAATCTAACCGTCCTTTGTCTTTGGCGAAATCTTGTCCACCACATAGAGTACATCTTAATACCAAACCTTCACCAGTATTTCGATCTCCAAAACCGATTGATTCCTCCCGGCGCGAGTATTGTACTGGTTGTCTCTCTGCTGCAGCTGGACTTAATGTAGCTCCACAGCTTTTACAAAATTTGGCGTTTCCAGTATTTTCAGTTCCACATGTTTCACAGTAAACCATAATTCTTTACCTTCGTTTCATATTTTGCTTGATTTATTGTCAGAATATCTTCTTTATAAGCTCTCTGAATGCGGAACTAGGGTTGTAGATGGGAGTAATTTTTCTATTGGGGAGGATGATTTATAGAATGAATAAGCGGACATAAAAACTCTCTTATTTCCTCCCTCTATTAAGCAACAATTTACAAAAACGTCTGGTTTTTCCATAATGGATCTAATTAATAAGTCTGAACTAGTTTATCTCCTCTATCATCTTCCAGTGGCTTTGAGTACGCCCTTTATTAGCTGGTATTTTTATAATATATCCGGAGGAGATTTTTTAGGAGCAGGCTTAATTATTAGCATTCCTTATATTGCCTTTATTTTCTCTACTGCTTTTTTTGGTCGACTGAGTGATCTTATTGGTTCAAAGAATCTGGTCACCTTTGCCCTTTCTATGCAGATGGTATCATTTATTGTATATTACAATATTTCTAGACCTTGGTTGTTTTTTCTAGCGTATATAGGGTTCAATGTGTTAATTTCCGCCTTTAGTCCATCAATGAATAGATATATTTCAGTAACTACGGAGGCAACCAATCAATCCAAACAAGGAGATGTTTTTGGTAGGCTAACAATGTGGGCTAGCCTTGGATTTTTCTTGGGAAGTGTACTCGCAACAGTTTTATTAGATTCTGAAAGTCAAGATTTTCGACCACTATTCCTTGCTGCAATTTTTTTCTCTTTTATCGCTTTATGCGGAGTAATCTTACTCGATTCTGAAAAAAAGATAGGTATAAAGTATCCCCATCAAAATCCGACAAGAAGCGCGACCGATATTGGGATACGATCCTATATCACAGAATTAAAATCAATCGGAATACTTCTCATACTAGTCCTAATCACACAAATATCTGTTTCTCTCTATTCAAGTTTTTTCACGATATTTATTGATTCTGAGCTTAATCAACCGGTAAATTATGCTGCAGTAGCTAATTCAGTTGCAACTTTAATCGGAATGGGAGTTTCGTATACTGTCGGTCGATCAATAACTGCAGGTTTTAATAAAAAAGGTGTTATTTTAATCGGGTTAGCAATTTATTTAGTATTACCCACCCTAACCTTCATTTTTGCAGACAATCCAATAATTGTAATTGGTCTTTATTGTATTCCAGCATACAGTACATTTTTTGTCGTTGCACCAGTAGTGATATCAGAAAATACAGACAGCAAAGTCAGAGGGTTAGCTATGGGTTTATACTCGGCATTCACCTTTGGTGGCCAAGCAATAGGGACATTGATAAGTGCTTATATGGCTGATTATTTTGAGGTTATTAAGTACAATTTTCTTCTTGCAGGTATTATCTCATTATTCGGAATATTAATTGGATTTATATTCTTTAAAGAAAGAGTAATAGATCCCAAGTCAGCAAATAAGGACGTTTATGTAGATTCATCTATTTTAGCATGATCTATGTGAAGTACTTTCGTTTCAACCTCATCTAAATCTTCATCACCTGGAAAAAGTAAACGAGCTTCTGCTAAAAGGTTTCTTGCTTCACGAATAAGTCGTGCTTTGGCACTAGCCTCAATCCAAGCTATCCAGTCAATTTTTTCTATGTGTAATGGGTATAAAACAGAGAATTGTTTGTATAGATTTTCTGCTTTTGCGTAATATGATGCGTCTTCTCTTCCCCCTAGCCTCATATACCCTTTAGCAAGATTCCTGATTACTGTAATATGGTTAGGTGGATTACTACGAGTTTCTGGAGTATTAAGTCTCTCTTCAAGGCGAGTAATTTTTTCTTTTAGGGTTAATTTGGAACTTTCAAGAGGTAACGTGCTAGTTTCTCCAGATTTCTCCCGATCAACCCTACTAGCATCCATTCCTTTCTGAAGATCAAGTTTTGAATCACTTCGGATCGTTTTAACCTTTGATTTACCTCTACGCAGAAAACTCATATTTTTCCGTCCAGAATTGCTAAAGAAGTTAGTTATACGAGATTGCTGTTTGAATGTAGTTTTTCAGTATTTTAGTATTTTGATTCTCAAGCTGTTTCAGTAATTCAGTAGAGTAATTCTCCACTGACCCAAACTGCATGAAAATATTTAATTTTCCAAATACAAAAATAATCTCTTAATGGACGATATCTACTATTCAATCACTCTTAGAGCTGATGGAAGATCCATTTTACTCAATTTTTTGATTGAGAGAAGAGGAGTTAGTGCGACAAGAACCACACCAATGAATAAAATGATTGTAATACTATTAAGAAATAGGAATCCTGCTATAGTCACTTCAGGCATGGAGGTACGAATTTGAATCTGGAAAATCTCCATTACAATCATTCCGAGGGGGAAAAAACCAATTAAGGTTCCAAAAATCCCAATAATTATACTTTCCACCATCATCATCCAAGTTGAGGTACGGATAGGTGTTCCAAACGCGCCCATAGTTGCAAATTCTCGCAATCTCTCGTCAAAGTTTATAGTAGCGGTATTAAAAGCTAGTAGTAAAGCAAGAGCCATGACTGCGTATTGGATCACAGATAATACTTCAGTAAAAAGCTCAATAAGTTCTTCATAAGTTTCCACAAGTCTTATTATTGTCTGTACTCCGCTATATGCAGGCATATCGAAAAGATCTTCTTGGATCGATTCAATTGATACTCCTGGTTTGGGTAGTAAAATCAGAGAGTTGATTAATCCAGTACAATTTAAGATATTATCATTAGTTAGGTCTAAAAACGCCCAAAATCGAACTTGACTTCCGTAAATTCCAATGATATCTACTGATGTATTCATCATGGAATATTGGTAAGAGCTCTCCCGAAATAGATGCTCTAAGAAGAGAGTATCACCTAATTCCACATGCAAATCACGAGCAGTTTTTTCAGAAATGATAATACCAGGATTCGTTGAAATTGTTTCGACGTTCCCCTCGGTTAATTCTGGAGTCCATATAGAATTTTGGAGATCGAAAAAGTGAATACTGAGAGGATATGAATCTGAATCCCCAATAACAGTTCCTGGAATTTCAATCGCAGGAATGGCTTTTTCTAATTTAGAGTTCTGTGTAATATTAGTGACTACTTCTGTTGAGTTGGGATAAAATCCATTTAAAGCAACATGCAGACGGTTAGGTGAATGACCTTCCATGATCTCCTGTTCAAGAGCTAGAAGATGAGTTCCACCGTTCAGAAGAGCCAGAATTGCTATGAGAACAGAAAGTGACAATGCTACTCCCATTATGGTAGAAAATGTACGCCGAGGATTACGAGCAAAATTTCTAAACGGTAGTTGAAGAAAAATTGAGCCAGGAAATCGTAAGCGTTCGAGTAAAGGAGCAGCACCTTTTCCTGTAGATAGTGTATATCCAATTTGGATTGCCTGAATAGGTTTAACTCTTGTAGCTCTCCATATTGGGATTATTGTTGCAGAGAAGGGGATAAGTATTCCAAGAATAGCCCCTTGCAGAAATAAATCAATAACTAACCATTCCTCCCAAACAGGAAAAGGAATCACTTCAGCGAAAACTGATCCTAGTCGATCACCTAGAAATTGAGAAAGAATTAAGCCACAGATTACTCCCCCTATTGCAATCTCGAAGGAAAAAATTAGATATCGAATTGCTAATTGCCATGGGGGCACCCCCAAAGCCATATTAATACCGATTTGGCGTCTATGAGAATTAATTACCCGAGAAACAAGATTAAAAGTTCCAAAAGCTGCTGCTAGGAGTACAAGAAATGAAATAATAAAGTACATACTTTGATCATTAGGAATATCTTCCTTTTGTATCCTATATGCGGGGTAATCATCTTTCTCTGTGAATTTTATGTCAATAGCGGGAAATTCAAGGGCAAAAACATCAGTAATTTCTTCCTGTAAAACATCCATATCAGCTTCAGAGGAAATAAGGAATAGTGCTTCATTTACATGACCAAGTGGTAATCCGATTTGATACTGTAAGATTTGTTGAGCTGTATTTATCGGTATAAATAATGCACAAAAGACTGATTCTGCTTTAACAGCATTCCCTTCAATTACCATGAAATATTCGGGACTTAATCCAGAACCAATACAAGAGAGCGTAAAACCTCCAGATATTTCAATATTGTAGTTATCAGTCGGAGTATCATAATATTGAGCAAAATTATACTCGACAATACATACCGAATCATTAACTTCTGTAGCTAAAATATCTCGTCCATCAATTACTTTTATTCCATTTACTTCTAAATTATTTGAACCAGAAGTAACATTCACCCCAATAACTCTACCATTCACTAGAATGGATTGATTTTCAGTCGAAGCATTGACAGAAACTGGAAAAACAACACGATATTCTATTGCTTCTATCCACTGGGCATGGGGTAGTTGTTTTAAGCTTGAACTTAGTACTGACTGATTTATCCAGCTCCCAAACGCAAGTTCCATCTTGAGATCGAACATGTATAACTGTTCATTGCTTTGATCGAAGGCATATTGTCTCCAAGGAGTGGTGCTACTAAGTCCTACATAGGCCCCAGTTCCTAATCCAATTACTAAGGATAAAGCAATGACTTGGAATTTTCTTTCCCGTAAGTCTCGGAACGACCAGCGAAGCAAAAACCGTATTTGTGCCATAGCATCACCACTTGAGGTTATCAATACTCACGGTTCCATCTGTCGGGGGACCATCCGAAACAATTTTTCCTGCTTGTAATTCAATAACCCGGTGAGCTAATCTTGAGATCTCACGATTGTGTGTAACTAAAAGTATCGTTTTTTTGGATTGCTTCTGTTCCACAAGAAGTGATAATATTTGCCTCCCTGTTTTAAAATCGAGTTCACCTGTAGGTTCATCAGCTAGTATTATCGGTGCGTCTTTCACCAAAGCACGTGCTATAGCAACTCGCTGCTGCTCGCCACCTGAAAGCTGATGTGGGAAGTGACGGATCCGTTCCCCCAATCCTACTGTTTTTAAAGCCTCTATCGCTTTATTCCTGCTTTTCCTTAATTTTGCTAGATCAGCCACATATTGAACATTTTCTAGTGCAGATAATGTAGGAAAGAGGTTAAAAGTTTGAAAAATAAAACCAATCGTCTCACGTCTATAAGTAAATTGTTTTTGTCTCTTTATTTGCGCAATATCCTTCTCAGCTATTTGAATCACTCCATTAGTTGGATTTTCTAAGGCTCCTATTAGATTCAAAAGGGTTGTTTTTCCAGAACCAGAAGGACCTAAAACTACAACAACTTCTCCATGAGTGATCTCTGTAGATAACTCTTCAAGGGCCTTGACGGTCGTATTTCCCATTTGATAATATTTTGAGACATTAAGTAGTTTAATATCATAATTCATGATAAGAACACTTACGCTTACTTGGTTTTCTGAACAGATTATCCAGAACTTAGAATTCAATAAATTTAGGTATTGAACAATCACAAGATTATCACAAGATTTAAACATATTTTTATGGACATTTGGTAGAAATAGATTCCACAATTCCTATAGAAGATGAGCAAATGGATTGATGAAAATCACCATCTTCAGTCACGAAGTAAGGAAGAAATGATGGGAAAATGACGAGTGTAAAAATTGCCTGTATTGGAGGAGATTTTATTGATCCAGAAGTGGTTGCAGAAGGAATCAAGATATTAAAATGTATCAATAAGCTAAATGATTAAGACCACGATCTTTTAGAAATAGAAAAAGCAGCAGAAGTCCTATTAAAAGATGTAAGTGTCTTCCTTGCGACTTAGGAGGCAATGCAAAAACAGTTGATATTGGTACAAAGCTTTGTTATATCTTACGTTCGTGATCTATGAAAGAAGTGCTTCTCCACTTAGTTTCCCTTCAAAGATAGTTTCTGGATGTTGAAATTGAGAAAGCTCTGACGATACACCTGTCTGTAACACTTCCTCAACAACTTCAAAGACGAGATCGTTTGAAATTAAGGACTTTAATTTAGTTTTAGAAAGAGAACTAACAGATTGGGAAGACTGTTCTATCATCCGTCCAATTTTTGCATAATCCACATATTTTTTCCATGATTGTTCTCTTACATACTGATAATAATACGTCAGATTGAATAGAATGGTACTCACAACATAATTTATCTTAATAACATAAGGAGGAAGATATCGAGGAATTCGGTCGGGAATTTTGTTCTTAAAACACAGTTCGTGAACAAATTTCACGCCGTTATTTAAATAATCCACGTCCTTACGCGGCATACCATATTTGTTATCATTAGAATATAGATCCTTATAGAGGTTACCGAGTTGAGGATAGTGATTTTGAATAGTTGTCAGCATTTCTCTCTTGTTTCTTCCAGGTTTTAGAGTAAGACCAGCAGGAAGTACAAATTTCGTGCCTATTTCCTTTCCTTTCATCACTATGTTTTTCAAATTTCCCTCTGTGTCGCCAACACCAGGTAAAATTGGCATAAGCATGATTCCACCAGGAATCTCATTTTTTCTAATTGTTTGAAGGGTAGAAAATCGATCATCAATTGAATGGGATTTTGGTTCAAAAATTTTCCTGATTTCATCATCCATTAGGGTAATTGAGAGTGAAACATTTGCATACGATTGCGCATGAATTTTCTTTATGAGCTCAAGATCCCGAAGAACCAACGCACTTTTAGTAAGGATAGAAATCGGTACTCTAAATCTATACGCCACTTTGAGTAATTTTCTGGTAATTTTAAACCTTTTTTCTGCTTGTTGATAGACATCACATACTCCTCCGCCAATAGCAAATAATGTAAGAATCTTTTGAGGGATTCTTTCTTCTGAATTCGTACTAGAGATGTACTGGTCTAAAGCTGGTCTTTCTTTGGGTATATATCCTAAAGAAAGTAATTCTTTTTCAAAATATCTCTGGGAATCTGTTTTCACTCGAATTTGAGAATTAAAATTGTCGAGTCTGTACCATTCTGCTTTTCCATCACAATACCTACAATTGTGTTCACAGCCACGATAAGGATTTATGGAAGCATTAACCCAAAACCACGAATCAGGACTTTCATAAATATTAAGAACTTTTCCAGAAGTTTTGACTTCCTGATAGTGAACTGGTACTTTAATCAAGCCTCCTTTATCGAGGTTTGCCATTCCTCAATTGGGTAACGAATTCTCTTATAACTTCTAGATACTCCTCTTTCTGTAGATATGAATCGTTACTCCTTTTAAATTGGCACAAAAAGAAGATTTGTGTTACGAATTCACTGGTGTTTATCCCAGTTGCTCTTACCCAACGTTTAATTTCGTACCTATCCTTTTTTTGAGGGAATTTCTTCCAAGAAATGAATAAACGGTGTAATAGTTGCTGCTGACGGATTGAAAGATCTATATTCTGGGTTATATGGTCAAAATGTGATTTCTTAAGCCGATTCTCTTCTGAAAACAGTAAAAGAACCCCAAATAGACGTGTAATCTCATCACCTGTCGTTATATCACAAAATTTGTCTATCAAAATAGAGAGTTGTTCATGCTGATTGATTGAATTATCAAAAGGAAAGTTTGGGAATATCCCATGTAAAATTCTATTTTGATGGAGTAATATCAATCCACTCTGAAAGTTCTGAACTCTTAAGAATTTTAATAATTCCAATTGAATTACTTTGGTACTTCTAAACTTGACTGATTCACCGATTGAGTGTACAGCTGATAGAATATTTGGTTCAGGAGATAAGTTAAACTTAGACATAAATCTTGCTAAGCGAATTACTCTTAATCCATCTTCTCTTAATCGAATGTTTGGATCTCCTATCATACTAATCGAATGATTGAGAATATCATCCCATCCTCCATATTTATCCACGATTTCCTTCTTCTTTGGATCATATAAAATTGAATTAATTCGGAAATCTCGTCTAATCAGGTCATCATCCAATGAATTCACAAATGTGACTTTAGGTGGCTGGCCATATGTAGTGAATGTTTCTCTTCTGTATGTACTGATATCATATGCAATTTTTCCCACGATGGCGAGAACTGTCCCATATTTTCCTCCAATAGGTTTCGTTTTTATATCCTCAGCCGTGAACCACTTAATAATTTGCTCTGGTAAGGCATTTGTAGCAACATCGAAATCTTTAACCTGATGTCCACATAAAAAATCTCGGACAGCCCCACCGATAATGAATACTTCTTTTCTGTGTCGTTGGAGCGTTCTTATAATCTTAAGTAACCCAGGTACCAATAATTTAGAGAATTCTTCTCCTTTTTGCTTGAATTCCGCCACTATGTCATCTCATCTAGGAGTCATAAACTTAAACAGAGTGATAATCTGCTTTGATAATATGTTTTCGCTTATCTTCTAAAGATGGGGCATATAAATTAATAAACTCCCCGATTGGAATAAGAATTTGTGATATCTCGTGAGTCAAAAATTACCGTAATATCTGGTTCTGGCATTTCTAAAGCCTCTGGGATTCCCACATTCAGAGGTAAAGACGGTTTATGGAAGCAGTATGATTTCATGGAGCTCGCCACCCCTCAAGCATTCCAGAGGGATCCCCACCTTGTGTGGGAATGGTATTATTGGCGGTTAGGGCTTATCTCACAAACAAAGCCTAATAAAGCTCATCTAGCTTTGAAAACACTGGAACAGGCAGGATGGGATATAGTGATCCTTACCCAAAATGTCGACAACTTGCATGAGCGCGCTGGATCAAGTAAAGTCCTACATCTTCATGGAGAGATCTTTAAGAGACGGTGTACTCAGTGTCTGGATATTTCTTTTTGGCCTTCTTCGGAAGAGTTTGGAATCCCGAATATCCCCACATGTTCTAAATGTAACTCAAATCTTAGACCAGCGGTGGTATGGTTTAATGAAACATTAGATCCTAAAATTGTTAATGAATCCTATAGTAGATTAAAGGAAACTGATTTTCTACTCATTGTGGGAACTTCAGGGTTAGTTTACCCTGCTGCAAACTTCCCTTATATTGCTAAGCAGGAAAATCGGTATTTGGAGATATATGAATTTAATTTAGAGTCAACCCCATTATCTTCATTAGTGAATAGAACGATTCTAGGACCTGTTGAGAATACTCTTCCTGAATTTGTATCTAAAGTCATTAAAGAGTCGTAAAGTAAATCTATAAGCTAGTCATGCCGAATAAGGGGGGGAGGGAGTGGTATGCTAGGATTTCTGTATCCTAAGATCCAGAACTTGAGAGAAGACCAAGAAAACCTTTTTAAAAAGTTCCTAGCATACCAGCTTGATACTAGGCACTCCTAGCTATTTAAGATTTTATAGTTTTTAAACTCTTAAGAGAGAGTGATGGTGATTTAGATTTTAGAGAAAATTTTCCCAAATCACTGAAATTTAACGTTACCCTAGCAAACGCTTATTTGAAGCATTCACTTAACAGTGCCATCGCAACGATAGTTTTACCATCTTGAATTTCACCTGAATGAATCTTTTCGTTTATTTCTGTCTGAGAAAGTATCTCTAACTTTGAGATTTCATCTAAGGGATATTCATAATCAGGAATTCTCTTTAATTTAGTTCCCTTATAGAAATACAAACGCTCATTACTGTATCCGATTGCTGGTACATATGTTAAAAGAAATTCAAGATTACTAGCTGAATACCCAGTTTCTTCAATTAATTCTCTCCTAGCACATTCCTCTGCTGTTTCACCTTTATCAATCTTCCCAGCAGGAATCTCCAAAGTTTCCTCTTGGATGGAATATCTGAATTGTTTAACCAAGATTATCCTTCCATCCTCCAAAATTGGAATAACCGCTGATGCATCCGGATGAAGAACCCTAATACGCTCTGTAATTCTTCCTGAGGGTAATTTTGCCTCATCAAGATTAACTGAAAACGATTTACCATGAATTGTTGACACAGTCCTAAGTTTTTCTTCCTTTGGCATACAACGACTTCCAACGAAATAAGAAGAAATTAATCAATATTGTTTTCCGACGTATACGAAGCATCCTGCCTGTTTTCCACAGATAAAGCATTTTTCATTTTTGGATGGAACTTCTTTCTCCTTAACATCAATACCGCGGACTTCTGCACCAGCCAATTGGTCTTTGATTTCCTCAGCACAAGGTTCTCCATCTAACTCGATACTACACCATGGAATTTTAACCATTTTTCGAGCTTTAATCTGTTCCACTAACTCATCAAGTGTATCAGCCCTAGACAAACGAGAATCGAAAAAGTCTTGAGCTCGTCTTTTTATCGACTTGTCCAGATTAGCCCCCATTTCTTGAATTGTTGTCTTTAATTCAGATCTCGTCACGAGTGTTTTCTCTCGAGTATCTCGTCTAAAAATCGTGACCTTTCCTTCTTGAGCCTCACGACGACCGATTTCAAGACGTAAAGGAACCCCTTTCATCTCCCAGAAATAGTATTTGTCTCCAGGACGTCTATCACTGTCGTCAATATGTACACGATAACCCATTGCTTTAGCTAGTGATTTGAGTTCTTCTGCATAGGCTTTAACTTTGGTTGCTTGTTTCTTAGCTAGGATTGGTATAATTATCAATTGAATTGGTGCAACTTCGAACGGAAAGATTAAGCCAGAATCATCCCCATGGACGGCAATCATTCCGCCAAAAATCCGTGAAATGGCTGGGCCGTAACAGGTTTGGAAGGCTGCATGCGATTCCCCTTCATCATCCATGTAATTAATGTCAAAAGCTTTAGAGAACTTATCTCCTAACAGATGAGTAGAGGGTAATTGAAGAAACCGGCCATCAGGCATTAATGTATCTGCAGCATATGTGTGTACTGCACCTGCAAATTTATCCCATTCAGGACGCTGAAATTGTATAAATGGTATACCAAAACGGCCATTCATAACATTAAATGAAATCTGCATATCTTCACGAGTTTGTGCTATTGCCTCATCCATTGTAGCAAAGACGTTATGTGATTCAATCCATATAAATTCGCGTCCTCGAAGAAATGGACGTGTGGATTTCCCTTCATATCTAAATACACTTCCACTTTGATATAATTTCAACGGGAGATCTCGCCAGCTCCTTATCCACAAAGAATAGAGGGGATACATTGCTGTTTCAGATGTGGGTCTTAGAGCTAATCGTTCTTCAAGAATATCACCCTTTCCTGCCGTTGTGACCCAAAAAACTTCAGGTGTAAACCCTTCTACATGATCTGCCTCAATTTGGAAATTTGATTCTGGGATGACCATGGGAAAAATAACTGGATTATGCCCGAAATCATCAAGTTCCTGTTCATAAAGATCGAACATCTTCTTTATTGCTATAGTTGACCAGGGTTGATACACTAGAAAACCTTTCACGCCATATCGCATGTCAGCTAGTTCAGCAGTTTGCACAATCTTAGTAAACCATTCTGAAAAATTAGACTCCTTTGAGATATTGAATGTGACCAAGCTAGAATCTTCTTTTGGTGGATTTTTTTCTACTGGTGGTTTCTTTGCTGTTTTCTTTGTTTTTTTCTTCGCCATCATCAGACACCAATTTTCAGTACTCAGGATAATAACTTTGACTTAAAATTATGATCATAAAAAGAATTTAAGATAGATTTTTTCAAGAGTTGTTGTTGTATACTTAGAAACGAGACCCAATGTCGATTATTCGTAAGGAAAACGATCCATCCTTTATAACAACTCCAATCATCCTTATTCAGAACTGATTTTTAAGCTTCTCATTCATTCGATTTCTATTCTCGAAAAACTAGATTTTTGAGATTAGGTTCAGGATATTTTCTGTATGAGGATAATAAAAGGGAATTGGTTTATCTTAATTATTTTAATCGTACTAGGAACTAATATTACTATCCTCTCAAGTGGTAATTCAGCCCTTTCATTTACAACAGATTCTCGTTATAATTATGCCGTATCATGCACTGACTATTGTGGATCAAGAGTTTGGGATGCAACCAATCTAGATGCAGATCTATTCTTTATCATTACCAGCATAAGCGAATTAGATGATGTGGTATCAATATATACACGATATAACAGCACATCACTCGCAAATCACGACAATCCTGACTACGGAATTTACACATTGAATGAATCTTATTCTTATTTATCGAGGGAGAGTAAGACAATGAATGGGAAATATTCTTGGCATTGGAGTACCCTCGAACCTACATTTAATATCTCAGTTCCCTCCTTCTTCCTTGCCCATGCTCATACAAGTTTCGAGAATAATAGTTTTCTCCTTCAAAGAAATTCGAAACTGATAGATATCGAGATTTCATCTCAATATACCTTCCAGACATATCAATATTCAGGAAAATGGATACAAAGCTACATTGTAGGAAGTTCCAATTTTATTGATGAAGCTACGCTTACTGCTTCATATGATCTGGAGACAGGAATCCTCTTACGAATGGAAATCGATATGATTTCTACCCAAATCCCCATTGGTCCACTTTCTTTAGAAATCAATGTCGATGCTGTGGGGTCCTTCAAAATAACTTTACTTCTGCCCTCGAATCAAACAACAGATGCGTTTGCTTTGATCGTAGGAATATTATCTCTAATATCTATTATCCTTTTTCTGAACAAACGAGATTCCAGATTTAACAAAGATCACCTGATCTATGAAGGAAAAGATATAATAAGGATCTTCGATAAATCAGTATGCCACTACGATCGGTGCTTACAGGAATAAGGATATTAGATCTAACAACAAACCTTCCTGGGCCATTAGCCACTCAGATTTTAGGCGATTTTGGAGCAGATGTTATTAAAGTTGAATCTTTAACTGGAGATCCTGTTAGGTATTATCCTCCATTTGTTGATCAAGATTCACAACTCAATCTACTACTTAATCGAAACAAACGGTCGCTTGCTCTCAATCTTAAACAAGAGGAGGGATTGGAGATTCTGAAAAAATTAGTTGAATCTTCTGATGTTTTTATTGTGGGTTTTAGACCTTCAACTGTAAAAAAATTGAGGATCGACTTTGTAAACCTTTCTAAAATTAATCCAAAGCTAATCTATATTCAATTAACTGGATATGGATCTACAGATAATAGAGTAGGCCACGATTTAAATTATATTGGAGAAGCTGGGATTTTAAATCTTACAGGTCCCCAAGAAAAACCAGTTGTTCCAGGTGTTCCGATTGCTGATATCGGAGGGGGAAGCTTACCAAGTGTAATCACAATTCTAGGTGCTTTACTCCAACGAAAAGAAGAACCTCAATATTTTGATATATCAATGGTTGATCATTTACTCCCATGGTTATCTGTTGTTGCAGCAGAATATTTAGCAGGCTTAGGTGAACCTGAGAGAACCTTACATGCCCTTTCAGGATATGTTCCCTGGTATAGACTCTATCACACAAAGGATCAGAAATATATCACGTTTGCTCCACTCGAGAGTAAGTTCTGGGAGAATTTTTGTAAAGCTATTAATCGAAAAGATTTGTTAGATAAACAATATAATTTGGAATTATGTGATGGAGAACTTCCCAAAATTTTTCTGTCACGAACATCGATCGAATGGAATGAGATATTTACGCAATTCGATATCCCAGGAGGAGAACTTCTTACTTTACGGGAAGTATTTAACAAAAATAAAAGAATCAGTAAAATTAGTCATTCAGAAATGGGAATAATACAATTGATTTCGTCTCCTTATCTAGATCCACATACTTCGCATGATTGGAAAATCGCTCCTAAATTGGGAGAGCATTCGGAGGAAATTCTAGCGGAGATAGGGATGGAAGATAATGTTGAACAGTACAAGGATCTAGGAATCATCGGAACTTACGATTCTGAATTTTAAGTTCAGATTTAAAATTCCTACTCGTCTTCTTCTCAACTTTCTTTATTAAACTGGTTTTTACTATTATAATGACTGTTTATTTTACGATTGGTATCCAAGTAATGGAAAATTCACTTAGTAAATATGTTTGTGCTATTTAAGATTAAAATTGTTGATAAAACGTATTTTGCTATGAATGATCAACGTTGCGTAATGTTTATAAAGCGTGATCAATTAAGTAAGATCAGAAATCTTAAGTATGTAAATAACCAATAAGAAAGGTAATTAAAAAAAGAAGGAGATTGAATTGGCAAAACTGAAGATAAATACACTAATTGGCTTAACTATTTTGATAATCAGTATTTTTGGATATATAAACTTACAGATGGGTTTTAATATTGAAACTGTTAAAAATATTGGTGCTTTCCCAGTAGAAAGTTCACTTGAATCAAATGATTTAGCTGTTGAAATAACCAAAAACTCATCTGCAATTGGTCCCAATTCGGTTATAGAATTCTCTATAAATTTAACTAATACTTTATCTGAATCCCTTTGGGACATTTCTGCGAATATAAGTGATATTTCTGAGGGTCTTTCACTTGTTCCATCAACTGAACCTTTATTCACTCTATCTTCTCTTGACCCTGACACTTCAACATCATTCCAGTTTATTACTAGTTTTTCGGGAGATGCTACCTCTAAACCTGTCGATTTAGTCTTAGCGATTGATGCCAGTAGTAGTATGGGAGAGGAAATTAATACAGTAAAGACTGCACTAAATGATTTAATTACGACTCTTGTAACTGAAATCCCTCATCTAAGAATAGGTGTGATTGTTTTTGGATGGGGAGCTTATGATCAGTATCCTACAGAAGATTCAAACAATTATTTACCACTCACCAATGACTTTGATGGTGTAAAGGCTATTATTAATTCTTTATACGCACAAGGAGGGATAGAACCCTGGGGTGATGCTCTGTACCTCGCTAGTACTTGGGATTGGAGAGAAGACGCCGCTAAACTGATAATATTAGTTGGTGACGAGGATTGTGATCCAGGTATTTTTGTTGGCAATGAATTACTTGAATCTGATCCTAAGGGATATTATAATGGGTCAGATTTATTGAACATTGTCACCAATCTTAAAGATCAAGGGATCACGATCAGTACGGTCATCTGTGGAGGAGTATCAACACAAATGATTAATCAGTTTGAATGGGTTGCAGCATATACCGATGGAACATCAGTTTACCTTCCTGATTTAGAGATAGAAGGTATTGGTTTGCCTGAAATCATCGAGGAATGGACACTAGAGCTCGGGCGGGAATATAACCTCTACTTAAATTTAACTGTTGGTTGGGAAGACAATATGAATACCAGATACCATACATCCTACATCGAGAATTTTTGGCTTGATTTCTCTCCCCCATCGGTCATTATCTCAAAAACAATAACTCCTACAGGAGTCGATTTATTCTCAGTTGAATTTTTTATCACTGTTGACGATATATCTCCTATCAGATCAGTTACTCTTTATCATGATGCCTCTGGGATGTTAAAATCAGAAACATTGGCACCCATTGAGAATACTTCCTATTTTCTTTTCACTCTTCATGATGTTCAAGGAGGATTGAATATCTCATACTTTGTGAAAAGTTCAGATATTTTAAAAAATTCAGCATTTACGTCAGTGTATTGGGTTATTGTAGAGCCAAAATTTGATGAATTTGGTGAAGAAGTATCTTTTTGGGTCGAATCAAACAAAACAATTTATACAAATATAAAAATTGGGTCTACGGGTATTTATTATTTTGTTTTATCAGGTTCAACAGAAATATCTCAGATTGGTGTACAATTAACAGCCCGAGTCACAAATACAACTGTTATTCCTATCCAAACCCAAGAAATAAATGTAAGTTCTTCATATAGTCATAAAATTTTCCAATTTAGTCTTGGATCAGGTGATCATGCGGTTACTCTGTCAATTCCGCAGAGTCTAGGAAACAGTTCATCATCCTACGTCTGGTTAAAACTTAAACACCCTCAGACAAACAGGTTTACTGGTTCAATGACAAATGCAATACGCGTTTATGGAATTGAGTGGGAAGCTACAAATGGATCATACTTCAGTTTTGATAATCAACCCGGTTCCCCTCTAGTATTGAAAGCAGAAGTTTACAGCAGTAATTGGGAGCTTGTATCTTCATTTATCGTTGGTGGAAGTTTTCAGGTCTCAAATAATGATACATATTACCTTCTAGTTTGGGCAACTTTACGTGAAGGAGAATTCACCATTCAATTGACAGAGGAAGAGCCCGATACCACTTATGATCCTTATTATACTTACGAACCTACTGAATATGCTGCTGATGGTGCGAATGCACCTTTCTACCTAGAAATCATCTTGTTTCTGACTATAATTGGTCTAATACGGATAAATGTCAAGAAGAAAAGAAAATCGTAGTCTACGACCGAATCAAGAAAATTAACAAAATTAAAATCAGGTGTAAAGATGAATACTGCTAAATTTTCTTCACTCTTCATCAATTTTCTATTAATAGCCAATTTATTTCTATCTATACCAAGTAACAGGGCTGTAGTGTTAGAAGAAGCTGATTATTCTAAGAAAATATTACAGAAGGGATCACGAGCCAGTTCTGCTGGACAGTTTTTAATTGGGCACACATCGGAGGTTTGGGATGTAGAGTTTTCTCCCGATGGTCACCTCCTTGCCTCGGTCTCTTCAGATAATTCGATTATAATTTGGAATACTACAACAGGATCTATCCACCAGAATCTGACTGGGCATCAGGATTCCGTTTATACAGTCACTTTTCATCCCCATGATCCGATCATTGCTTCAGGATCCTTTGATCGTTCAATACTTATCTGGAATTTAACTACAGGGGAAATAATGCAAAATCTTAGAGGCCATACTGCTTCTATTTGGTCTTTAGATTTCAGTCCTGACGGTACATATCTTGCATCAGGTTCTGGGGATTCAACTGTAAGAATCTGGGATTACAGGACATCAGAATCATTCTTTAATGCCACAGGTCACACAGAAGCCGTACGATCAGTTCATTTTCTTCCTAATGGATTGTTAGCTTCTGGTTCATACGATAATAGTATTCTATTATGGAATTTGACGGGAAAAACGCTTGAAACCGTCCTATCGAATAATACCGATAATATTCTCACCCTTGCAGCAAATCCATCAGAGAATATTCTAGTTTCAGGATCCCAAGACAATCTAATGGAATTCTGGGATTTAACCCAGTTTGGAGTTAGAAGTCGTGCTGCAATCACAACCATTGATTGGATTAGGGGACTTGCATTTAGTCACAATGGTTACTACCTTGCCTCGGGACTACAAAATGGAAATATCAGTATTTGGGAAGGAAAGTCAGGTTTTCATGTTAAAACACTAACAGGCCATGCTCAATCAGTGCGAGGAGTGGATTTCCATCCTACAAAACCGCTACTTGCCTCTGCATCGGGAGATCATACTGTTAGACTGTGGAACGTAACTGATTTAGACAATGATCAGGTGCCTGATTTTTGGGAACTTGAAAATGGATTAAGTCCCCAAGATGCAGATGATATGTCCAATGACCCCGATGATGATGGGTTGGTTAATATATTAGAGTATAAATTTGGTACAAATCCTCATCTGGCCGATAGTGATCTGGATCAGATTTCAGATTATTATGAATTTATTTACGGTATGAATGGTAGCTTAGATGATGCTAATGGAGATATCGACAATGATGGTATGTCCAATCTTTACGAATTTCAAAATAATCTAAACTCTGCGATAAATGATACTATGATGGATGCAGATAATGATGGAATGCCGAATCTTTATGAGTATCTTAATGGGCTTGAAGCAGGAAAAGACGATGCAAACGATGATTTAGATAATGATGGATTACCAAATATCTTTGAATTCCGATATGATTTTGTGATTGGCATCGATGATGGAGAAGATGATGCAGATTCTGACGGTTTAAGTAATAGAGAAGAATTTTTGCTGGGTACAAATCCAAGAGATCCCGACAGTGATAACGATTTTTTCAATGATGGTTTAGAAAAGATGTTTGGAACTGACCCAAATAACTTCTTTTTAAATCCAATAACAATACTTTTTGGAATAATATTAGTCATATCATGTATTTTACTTATTATTATCGGTCTTATCAAAAGCTACCCGAGAATAAAGGTAAAATCTTCTGAGATTAGTAAAGAAATCCAAGTAAGAACGAAAGATACCATTGAATATTTCCGGCCTAAACCACATCAGACATGGATTCGTGATTTACAAATGGGAAAAGCGATACACCTTGATTCACTTACTTCAGAACTCGAAACAAGTAAAATTAAACTCCCCAAGGCCATTAAAGAGTCATTACGTCCACAAGATTTGATTAAACATTCACTTGTCCAACGATCAGACATGATATTGTTACAGTCAATCCCACCAAAGGATGCTAATTGCCAAGTATGTATCGGAGAAATACATGATGAACAATATTTTCAATGTGAATCCTGCAAACGATTTGTATGCATTTCTGATTATGTTGATTTAGTCACAGTTGACTCAAACAATTGCCCAAATTGTTCTGGGGGTTTAGTCATATTTCCTTTTAGTTGTAAGGGATGTGGGATAGATTACAGTTCAGTGATTGAGCTTTCAGGAAAATCGGGGTGTCCCATATGTGGCTACACACTAACCGATCAACAAAAACTTATAGATAATGTAACAGCCGATATACAGCCATCTAAAATTTCAAAATCACTTCAAAGGGATAATATGCTTAAAAGAGAACAAGAAGATAAGAAAATAAAATAGGATCAAGCGGTTAAAAAACCTATAAATCTATCTCCAATTTCCCTAGGTGTTAATGGAATCTTCCCAACTTCCGCATTAACTGGTTTAATAAAAATCTGAACCAATTGATATTCAGACATAGTAGAGATTACATCTATTAATTCTTCCTGATTACAACAGTTGATAATTTTGGATGATTGAAATCCGAATCCTTGTGCAACTAACCCGAAATCAATCAATCCTGAGGTAAACAGGGTGGGTTGATTCCCAGTTGATCCATAACTCCCATTATTTAGACAAATCACGGTTAAATTCTTGGGGGAATATGCGGAAATCATCGGTAGGATACCTGGACTCATTAACATACTTCCATCACCTTCCAATATGTAAATGTGTTTTTCAGGTTGATATCTAGCGAGTCCAATCCCAATGGAGCTTACCTGTCCGAAACTACCAGTCATATAGAAGAAATTTGGTTGATCGTTTACATGAAATAATTCTCGTGAGGGAAAACCAATATTTGCTACAACTAGATCGTCTTTTTTCATATTCTCTGTAAGATCCTTGAGAACTTCTATTCGCACCATACTTGGATTGAAACATAATCCTTGTTGCTTTAATTCACGGTGATTTGGTTCAGGTCTTAATACTGTAAAGAGTTTCTCAGAATGTAAATTCTGTGATTTTGTCCATACTCTGGGAGAACAAAGAAGTACAAGGACTTTTCGTTCTGCATAAACTTGGTGGATGTTCTTACTAATTGTTGAAATATCTGAATTCTCATCAATAATAAGAGTTTCAACTTTTAATGCGGCAAGAAGATCCTGGATTGCTTCTCCAAAAATATTTTGGGCAGTAATAGGTTCATCGATAACTCCTCTCCAGCTGGCAATAATTAAGAGGGGTAACTGATATGTAAGGGTCAAGGACGCCAAAGTATTCAGGATATTTCCTATTCCTGTACTCTGAATTATCATTGCTGGTTTCTTTCCGGCCAAATATGCACCTGCAGCAATTCCTACTCCGTGTTCCTCTCGAGTAATTTCTAAGACGTCAAAATTCTCATTTTTTGAAAGTAGAGCTAAGATCGTTTGTAATCTAGCGCATGGGTTGGTCAAAAGAACGCTAACGTTGTTTTCATGCAGGATCCCTAAAAGCTGTTCCTCGAAAATCATCAGCGTTCACATGGTAAAAAACGGAGAAAAAGCAAGTAAAACATATAATGCAGTTCCTTTCCATAATACTGCTTCATCTACATCAAATTTAGGATGATGATGAGGAGAAACTATTCCCTTTTCTTCGTTGTGGATACCTAGGGCAAGAAAAGCTCCCTTAGTCTTTTGAAGATAAAAAGCAAAATCTTCTCCACCCATAGATGGATCCATGGTCACATGATTTAGCTCAGTGTCTTTTAGGATCCCAACAATCTCATCTATTGTATCAGCATCATTGATTAGAGGTGGATATGGAATCATATCATCTTCATTAAAGATAACTTCGCCTTCACATCTCCAGGCACGACAGTATCCCTTAACAATTTCCGGGATTCTTCTAAGGATGTGCTCTCTCACATCAGGATTCATTGTTCTAAACGTTCCTTTCAATTTCGCTTCACGCGGAATCACGTTAAACGCGTCGCTTCCTTGCATAACTGGAGTGGTGATAATCACATTATCGAAAGGATCAATTTCGCGCGAGACGACCTTTTGTAAGGCATTATAGATATCCACAAGAACAGCAGTTGGATCTATAGCTTGATGAGGAGACGCAGCATGTCCTCCTTTACCTGATATGATGACCGAGAATTCGTCAGCAGACGCGAGTATCCCTCCTTTTCGTAGTCCTATAAGTCCAGTTTCGAGTTCTTGCCATACATGGATTCCAAAGATTTTATCTACATCATCGAGATGTCCTTCATCGCAGATAAGTTTACCCCCTCCTCCACCCTCTTCTGCGGGTTGAAAAAAAAGCTTAAGAGTGCCAGAAAGATGAGAACGATGCTTAAATATTAATCTAGCTGCTCCCAATAGCATAGCAGTGTGTGCATCATGACCACATGCATGCATCTTTCCAGGAATAGTACTTGCATACTCAACGGTATTTTCTTCTTTAAGGTTCAAAGCATCAGTATCAGCACGAAGTACAATCGTTGGCCCGTCTAATTTATCACCCTTAAGTACTCCGATAACTCCCGTTCGAGCTGTCCTGACAGTTTGATACCCAATTTTCTTCAACTCTTCCTCAATGAAATCACGTGTTTTCACTTCTTCAAAAGCAGTTTCTGGATATTGATGGAAGTGTCTACGTGTTTTAATAATATAAGCTTCAATTTCCTTTGATTCCTCAAAGATCCTTTTTTTCAATTCACTAGAATCCAACTTTGCATCACTTATTTCTTTTTTAATCAACAGAAAGTTTATATCAAACCAAATTCTGCTCTGTTATAAAACTCATTTTCATATGGTAAGATAATGAGATTCGCTATTCAATCAGATTTAAAAGAAAACTGTAGGTTATCTTATCTGGGCAATTATTCAATTTGTTTTTGGAGTTTAATTTGTTGAAAGTACGCGGTTTTTGTCCTTTTCGGGTTGAAATACCGGACCATCTTCCAGGCTGCGTATTACAAAAAGGTACTGAATCACAGTGCTATTCCACTGATGAACGGCCCTTAGTGCACCGCGATACGAGCTATTATTGCCCCCTTCTCCCACAAGTGTTAATCTCAGTAGAACTGTTTAAGGATTTTGAACAGCTCGTAGATTATATCTTTACGATTCAAGATAGAGAAAACACGACGATTAATATTTGGCCAATGCTTACAGGAATTGCTAATTCAAAAAATAAAGCAAAAACTCCAAAAGGAATAGCCATGGAAAAATTAAGTATTAAGGTGAGGGAAGAATTAAATGAAATTATCTTTGAGATGGATTGAGCACATCTTCTCACCTTTGCTTACATAATCTTCCTTTTGGGTAGGTTTTTTTACAATTCTCTATTATGAAGATGAAGGTATGTTAGGATGGATTTGAAAACTCTAGTGATGGAATTTGGTACAAATGAGATACGAATTGGGTTTGTAGACGATCAACAACCTCAGATAGTGATACCAGCACTTATTGAGTCAACAAAAAGTATTGATTTTTGCCGAAACGAAGCTACAATAGACAAATGGAACTTTCAACTCAAATATCCTGTAATAGCGCGAAATATTGTACACTGGGATTCACTAGCTGAAATTTTAACACGGGTTTTTGAAGATGAGCTTAATTTAAAGGTTGAAAACTGCCGCATTCTTCTTATCTGGCCATTTTTTATTCAAGTCGATTATTTCGATATTCTGGCAAAGTTATTCTTTGAGAAAATGAAAGTTGCTGGTTTAATTGTGATATATGGAGAAATTCTAGCATTATATTATTTAAACCACCCCACAGGAGTAGTTATAGATATAGGGGAAGGATACACGAGTGTTGTACCAATTGTGAATAGACACGCAATTGAACATGCATACAGAAGGAGTGACATCTCTGGACGGAAGATAACTTCTTCAATGCAAAGGTTACTCAATCAAAAATATAGAGATATCCCCTTGAGTCTGAAGATTGTCCAAGAGATCAAAGAGAAATATTGTTATATCGCAGAGGATTATCTGAAAGAGACAATGCTGGTAGAGAAGCTTGAAACGAAATTTGTAAGGAATCACAGACTGGATACTGACCGAACCATTTCTCTCCTCACAGAGCGATTCATGACACTTGAGTGCATTTTTACCCCTAGTTTAATCGGCCTTTCAGAATTGGGACTCCACGCGACACTCGTTCTATCGATCAATGCCTGTCCAACAGAAATCCAATCAACAATATCTAGTAACATTTTCTTAATAGGAGGGACTTCTCAAGTACCTGGTTTATCCCAACGACTCCACACAGAACTTATTGGAAATCCAATCACTGTACCTAAAAAGGGAGGGGAGACTAAACAATACCAAATCCCTACTGACATCGAACTAAATATTACTATTCCTCCAAAACCTTCACTTTCAACATGGCTTGGTGGAGCTAAATTGGGTAGACTGGTAACATCAACTAAAACTCACAAGATTTGGATAACAAAAGAAGACTACCGACATGAAGGAATTAAGGTTTTTGAGAAAAATCTGTCTAATGTCTTCCAGCTAATTGCAGAGGAATAGAATAACAAAGTGAAAGGATAATTAGAAAATGACTAAACTCCCCTGAAAAAAGAATGAGAAAAATGGTGTATTTCGAAAAACCATCAAATGATAAATCAAGATCAAACCCAATGCAGAGATATAATAATTTAATTTCCGAATGGGTGGAAAAGCATCGTTGGGACCTTCAAGTCATGAGTGGGAGAAATCAATTCCCTCCAAGACAAACAAAACTGCAAAATTGCCCTAAATGTGGAAAAAAGTTTACAGAAAACCATATTCAACAATGTCTTTATTATACAACCTATCAGGAACCTCTTCATAAACAAATAGCTGTAATCATTAACGGATCTTCTTTCTCGGTAAATGGATTTGTCGGGGAAAATGATTTTAGATCTATATTTCCCACGCTAGTAGGCCAAAGAACCGAGTCACCAATAATCCTTGAAGGGGAACCAACCATAGAATGGTATGTTGGGGCGGATGCAAATAACTTCCGAGGGTCACTTCAACAACACAAACTAATCGAGAATGGACAGATTACGAATTGGGTAGCACTAGAAAAACTATGGGCATTTACATTTCATCAATCTTTCAAAGGATATCCACCTGATTATCCTGTAATTTTATCAGAATTAGATACTAGTAACAAGAAAACGCGAGAGAAAATGATACAGACAATGTTTGAAATTTTTAATGTTCCAGCATTATACATTGAAAGACAAGCTGTATTAGCTCTCAAGGCCTTAGGGAAAGAAACAGGTCTTATTGTGGATTTAGGAAAAGATCAATGTCGTATAGTCCCCATTATAAAAGGAAGGATAATTGAAGAGAACCTAGGAGTAATGAATCTTGGAGGAGATGATGTTACAAATTATCTTCAGAGTCTACTCATTCCTCAAATTAATAAAGAATTCTGGTCAGATAGTTACCAATTGTATTCAACAATGAATGATATCAAGAAAAAATATTGCTTTATTGTACAACAACCGAAAGAAGAAAATTTAGATCCAAGTATTATGAATAGCCCCCTAAAAAGAGTGGAAAACATCTTTTTACCGAATGGGGATTCAATTGCATTATTTGACGAACGATTTCTTGCTCCTGAGGTTTTATTCCAACCTGATCTCATCGAATGTTCTGAACCACCCTTACACAAGATGATTCTTTATACCATCGATCACTTTGAAGAGGATATTAAATCCATTTTCTATCGAAATATTATACTCTCGGGAGGTTCGTCACTGTTTCCAGGGTTGATAGAAAGAATTCAATTTGAACTAACCTCTCTATACCCTAATGAACATTTAAAAATAGTTGCGGAACCAGACCGACGTTTTTTGGCATGGAGAGGTGCATCAAAAATCACTCCTCAATTGTTCAAGTCCATCTGTATCCAGAAAAGTGAATATTTGAATAATGGACCAAGGGTATACGATCTTTGAAAATTGAATATGGAATGTATTGACAGATTCTAATAAGATGATTTTTGTCGGTAAATGTTCGGAGAGATTCTCGAGATTACACTTAAATATTATCTCTCCCTAGCTTCTTTGATGCAGATACTCGAACGTGGTTTTTGTCCTTTCCGAGTGGAGAAGAGTAACTTTCATGCGGGTTGTGTTCTTCGCATTGGGCAAACCACACTTTGTTATAGTCAGGATGTACGTCCATTGTTACGCCGTGGAACAGCTCCTGAAGAGTATTACTGCCCTTTAATTAAATTTTCTCTGGATGACACAACATACAAGGAATTTGAACAAGTTTTATCTCCTTTACTCCAAATCCAAGATGAGCAAAATACAGCCATCAATATCTGGCCCATGCTTTCTGGTTGGGCCGATCCTAAACATGAAGCTACGTCTGATGAAGGTCGTCAAATCGTTCACTTAAGTGGACAAGTCAAGGCGGCTCTTGAATCCATTGTTTATAATCTTAGCTAGCTAAGAATGATTGGATACTATTCCACATCAACTGTTTCTGATTCAGTAACTGATGATCACCCTCAAGGATACTAAGAGTAACTTGTGTATTATCAAATGCAAAATCTATACTCCATTGGACAGGAACAACTGCATCATTTTTTCCATGAAAAATCAGAGTTGAAATTGGAAACTGAGTTGAGGAAAATTTGGGGGGAGGATTAGCATAAAGATCTTGAACAAAGGAATAATCCAAAGGGATTTCTCCCATAAAGCGAAAATGTTCTGCTAATGCAACACCTTCCTCTTTCCACTGGGGTAGTGTAGTCCCTAACGTTTCAGCTATAAATTCAGGAGTAAATTTTAGAGCAGGTGCCATAAGAATTAGTTTTTCTACATGTTCAGGATATAATGCTGTATACCAAGCTACAATCAACCCTCCGTAACTCGATCCAAACAAGATCACCTTGGTATTAGCAAATTTCTCTTTAATATACTTGTGAAGGTCGATAACTAGCTGAGAAGGTTTCATTCGTCGGAAATTTTCTGCACTAGGTATAAAATCAAATATTTGAAAAGGAATTCCTATTAAATCGAATTTATGTTCGAAAAATCGTGCTTTTTCAGAAAGTGGTCCTGAAGCGAAACCATAGAGATAGATTATTTGCATTTTGATTCACTTTCTCTTCTGATGAGGGAGGAAATTTGGTAAAATGACCTCATCAAAATCGTTTTGTTTATATTAACAACTCAAGAATATCCATTCTCACACAGTATTTAAGTATTTATAACAAGAATCGTAATTATCAATTATTGGTACTTTTGGAAAATTCTACTTAGGTGAAAAATGTGCAGCAATTTATAATCCATTTAGAAAATGATACAGATGCGCTAAAATTACTTGCACAAATAGGTAAGACACTGGGAGAACATAATGTAGATATTGTATCTATGGCGGGAACCTCTGCCTTTGGAATCTGCACAGCCGCTCTTTTTACCGATAATGAAGAAAAAACTCATGAATTATTAAGAGAATTGAATATTTCCTTTTCCAAACAAAATGTATTAGTTGCCGCACTCCCCGATGAACCAGGCACCTTTGGGAATTTTGCTCAATTACTCTTTGATCAAGGAGTCAGGGTTTATTCATTCTATCTCCTTCGATTCGCTAAGGATCACGCACATTATGCATTCGCTGTTGATGAAAGCGACTTTCAAAAAGCTCAGGCGTTTTTAGACGCATCGGGCTTCCTTCAAATTACAGAGAACCCTAAAAAGTCTTGTCAATAAACATTTTTTAGATTAAGGACGAATTCTTATGGATAATGTCATTGCCGCGTATCAAGAAGCCTTCGCTACTCCGTTCAATGTTTTTCTACTAGCTGTAACCATTGGTATGCTTATTCTATGGTACAGCGCACACTGGTGGCAAACTCCTGAAAAAGTTCAAAAACGAGCAAAATTCTTTTCACCACGACCTACTCAATTTCTACAAGAGAAATTAAGAACAAATGGATCTTTTACTAGAATTCTCGACTTTGCTACTATGCATCTCTGGCTTTGGGCTTTTACAATAACTGTTGTCCTCGAAGTTTACATTTGTGGTCTTCAGGGTGATCAGGCATGGAGATATGGCCTCCCTGTAATCTTATCATGGGGAACGAGTATGACAATCCAATTTATCTATCCCGTGATCGTTCCCAACAGGTGGGATGCTTTCGGACGTGAACTTCCAATTATTCCTTTACGTCTTGAACAATTTAAAAGCTCCGATAATGTGAATGGGTTATTGTATAACGGTCTTCCATCCAATCATCTTGGATTAATGCTCGCTGGAGCCATTTTATGCTATTTTATTGGTATGTCATCACCCTGGTGGGTCTGGACTGCGGGAATTGTATTCTTTCTCTTATTAGGAACTTTCTTTTGCTTCTCTGTCATTTATCTTGGAGAGCACTACATATGGGATCTTATTGCCTCAGTTATTGTATACGTCCCAATTATGTTTGGAGTGTTCTCTATAGAAAGCAGTCTTGTCCCAATGCCATGAAATAGGATGATGATTTAATCTTATGACAAATTCAAGAGATTTATCCTTTCTAGATATTCCATTCATCAACCAAATGGTTTTTCATCCTCGGAAATCACCAATTGTTCCTAAGGATACAGAAATTCGGTATTTTATCCAATTTAAAGTGGATGAGGGTATTAATATTGGGGGCTTTCTTCATAAAGCATCTAATCAGGCACCAACGATACTTTTTTTCCACGGTAACGGCGAAATCGCAGAGGATTATCATGATTTAGCTCCAGAATATCAAAAACGGGGAATGAATGTATGTGTGGTTGATTATAGAGGTTACGGCCAGAGTAATGGTGAACCCACTCTGCAAACTATGCTTCAAGACTCACATCGAATCTTCATTCAATTCCAGAACTATCTCAAGCAACATGGACTACACGGGCCTATCTTTGTTATGGGAAGATCTTTAGGGAGTTCATCAGCAATCGAATTAGCCAGTCAGTTTAAACAAGACATTACGGGATTAATTGTTGAAAGTGGCTTTGCAAATACATATGATTTGCTTCAAAGGCTTGGAATTCCTCGAAAATTTCTTCCTGATGATAAAGAATCAAGTATCTCTCCTCTACCCTTAATGAGAGAGATAACTAACCCTACATTGATTATCCATGGAGAAAATGACTTTATTATTCCAGCAGATAATGGTTATGCACTCTATGAAAGCTCTGCAAGTAAATCAAAAGAATTAGTGATTATTCCCAATGCGGGTCATAACGACCTCTTATACCTAGGGTTTGAGAAGTATATGAAAGCCATTGAAGCGTTTTTGAAGAAAAGTTAATTTCACAGACATGAAATTCTGAATTTCAACAATGCGAAATTTTATATAGGGGAGTGATCAGAGTAAATTATGGTTCTTGGTAGTGATCCAAACATTAGTATACAGCGACAACAGTTTTTCGAAATTTTAGCAGAATACTGGGGGAGTTATGGACTTCCCAAATTATCTGGATACATTGATGCTCTTTTATGGCTTGAAAAAAGAGATAACTGGACTCAAATTACAATTTCTGAAAGATTAAGGGAATTAGGATATTCTACATCTGTCGCTTCAGTAAACAGAGCGATAAAAATTAATGTACAATACGGAGCTCTTATTAGGAAAGGTTCTCACAAATTGGGTTATACTTATCACATTGCTGATGACACGTCAATGCTAGAAATGATGTTTCAGACGTTGATCAAAGTAAATAATAAAATGATAGCTACTCTTGAAGATCTACGATCATCGGATATAAAGACAAGCGATCCTGAATTATTTAATGCAGTGCAGATGCAGTATCTAGGAATTAAGATTTACAACGAATCTATGGAATATGGTCTTGAACATCTTAAGAATCTGATGAGAAGTGAATGATATGCAAAAAGTGATTGAAGTAAAATCTCTTGAAAAATCATTTGGAAAAGGTACGAATCTTGTTGAAGCTGTTGGAGGAATCAGTTTTGATATTTTTGAACATGAGATTTTTGGATTTTTAGGACCAAATGGGGCTGGTAAAACAACTAGTCTAAGAATGATTGTTGGTTTGTTACGTCCAGATGCAGGAGAAGTTACAATTCTTGGTGAGAATCCTCATAAAACAGGTAATAAATTAAAAAACATTCTAGGGATCATTCCCCAAACCCCGACATTCTACGAAGATCTTACTGTGGAAGAAAATCTGTGGTTCTTAGCTAAAGTATATGATATTCCAAAAGACATTGCAAAAAAGCGAATCGATTCTTTAATTTCCCAAATCGGACTAGAGGAAAAGCGAAAAGCGATAACCAAGGATTTATCTGGAGGACAAAAACGTCGGTTAAATTTAATTCTCGCTTTAACACATGATCCCAAGATTATTTTATGTGATGAGCCAACACCGGGATTGGATCCTCAATCACGCATTGTTGTGTGGAATTTCATACGAAACCTTCCTAAACAGGGAAAAACTGTAATATTAACCACTCATTATATGGAGGAAGCAGATAGACTCTCGAATCGCGTTGCCATCATCGATCATGGTAAAATCCTTGTTATTGATACTCCCAAGAATCTAAAGGCATCTATTGGGGAAGGAGATAGAGTTGAGATAGAATGCTATGGGGAGGAGAGAGATGTTAATTATGATTTACTTGTTGACAAATTAGTCTCTCAGGACGCACCTCTCCCTCTTGAAGATGTCTCATTTTCCCAACATACGATTACAATTCGTGCTTTAAATATTGTACCAAAATTGAGTATTTTGCTCTCTTTCATAGAAAAACAAGGATTTGGTGTAAAGAATCTATCTTTAAGAGGAGCGACGCTTGAAGATGTGTTTATTAACTTGACTGGACGTCAGTTAAGATCCTAAGAGGTTGCAATATGTCATTAAGACAAATATTAGCAATTTCTCATAGAATAGGTGTACAAATAATTCGTAGTAGGTGGACCATTCCTTACTTAATTATATTTCCTATATTTTTTATTGCTTTATATTGGTTTGGTTTCTCTGCATCCCCAATAGGACTCAATCAGACGTTTACGTTAGGGGTGATTAATCACGATGATGGTATGGATATCCAGATTCAAAATATGCTCCTAAATGAGACTTTGATGGGTAATTGGTCTTTGGATCAGTTCCACTCTACAGAGGCTTTGACTGATGGATTTGGGAGTGAATTTATAAGTATCTTAGCCAATTTAACCTATAATAACCAACCTAATTCCTCTCACATCTTTGACATCTCCGTCCTTCCTGATGAACATGAAGCTGATACCAAGCTCAAAAATCGAGAATTGGATATTGTGTTGATCCTCCCTCATCAGTTTTCTAATGCCTCCTTAGGCCTTCTAAATCAATATTGGAAGTCCACATACGGTATGTACTTTCATGAATTTCTTCAGACAATTGATCCCTCTTTACCTGACTTTCCCATTCATACTACAGAAAATATTAGTATCAGAGGGGATGTAAGTTACTTAAATTACCAAATTGCTAATTCCATCCTTGTTAATCTAATCAAGGGATACCGAGATTTGACAACGGCTTTTAGAGGTCCAGGAGGAAGTATTAAGATTGTAATGAATGAGGAAATCAATATTTCAATTCCCACTTATTCACTTTTTGGACTTTCAATTCCTGGATTAATCGCTTTTGGGATTATTATTCAACCCTCACTTATTTCACTATTTTTTTGCATGGAATTTCGAACAAACAATCGAACCTTCGACTTAATTCGTCTATCTACCTCATCTTCAACGTACATTTTTGGTACATTTCTGATTCAGGTTCCAGTTATGATTGTTCAGGCTTTTTTATTATTCGCCAGTAGTCTTCTAATGGGATTCCAACCTCAAGGAGACATTTTTCTCGGATATCTTATTGCGTTAACAATCCTTCCATTTTCTGCTTCGCTAATTTACTTTGCTACGGCAATTTTTTCAAATGAAGATGTTGTTGGGACAATTCTAGGTTTTGGAGGACCCTTCCTTGGCTTCATGAGTGGTGCATTTATTGAAGTACCAAAAATCATTCTCGTTAAAGATATCCTACCAACTGCAAGCGGGATTTCAAGAGATTTTCTTATCTGGGACCTTTTACCGTTAACACATACAGTATCAGCCCTTCGTCAAGTCTTATTATATGATTTTACCTTAACACAGGTGTTTTCAGATATTTTACTGAGCATAATGCTTTCTTTAGTATATTTTTTCAGCTCTCTTCTCTTTTTCAGCTACTTTAGATTCTGGAGGTCATCTCAATGAGCCATACAGTAGTTTATACCATAAAATGTCTGAAACAGACGTTTAGGAACATGGAAAGAGTCGGGGTGATTTTTATTGTTCCCATCATATTTATCGTAGGGATGGCTCTTTTGTATGGAGAAGAGAGTTCTTTTGTTATTGTTGGGGACTCAGGTAACATCTATACAATTGGTGTTCTAAATAAAGATACTGTTATGGAACTAAATTTTGATGAAAAATTACATTTCCAAGAATTCATTGATAAAACGGGCCTTTCTGGCGATCCATTAAATGAGGGATTCGGAAAAGAATTCATCGATAATATTAATGGTTCGGATCGCTTAATATCTGAGGGGGAGAGGAATAGATTCGAGATTATACAATTTAGTAGCTTGGAAAAGGCAAGTAAAGCCGTTCAGAGTCGATATGTTAGTCTTTGCTTCACAATTCCAAAGAATTTTTCTTTATCGATTATTTCTGGGCTCAATCATCGAATAAATGTAACAGAAAATCATGCAATTCTCAACATGTCGGAGTATTACTATACTGAATCAAATATTGAACTTCTTGGCGATTTTTCCTATGCTCGTTTTTCAGAGGCATCAATATTACTAACTAGCACCTTACAAGTATACTTAGACCACTATTGGCTTTCAGGGATCTCCACTTACAAACAGCTTGAGATCGAATATGAAGCCATATCAGCACTTGTATTCAATGAATTCGAAATTTTTACCCCAGCATTATTAGTTTTCGTATTAATCTCTTCAAGTACAGGAGTAGCTGGCATAGTCGGTTATGAAAGAGAGCAGGGGACCATTGACAGATTAAAATTAGGCGATTTTCATGTACGAAGCTTTCTAGGGGGACTTACAATCACACAACTTGTAACAACGTTAGCAACAATGATAATAGTTGTTCTAACATTATTTTTGGGATTAGAGTTTCCAGTACAAGGCAATTTTCAGGGATTTTTTATTCTAGGGTTAAGTATATTTGCTGTATTACCTCTTCTAGGTATCAGTTTAGCTGTAGCTGCCTCCACTGATGGACAAATATCAACTTATTTACCTAGTATCGTTGCGATTCCCTTAACATTCCTAACAGGGAACTTTATACCGCTTCCACACATTAAAATAATAGGTGACGTCCAATTATGGCACATAAATCCATTTTTTTGTATTGGAGAGGCTCTGAGAAAAATAATGATTCTTAATTCTGCTCCCGAAGGATTCATTCTAGATGTTATCTTACTGATCATTAGTGGATTAATAATTTTTGTGATTGGTGGATTTATCTTTATAAAAAAGGCGTATGATTGATTATTCATCTTGAAGAAGAGACTAGAATAGTTTTCAAAAAAGTATAGTTAGTATAGTTGTGTATAACAACTTTTTTATAATCACTTTATAGCCTACACTAGTATTGGGTTTTTCCCAATACCATAAGTGGAGTGATAAAAATGGAAAGTACATACAAATTGATTACCTTAGTCGGGAGTTCACCCAAAAGCTTCGAAGATGCTATTGCCCATGCAGTAGCTGATGCTTCTAAATCTCTTCGTGACCTTCGGATTGCAGAAATTGAAAAACAAGATTGTAAAATCGAAGATGGTAAAATCGTTGCCTTCCGTGTCCGATTTACCCTCTCATTCAAATACGAATTATAGAAAGGAAAAATCACTTCCTTTCTTCTATTTTCTTTTAATTTTTGTACAATCAACCATCGATAAAGGCTTGGTTAATCATTAAAGCGTAGTGTGTTATCTTCCCATTTAAAATCTTCTTGTGACTTCGATAATTGAGCAGCAAATCGGATGATAGGAAGAAATTTCTCTGCAGATAACGAAGCTCCTCCTATTAAGCCACCATCAATTTGTTCTAAAGCTAGTAATTCTTCTGCATTTTGAGCATTCATACTTCCCCCATAAATTATAGGAATCAGATCTGCAGTTGCAACTCCAAATTCATTTTTCAGCCAATCTCGAATGATAGTATGAGCTTCATTCGCTTCAATAGGAGTAGCAGGCCTTATTTCTGTGTCAGGATTTAGAAATTTATTGTTTATCGCCCAGACTGGTTCATAAGCTAAGATGATTTTTTTCATTTGGTTAATTTCTAACCCTTTAAGACTTCCTGCAAGTTGTTCATGAAGGATGGCTTTTGTGTTTCCATCTTCACGTTCTTTAGCTGTTTCACCAAGACATAAAACAGGGCTTAATCCGATTTCAAGAGCTTTCAGAAGTTTTTGGCGTATTAAATCATCAGTCTCTCCGAAGATACGTCGAGGTTCAGAGTGCCCCAAGATCACATATTCCACAATATTAGCTAAAGAAAGTGGAGATATTTGGCCAGTAAACGCTCCTTTTTCCCGATAATACATGTTTTGTCCTGCAAGTTTTAAATGAGTGCTTTTAACTGCCTTACTTACCGCATATAATTCAGTAAAAGAAGGAGCTATAAACACATCTACGGATGATAATGTAGATAATCCCTGAGCGATATCATCGGCAATACTTACAGCTTCATTACTAGACGTAATCTGCATTTTCCAATTGCCCCCTATTACGATTTTTCGCATTAATTTCACCTGTTATAAAGGCTTTTTTGGATAATAAAGGATGATGAAACCTCTGTTGAAGGAATTTTTGGTTTTTTTGTAAGATTAAGAGAGGGTTATGTAACCATAAAAGATAATAAAGCTTATTTTTCCTTACTCTTGTGAAAAAAGTTAGATCGATTATTCTGGCAATTAAGCAGCTGAAAACTGCAATGGTCCTTCTTCTTGGAACGATTATCTTGGGAAGTCTTATTTTCCAATGGTATTATTTTACCTCATTCGATCCAGCATACACAGGGGACATTATTGATAACATTTTAGCTACTGTCTCACTTTTGTTATCACTAGAGGTATATCAGTTTCCTCATGGCGGTGAAATTATCATCAAACTTCTATACGTCGTATACCCATTTTTAGGCTTATTATTAATCGGAATCGGAATCCTCGAGTTCGGAATGATCGTTTTCACATATCGCTATCGAATAGAAGCTTGGAATAACTGGTTGGCACAAGATATGGAAAAGCATACGATATTGGTTGGATTGGGAAATGTGGGAAATAGGGTGTTGAATGAGCTGAAAGAAGATGGAATTACCACCACCGTCATTACCCTCGAAGACGGGAAGTCTCCAGAATTAATTAACGAGTTACTAGAACATCCCACCATCGCATTAGTCTTCGGAGATGCTACTCAACGTCTGATATTGGAAAAAGCAAATGTTCAGAAAGCACGAGCGTTGATAGCGGTTACAAATGATGACTTAGTTAATTTTAAGATTGCAACAATTGCTAAAGAATTAAATCCTAATCTACGAACCGTCATTAGAGCATTTGATGTATCATTTTCAAAAAAAGTTACCGAACTATTTGATATTGATGCTGCATTAAGTACCAGTGCGATAGCTGCTCCAGCTTTTGTAGCTACCAGCTTTGAAGATGGAATAATTCAAACCTTAAAGTCTAAGAAAGGAGAAACAGATATGCATCTAATGGAGATAGAAATATCATCCACGAAACGTGTATCGCCACTAGGCGTTGAAGATATAGAAAGACAATTTGGTATTACAATCCTAGCAGTTGACAATCAACCACATCCCGAATCAGATGAAAAAATCAATCCTGGATCCACACTATTAACTCTCGGAGAAATAAAAAGCTTACGACAGTTAAAGAACCAATATAGTTAGAGTTACGCTTTCATAAATTATTTATATTCGTTCTAAGCAGAAGCTCCGAGATTAGTTTTTCTTGAGTTTTCTTGTAGGTGATAATTCATGGAAGTGGAATTTAACGGTATATCGGCTCAAAATATTTCGGAAATATGCACACAACATAGTGTAAAAGCTAATGTAATTGCATTAGCAGCGCGTGACACTGTCTGCGCTCGACAGGAAGTACAAGAGTTTGGTGATGGAACAGGAGCAGCAATGGTGGATGAAATCTGTTGCCGAGGGTATTATTACTGTGGGGATATTAATTGTGGCCGATCTACTCGCACTTCATCATCTAGTTACTCCAGTGGACGGAGTAGAGGTAGAGGTCGGTCATCTGGGGCACGGACGGGACGGACACCCTCAAGTAGTTGTCGATCTAGCGATTCTAGCTGTAATTCGAGTAGTTGCAATACAAATAGTGATTGTGACTCTAATAGTGATAGCGCAGGGGCATTAGTAGCCTTTTTTGCTATTATATTGGTGTTTCTACTCATCATCTATCTAGCTCCTTATTTCATTACTCTTAGTGTATTGGGTATTGAGTTTGTACTAGCTATCTTCTTTGGTATGTTTGAGCTCCTTTCCTTTGGTATATTTCGCAAGAAGTTTAGGAGAGTACTTGTTCACTTTCCTGATGGTCCTCCTAATGATGAAACAATGATTAATATCATCACCGATGCTGCAGCTTTTGGTGGATTAACTCGACATTATAACCCAGGATATGGATCAAATGGGTTTTGGTTTCTCCGAACGGGTGCATATCTCTTCTTCCCTAGCCTTGTAACAACACTGTTAGTCTTATATCTGCAACCAACAAACGACCTTTTATTTCAATTACCTATTATCTGTTTCGTAGTTGCCATAGCTTTTCTATGGTTTGGTAATTTCCTAGTTAACCGAAAAATACAAGAAATAGCTACCCCTAGAGTATGAGGAATTTAGTTTACAATTAAGGAATCATAGAAATTAGGATAATTACAAATGCGCCAAGAAGGAAGGACACCATCGTCTTCAAATTCTGCCTACCATGGGTCTGTGGTATTAAATCAGATGCAGATACGTAGATAAATGTTCCAGCTGCTAGAGCTAATAAAATCCCAATAAAATTATCAGTCAAACTATGAATGAAGATTAGAGAAACTAATGCACCCAACGGTGTTGCGAAAGCAACTATCAGAGAAAGAATCAATGATTTTTCAGGGAGTGTTTCATTTATTAAAGCAAATGACGTTACTCCTTCCGGAACTTCATGTGCAATTACTGCTAGAGCAGCTAAAATCCCAATTTCTGTCCCCAGTTCGAATCCAACACCGATAATGACACCATCAATTAAGGAATGAAGAGCTAATCCCGAAAAAGCCATCATTCCATTTATCTCAGGGACATGTTGCAAACATGGATCACTCTCATGAAAGTGTAGTTCACTTCCTGAGTGAATCACAATAAAATTTTCTAGGACATAAAACCCAAAAAATCCAAGAAAAATCGTAGGAAAAGCTAGAGTTTCAGAGAGCTCTGATGCTTCAGGTAACAGATGGAAGAATACTAAAGCCAAGATCAGTCCTGCGGCGAATGAATTGACATATTGAGACCTCTTAATTGCCCACTCTTGCTTGCTACGCATGAGAATAATACCTAACAGCGTAGCTAAACCTGCTACAGTGCCATAAAACATAACTAAAAACTCAAAAGAATCCAATGTCATTACCTCGACTAATCGACCTCTCAATTATATTGTATTTAATTATTCTTCGCATCTATTCAAAACAGAGAAGATAAGACTTCAACTACATTTATCCCCTCGAGGCCAAGTAATAACCAAACCGCATAAGCAATTGTTACAGTTGCAATTGTCACATTAACTACTCTTGTAACACGTTTTTCTCCCCATCGCTGATTTGGAAAATTCATCAGCCAACCATATGTAACCATTCCACCAATCACGCCCACAGTAAAGAACATAACTCCCACCAGAATAGCCCATAACTCATCAAAAGCTAAAGTAGAGGTAAATAGCAACAATAATTCATCATTACTTGCTAAACCATGGATAATTCCGATACCCATCATTGTTCCATGTTCATTTAATTTAGGCCAATGAAGATGAAGGTGAGTGTGTTCTCTGCCTTTTTCTATGTCATTCTGAATGTGTTTATGTCTATGAAAATGGATTAAATCAAATTCCCAAGCTAAAGTCAATAATGCAATCACAATTAGCATGAAAGGCACAAGAAGCTCTGCATTTTCCAGTATTTCTTTTAGAAGGGTTTCTTTGAAAGAAAACAATATGATAGTAAGAATTGATGCTGTAATCATATGGCCCAGAGCCCAACTAATGCTTAGTTTAGTAGTGTATTTCGTACTCGACGCATTACTCAATACTCCTGTGACTGCCACAAGATGATCAGCATCAAACGAATGCTTAATACCTAAGAGTATTGCGAAAAACCATAAACCCACGACAGCTGCAATTTCCACTCTTCTACACTTAAATAACAATAGTTCATTTTTCTCTTATTATTATATCATCTCTCATTATCAAAATAATTCTTGATTCTTTAGTTTTCACGATGGTCAATTCCACTTAATTTGACTCGAACAAGTAAAAAACTCACCCAAGTTGGTAATAGAAGGACAATAAAGAGCGCAGATTGAAAAACGATGTCCTCAGCAATTATAAGCAATGATATACCTAGAAATAGAGCGGAATGCTGTATTACTCTAAGTATAGCTGAAAATTCGGTGAAATATCTGCAATATGTTACCAATATAAGAAATACCCCAGTTAAAAATAACAATGAAGTATCTATCGATGAAAATATGGAGGGAATGTAAAAATATAATATTAAACAGCTGTTAGCAATTAAAATACTAATAACTGAACCCGTGCATCCAGTGCAGAAAGAATGATTCTTGTACTTCAGTTCATGACTTTTTAAGGATCCCCTATGATGAGATAGATTTACAGAAACCCATGGGAATGAATTGAGAAAATATAACTGAATAAATCTTGGAATAAAGGAAAAACTCGTAAAAATGAACAACCCGAGAATTAACTGTCTTAATGTCCAAGTAGCATCTAGTGGATTTGAATCGAATTCCGAAAGGAATCTTATCACAAGAAAAGTTAGTATGAGAATCAAAAAAGGGAAAAAAACTAATAAAACCTTTTTTCGTTGAACTCTCATATAAACCACAAGTTAAGAGCGTCTTCAATATCCACATCTGGATGTAAGGGTATTATAACTGAAAAATATAAAAGAACACTGTTACAGTCTTACTTTTTAAATCATAAAATTTCTCGAGAATAGGTGTTGTTAATGAGAGCTATGTCAGTAATTAGATCATTTTGTTTTGCATTAGAGAATCAGATGAAATTTGTTACAAAGGATATGACTCATGAAGATCTAAGTTGGAGAGATAAAAACGTTGATATTCCTGCACCTGCGGCAGGTTGGATAGTAGGCCACGTATTATATTCTCATGAGCAAATGGTTTATCAGTTTCTGCTCGGAAAGGAACAGATACTCCCTGAAGAGTATTTCACATTATTTGGATTTGCTACTGAGGGAGAATTTACTTCACAAATTACTATAGATGATGTATTCAAAACTTTCCAGTTAGTAACTGGAAAAATTGTTAATGAACTTATGGCAAAAGATGACACTTGGTTAGACGAATTTCCGGATGATTCACCTCTGCTACCTCCACATTGGAAAAACCGGAATCATATGAAAGTGTTAGTTCTTCATTTTAATCACGTATTCACACATGCAGGGCAAATTCTAGAAATTAAAAGAGCTAGAGATAAGGGAGCTTGGGGATTTTAACCCCAAGACTACTTATTGATCACAGAAGCTACTAGATATTGTAAGATTCCACCATGTTTGAAATATTCGATTTCAATTTCAGCATCGACTCGTGCGGTTACTGAAAATTTGGAAGTTGATCCATTACTCTTAGTAGCCACAACATCTAGCTTCATTTTCGGTGTTAAACCTGCATCAAGACCTAGAATGTCATAAGTTTCAGTACCATCCAAACCTAATTCCTGCCAACCTTGGCCTTCTTCGAATTCCAGCGGTAAAACACCCATTCCAACAAGATTAGATCTATGGATTCGTTCAAAGCTTTTAGCAAAAACTGCTTGTGCACCTAGTAATGCAACTCCTTTAGCAGCCCAATCCCGTGAACTACCTACACCGTATAATGCAGAACCTAGAACTATTGTTGGTGTGGCATCTTCCACATATTTCATGGCTGCATCATAAAAACTAGTCAATTCTCCACTAGGATGATGAATAGTCCACCATCCTTCTTTAGAAGGAGTAAGTTGATTTCTAACTCGAATATTGGCAAGAGTACCCCGCATCATGATTTCATGATTACCACGACGACTACCATAGGTATTGAATGCTGAAAATGGAACACCC
>JAEOTM010000115.1 GCA_016839815.1 Candidatus Hodarchaeota archaeon
ACTAACGACTCTTCCCAGAGAGCTAGCTCAATTAAAGTCAGTAGAAGAAATAATTCTTTCAAGAAATCTATTCTCTATTGTGCCAGATTGTTTATTATCTCTATCCTCATTAAAAATTCTTCACCTTGTTGAGAATAAACTTTCTGAATTCCCAGAAGATTTGAGGAAGTGGGGTAACTTACGAGAACTCGGCCTTACGAAGAATGATTTACTCCAGCTTCCTGAATCATTTGGGGATTTAACTGGGTTGGTTGAACTCTCAATGTCAAAAAATCAAATTCCAGTCTTACCAGCCAACTTTACTAAGTTAAAAAAGCTAAAATTCTTCTTTGCGTACTCCTGCTCAATTCATTCCTTACCCGATAACTTTGGTGATCTTAAAGCTCTTGAAAAGCTTGATCTAAGTATCAATGAACTACATGAGCTCCCAAAAACAATAGGACAATTACCCAGACTCAAGAACATTGATGTACAACAAAACCAGCTTACATCAATTCCAGAAACGCTTCTGTCACTACCCTCTCTAAGATATCTGAATTTAACGAAAAACCCATTATCTACATATACTCGAACCCAAATCATGTCACGATCACTAGAAAAAGTAAAGATTTTACTCTAACTCATAAAACAAAGGGCTTATCTATGCTTATCCCCATTTTCATTGCATTAATTGGAACGATCATCCTTAATATTGGCTTTGTTCTCCAAAAAAGTGAAGCATCACAATTGCCTTCCTTTACACCAACAGATATTAAACTCAAGCTGCAACAAATAGTCACCTGCAGAAAATGGATACTTGGTACGACTTTAACGACTACTGGTTGGTTATTCTTTCTGATCGCAATTGCTGTAGCACCGTTAACTGTAATAGCCCCCTTAAGTAATGCAGGAGTGGTTGTTCTTGCAGGAATTGCCTATTTTTATTTACAGGAATCTTTGCATGTGTATGAGTGGATGGGATTTATTGCTATTCTACTCGGAGTTGTCTTCATACCTATCTTTTCTACATCGAAGCAAGTTGATATAAAAGAGTTAGATGCAGTATTACTCTTGTTAATGACTAGTATTTTTATAGTTGGTATGATATTCCTTGTTATTTGTCAAAAACTTTTATTTCCCCTTAAAAATGGGAGTGTACTAGGAATTTTATCAGGAATAACGGCTGGTATGGGTTCTGCGTTTACTAAGATGATTTCTTTTGTGATTGATGAATTTATTTTGTTGGTAATGACATTGATCTTAGTTGGAATATTTCAGATTCTCTCATTCATCACCCTGCAGACAGCATTTCAACAAGAACGTGCCACAATTATTGTCCCTCTGTTTAACAGCTTCGCTACTCTTCTTCCCCTAATTTACGGAATACTTATCTTTTCAGAGGTTGTTCCGATTGGTCAAATGCTTGGGATAATTATGATCGTGTTGGGAGCTTCCGCGTTGTTCCAATTTAGTGGAGAGGATTTTAGCAAGAAATTACAAGGAGAATGACTGATGCCTGAAGGACCTGAAGTTGAGGCTGTTCGTAGAGAACTATTACAACTACAAAATCAAGAAATTGACAAAATCACTTTCACCCCTCTGTCACAAAAGTACCCAAAGTATCAAGGAAAAGAGCATGAATTTTCCCATTTCTCATCTCAAAAAACCAGAGATATTCATCGATTTAACAAATTTCTCGTTTGGGAGTTTGAGAACGAACCAGTTATTCTGAATCACCTTGGTATGACTGGTCGTTGGACAATGATCAAATCATTAAAAGAAATTGAGAACAAAACCACTCATCCCAAAGTTATCGTGAGAATGAAAAGTCCTCCACATGCAGTCTTTGATGATAGTCGAAATTTTGGACAATTCAGAACCTTTCCATCGATGGAAGAGATAAAAAAATATCCTCCAATCAAAAAATTAGGAATAGATGGATTAACCGATCCTTTTCCTCTCGAGGAATACTTAACGAGACTTGGGGAACAACGTTTTCAACAAAAACAGATCGGAGATTTATTAATGGACGCTCGATTAGTTTCAGGTATCGGAAATATCTACAAAGCAGAATCACTGTATGAAGCAAAAATTCATCCTGAACGGAAAGTGTCTACATTATCTGAAGAGGAGGCTGAATTATTAGGAAAATCAATATCAAAAACACTTCTCAGAGCATTTCATGATAAAGGAAGTTCATTCGATGCAAGGTATAGACTCCCATCAGGTGAGGAAGGACAAGCTCAACGCTGGCATAAAGTATATCAAAGATTAGATGAATCTTGTCCTGAATGTAACACGAAAATTGAGAAAATTATCCAGAATAATCGAAGTACCTATTACTGCCCCACTTGCCAAAAATAAGATGAAAACATTCACGAAATAATAAAGAAAAGGATTTTGAAGATGATTTCATCAAAATAACCTAGAATCGTGGGTTACTACTTAATTTGATTTAAAATCCCTGCGTAAATGAGTAAACATAGGGACATACAAAAGAGGAACCCAATCTTTGGGATTAGGTCTCCAGCGACCAACAACGGCCTTAACTTCTTCGCCTTCAGTGAAGTTACAGATTTTAGGATTGTAATTGAAACCTCTTACCATACCTTGGTCAAACATAGCCCAGTAGGGATTTCCTGGTTGACCTGCAGCTTTCTTCACATTCGGACCATAGAAGTGTACATTTGTGATTTTTGCTCGTTTTGGAATTTTAGCAGTCTCTAATTCTTCTCCACAAATTCGTTTGGCATCAGAACTATCCTTCTTAATTCCACGTAAACATTTCCCCTTGAGCTGTTCAAATTTCCGAGGAGGAGCAAAATCTGGAAAATTCTCTTTACTCCAGCTATCACCAAAATAGACTGCTCCACATTTGGGGCAGCCTTCAACTTCATAATAATCTTCTGAGATAGGTTCATATTCAATCAGAGCAATATGTTTAGCAGCGTTATCGGGGTTATCACGGAATTTAATATAATCATCAACAGATATTTTTTGCTTATATTCAATCTGTTCCTGAACAGTAGGTACACCATTATTCGCCGATTTTGAACCATTTTGTTTAACATTAATACTAATGACATCAGAACCAGCACCAGAACCATAAAGCACGGTCATAATTTCTTCACCTTTCTTGGCTCTTTCAATGGCGTCACACAGTGCAGTGGGAACAGTAGCCGAGTATCCATTGGCAATATTCGGGGCGAGATTTGAAACTTTTACCTCGGGTTTGATGCCCAGCATACGTCCGTCATCATCAAATTCTTTTTTCGCAAGTGTGACACCAAAATGGTTGGAGACATCAAGCAGAGCTTCATTGGGGAATGAACCATTAGGACTATGAATAACCCATGTTTTATTGGGAAGACAGGTAGGATCAATATCATACCTTTCCACATGCTTTTTTACGGCAGATAAAATCATTCCACGAAAAGCTAAACTTGTACCTTGACCCTCATGTTCGGGAAAACTCATTCCTTCTTTTCTAACGAAATCGGAGAAGTCATAGTTTACTGAAGTGCGGCCTTTTATTTCAGCGATTCCATCATCTTTACCTAAAATTATCGTGGTTGAATAAAAGGAGGCAGAAAATTCTAGATCATCACCAGGAGCTCCCTGTGAAGCATCAGTTGCCGTAATAGCTACATATCTGCATCGATCAGCATCGATCAAGGCTGCACCAATTTCTAAAAATTCCCCGAAGGGCTTACATGCAAATTCTCCTCGAACACCAAAACGTATATTCGTCAAACCTGCTTTTCCAGCAATAGCGGTGGATGATTTTACAGCATAAGGATAAGATTCAGAAACAACGAACAACGCATCAATTTGAGTAGGATCAATATCAGCGCGTTTAACAGCATAATTTAAACTCCTAATGCCTGCAGTTAAAGCATCTTCATTCGGTCCAGGGACAATTTTTTCTCTTAATAAGAGACGTTGATTGTAAACCCACCGAACAGAACGTAGTGCTTTTCCTCTGAAACGGTTAACCGTGTCTTTCATCATACGCAATGCGGTTTTATAATGCAATTGCGACATTGAATGATAATGATCAACTAACTCCTCTATTTCCAGCCGATTAGCAGGAATGAATGAAGCGATTGATTTAATTTCAGCCATAAGCTACAAATCCAAATTCATTTACATGACATAAAAAATTCTTATATTAGGTTGTGTGTGTACTTTTATTTCGATCCGAGTGGCAGGAAAAAACGAGGCGGTCGATTTCATCTCAGCCATTGGATTAACTTTCCAGAGTATTTACCTATACCAAAGTGCAACAAATATAATACTGTCAGAGACAACAATAGTTGCTGTTCTTCGGAATTAAAATTTCTTTAAATTCTTATTTAATGGTTTCTAGTAAGTTTTCTCCGACAAAACATCGAAATGGGTATGTGCACTGGGTAGACAATTAATAGTTTGGTTCACTACTCGAAAATTATTTCCAAATAATATGAAAAGCTCTTAAACAATTCAGTGGTTGACGGTAAGATTTAACATTAAATCAACACATGAAATCCAAAGTAATTGTGTAATTTATTACTAAAAGTGGAAAAGACCCTAAGAAATATCCAAGAAAGTGAAAAGTTTCTTGAAATCGGAGATCTAATCAGAGATCGAGGAAAATTAAACACTTTTTTGAGCAAGAATTCGAACATTTCTACTAGTGATATCTGGATCCATGAATCTTGTAAACTTCAGAATATGAAAACCACTGCTTCTAATCACATTTTGTAGATCATTGATTGTTTCTTCTGCAATATCATAAAATGTGTCGCGTGAGTAATCATAAGCACCTATAGTAATGAAAAAATACCCTAGAGGTTTGAGTATTTGTTGAATCGAATTAAACAACGATTTAAACTCTTGGATGGTATTCTTCTCACTAACAAAGATAGCTAGAATTGAGGTGACCCCATCAAAGGAACTTGGAGGAAGCTTATGTAAATCTACAAAAAAATTACCCTTTACAAATGTAACGAGATACCGAAACTTCACTTCATCTTCCGTCATATCAAACCTATCGAATGTTGTAACTTTAAAACCTGATTTAACTAAGAACTTTACCATCCCAGATGTATCACCTCCAGATCCAAGATCCGCAATAGAGGCGTTTTTTGGTAGTAATGGGTTCAGCTCGCTGTAATCCAATAATTCTGTATAGGTGCGTTGTCTGCCACTGTAAACCCACTCCTCATATTTGAGGAACAATTTGACCGAAATTCTTAAGAAATCAGTTAATTCCCAAACCTCGATATTATTTTTCTGTAACGTTTTGTGCTCTCGGTGGGAGAATGATTGATACACCTTTTCTTTGAGGATTAATAACTTTTTGCAGTTTGTAAAACTGTTATCACGAAAATTTTGGAGGATTATATCTACCAATGTTTTTCGATGGGCGTAACAGTATCCAATGCAGTATCTAGTTCGTCGGTCACTCCGTTTCCGTGTGACACTAATGAGAAATAAAGGATCATTCGTAGGGGGCGTTGAATACCAACTGGTGAGACCTAGAGAGGTAACTAAATGGATCATCCCTCTCTCTGCTTTTCTTTTACGGCCTGAAAAGAATTCTTTTTTCCAATATTCGATGTAATGTTCTTCTGAGTGCATTGCTTGCTTCCTGAAGAGAGATTTAGTGATTTAATCCAATTTTGATCTAGTAGTGAACGTTTTCTCCATTAATTGCCTTTAATGGTAGATTTCATTCAACTGGAACGATCCATCCGTACGGATCTGGTATTTTCCCATATTGGATACCAAGGAGTTTTTCTCTTACTTTTTGTGTAACAGATCCTATTGTAAAGTTATTCATCACATAATCTACATTTTGATAATAAATACTCCCCACAGGGGCAATAGAGGCAGCTGTGCCTGTACCAAAACTTTCAGTTACCGTTCCATCCTTGATCCCTTTTATAATATCCTCAATGGCTAATGATTCTTCTTTCACCTTATAACCAATATCTTGCAAGAGCTTTATTGTACAATCGCGTGTAATCCCATGTACAATAGTATCCTGCTCAAGAGGAGTCGTATAGACATTATCATTATAGACAAAGAAAATATTCATGGCACCCACTTCTTCTACAAAGCGTCGATGGATAGCATCAAGCCATAAAACTGCATGAAATCCCTTTTTCTTTGCATTATGCTCTTCTAATAAACTACCCCCATAATTGCCTCCTGTTTTAGCTGAACCCATCCCACCAGGTGCGGTCCGTATGTATCGCTCACTTACATATATCTTCAGGATTTCAGGAAAATAGGCTTTAGAGGGTAACAGAATAATGAAAAATAAATATTCGTTTGAAGCTCGCAATCCAATACTTGGTTCTATCCCAATCATCGCAGGACGAATATAAATAGAGGAGCCTACTGATTTAGGAGCCCAATCTTTTTCCAAACGTAACAGCTCTTTTAGTCCTGTAAGATAAATATTAGGATCAATTGTGGGCATCATCATTCGTTTTGCAGATAGGTTGAAACGAGCAATATTTTGTTCAGGCCGAAATAACTGAAGCTGGCCATCTGAAGTGAGAAATGCTTTCTGCCCCTCAAAAATAGTCTGCCCATAATGAAAACAAACAGCAGTCGGATCTAGAACTATTTTAGAGTATTTTTTTATCGTGAATTCTTGCCAAACTCCATCTTTATATCTAGCTGTGAACATTCGATCAGTTTTAATCTGTCCAAACCCGATATCGTCCTCAGATTCAAATTTGGGCTTCAGCTCAGAATCAGGAATCATTTCGACATTTATTTGATTTTTTTTCAATCTCCTCAACAGGTAGACAGACTAAAGACTATATAAATTTACTTCGTCAAGACTTAAGGCTAAAAAAAATCTAAATGTAGTTCCTAAATGATTCAAATTTCGTATGGTGAGTTTTTCGTCGAATTGATATTCATTGATACTGCAAAAGGAACAGGAATTCTGATAAATCTCGAATATCAAAATATAATAACTGCAAATTGTTGATATTTTCTTTAAGACGTTCAGGAGTTGAGTGGATGAGCGATCTGGCCTCTCGAGCAATCAATATATTTGAGGCACTCTTTTCAGATCAAGAAAAAGTCGAATTAGAGGAGGGTTCATATCGTATTGGTACTACTCGGGGAGGATTGCGATGTATCACAGTCGATGGAATATTTTATATTGAACAAAATCCTGATAAAGGATCTCGCTGGGCAAAACAAGCGCAAGCGGGACACCAAATCATGTGGGGACTAAAAGGACGAGTGTATGTCTTACAAGTGGTTGATGGAGTGTTTAAAAAACTAAGATAAATCTAGCTAGATGGACTATCTATTATTATAATAAGGAATATTGAGAAGGAAATTGGGACAATGAGAATCACATTGATAGCAGATACACACACTTTGCATAACAAACTGGAATTACCAGGAGGAAATATGTTGATTCATGCGGGTGATATAATGGATAGTGGTTATGATCAAGCGGAAATACTAGAGTTTTGTAAATGGTTCTCAGTTCAAAAGTACGAGACACTTATATTCATTGCAGGGAATCATGACCTTAAATTTGAGAATCAATTAGAAGATGTTAAACAAATCATTCAATTATTTCAGAACATAACATATTTACAGGATGAAGAGCTAGTAATTGGGGAAGGTGAAAACATAGAATCTCCTATTACAATCTATGGAAGTCCTTGGCAACCAGAATTTTTTGATTGGGCATTTAATTTACCAAGAGGTGGGATAGAATTAAAAGCTAAATGGGAGGCGATTCCAGACAATACGGATATACTAATTACTCATGGGCCACCACAAGACTACTTGGATGTTAGTGGACCTCCGTACAATGAACCACAGTTAGGTTGCGAAATATTGAAAATAAGAATAGAGAAAATTAGACCGAAGATTCATGTCTTTGGACATATTCATGGTGGATATGGATATAAGTTCGTCAATGGGACACATTTCTTTAATGCATCAGTCTTAAATGAACAATATCGACCAGTCAATAAACCTATCACTATCGAGTGGAATCGTGCATCAAACGAAATTAAAATTATATAACACTGGAAAGAAAAAAACACCATCCAAAAGACGATTGATATCTTTTGAATGGCTAGAGTTCACCTATAGCTACTTTTTCTTCCTTTTGGTTGTCTTGAAATTAATAAGAAATATAACAGCTAATCCAACAAGTACTAAGCGGAATCCAGGAGTATCTACGCTAGGTTCAGTTAGAATTTTTTCCTCTAGGACGAGATTAATCAGCAATTCATCAGTGGCTATGTTTCCTGACGAGTCTCTCACTTCTAAATAGAGTGTGTGATTACCAGCTGGCCATCCGACAAGATGAAGCACAATGTCTGATCCATCCCAGCTAAATTGACCTAATGAATCCTCATTCCGTTTGAACTCATAATTTGCGGGGTGTAAATCAAAAGCAGACCAAGTTAATTTGATATCTGGATCCCCGCTAACAAATCGACAATCTGAAATGTGAGTAAGCGTTGGTGTGGTTATATCTACCAAGGATACATAGGACGTACAGGTGTGAGACAAGCCGAATTGATCATAAACAACTAAAACGAACGCATGCGTACCCAAAGTTAGATCATCTAATGAAACTGAAAGATTAGTAGTAATTAATGTACCTGATGAACGTAAAGTACCGTCTACATAAATAGAGTAGTTATTCGGGTTTGCTTCAAGTATAAACCATCTTAGGAGATGACCAGATGTCCCTTCAGATATGATTAAATCATTAGGTTGGATTATAAGGGGGGGAGTAAAATCTGTAACCTTAACGATTATAGATATTTCACCCACATTAGCAGATTCATCTTCAACAACCAACGTAAACTCGTAAATACCTGTTGATAATCCAAGTAAACTAACGAATACATAGGGGTCACCTGTGATTAATGGTTCATCTTCGATGAGAGTGTTATTCCTGTATAATCGGTATTGAGAAGGATGAAGCTCGTTTACCAAAAATTCAAACCAATTCGGAGAATATAGAGGTTCATACTGAAGCCTTCCAATAGACATAATTAGAGGTTTAATTATATCTAACATTGTAACTTCAATAGAAGAGTAAAGACTGTTACCGGTAGCATCTCGGAAATAGGCGTCATATACATAAACACCGGGATCTAATCCAGCCCATGGAAGATCAAAAGTTCCATTATTTTCAACCCAAACACCAGTAGCAATCGATATGCCATCTCTTAAGATTTCATATGTACCTGGTCGTGAATCAAGATCCATGATTGACCAATATGGCAACTCAAGCTTAGTATAGTTGTGTTCAAATATGGTGATTTGGGAAGCTGGTCCAATAATCATTTCTGGTGGGTCAACATCAACAAGAGTAAAAGTCCATTGGTGGCTATAGAGATTACCCGCAAGATCATATACGTTAAAGAACAACTCGTGAGGACCAACAGAAATAGCCAATGTATCGACATTAACACTTATAGGATTAGTATTTAGCCAGTCTCCTGTATGTAGGAGAGTGGTGTTATCCATTTTCAGCTCATAGTACCAAGGATTAGTATCATTTGCTGTTGCTGAGATCGTGTTTCCATAACCTAATAATGAAGAAGCGCTAGGAAGGGCAAGTAAATTGGGATCTGTAACATCAATTGGTGTTATAGTAATGAAAACAGTGCTTTTTGCGATGTTATTACTCATGTCTTGAAGAACCATGGTGAAGTTCCAAATTCCTTCTACTAACGTACCAGGTACAATAATATGTTTCATAGTCCAGTTTCGTGGATCATCTACATTCCATTTAAAGCAGAAATTATCCAAGTAGGTTAACGGAATAGGTAAACCATTGCGATACAAGGTTAAAGTGTATATAAAGTCTTCAGAGCACTCCCAATAAATTTCAATATTAGTGTAGTAATTTACTGGAAAAATCTCTTTTCCTGGAAGATAATCAATAATGGGATTGTCAACATCTTGGGGAACAATCTCAAGCCAAATCTGATCTGTTGCAATATTGTCGCTACTATCATTAAAGGCTATCGTGATATTATAAACACCTACTGCTAATGGATTCGTCCCAGTGACAGGAACATCAACCAATGTTGCATTTGTCCAAGATCTAGTATCATATTCTGTGTCATTAATGAAAACAGTATAAAATCTCGGATAATCGTCTACAGCTTGCCAAGTAAAATTGTGGGTCAATGGAGATTCTGGATAAATATACATATCATCCCTGTAGAAAGGTTCGCGCAAAGTAATAGCGGGGGCCACCCTATCAGGTCTGAGAATAGTAATAGCAACTTCACAAGCAGAGAAGACCAGCTGAGCACCACTCTTTTCTGAGGTTACAATGATACCGAAATTATATGTATCTGGGGTAATGAAGTCTGGATCAGGAATTCTGAGGGTGATAATGACCTCTTGTTGCTCCATAGATGTAACATTGACGATTCTAGAAGGATAAATGAGGTAATAATCCCATACAGTTGACTCAATGGTGAAAGTGTCATTTGAGTTACCAGTATTATTGATACTGAGAGTAAAATTCGTTTCCCAATTGGCAAATACTGTAGTATTTGTAGGTGATATAGTGGCCTCAACATCATAGGCTTCCGAAAAATTAAGAGTTAGACTTAATTGTTTATCAACAAAGGGTGTTAAGGAACTATTGGCTGTTACTTCGAAGTCATAAAGACCTGGACTAGGAAATACATCTGATTTATCAAAGACAAATGTAAAAGAGCTTAAGATATGATCATTAGGTTCTGAACCATAAGGATCTACATTAAACTCTTCTGACCATGTATGGTTGACCATTCCAGTATTCAGTTGAGCAGTGACATTAATTACATCATTCATATTTCCCAAATTTTGTCCTGAAAAATCGATGGATACATTGTCACCATGGTTAATTACCATTCCATCTAAAAGGTATGATGCAAACTCAAGATCAACTCCATGGATCTCTGGAACAGTTAATACTGCAGTTTGGGTGATTGAGGAGTCGGGTAATTCATAATGGACACTTTGCAGAGAAGTAGCGGTAATATCAAAGGACCAATCCCCTGGAGGAGCATCTGTATATTCAGGTCCATAGATATTTAATCTTGCCGTACTTTGACCGGCCACCCCAAATGGGTTAGTATTAGGCTCAATTATCGAACTAAAGGACGCTCCCTCTGTTTCACCAGGTAAATCCCCACCATATTCAATAGTAAAACTACCAGGGTCAGCCACATCTGATCCTGAAAGTTTATAAAGGGCAGGATCTAAATCAAACTCATAACGGAAACCCTTGGGTAATCCCGAAACCTCTAGTTCTATTGTATCTGACTGATCAGGATTTAAATTCGAATTTGTCAAATCGATTTCAAATTGTTGAAAAGGACCATAAGGAGACGGAGCAAGGTCTTGAACTTTGGTTACTGTCATATCGAAATCGTAAATAGCTGAATAATCTTCTGTAACACTAACACCACTCGATTTGAACAAATCATTGGTGAAGATCGGTAACGGAGCGGATATGTCAAATTCTGGAAGATAGTACTTTTTACTCCCTATCCAAGATAGTAATCCCTCAAATTTCACCTTAATATATGGATGAAACACCATTCTCTTCAACCAATAAGTGAGTCCAGTTATCGAAAATTCTAGGTTAGAAATTAATTTATGACTCAGTATTGTAAATGAAGTCGATGCAGTTTGGTCTGCTTCGTTCCAACTGATTAAACGAGAATTCCAAAGATTAGGAGAAGTTATCATAAATCCAGTAATTGACTCACCATAGAGATCAGTTTCCCCTAGGGAAACATAAAATGAGATCAAATCTCCCCAACTTCCACCAAGACCACCAACTTTTACTTCAGGCAAAGTAAAGGAGATTTTGTCTCCACCAAGAGGGGTTGTAAACGATTTTTTCTCAGAAAAACCTCTACTCTTTGAGTAACTTGATCTTAGTTTCCAACCTGCATACCACTTTCGTTTAGCACAATACCTTATTTTAAGTATCGGGGTTCTCTTGTATTTTTTGCATTTGCTCCAAACTCTCCACTTCCATTTTTTATATCCATATCTCATTTTAAAGGTGAATTCATATTCATTCCCATCAATGTTGAGGGGTATCACTTTACATGAATATTCATATTCTTGTCCTTCAAATACTCTTGTTGGATGTGTTATTTCCAAATCTACTGGAAAATAGAGATTGATTTTCATATCAAATTTAAACCAAGCTTTGAATTTCTCAACAAGAGGTATTTTATATCGAATTGTCTTATCGATATGTACACTAGGTAAACGAAAACCAAACATAACTCGGTGAGTAGTTGTTGTGTATTCAGGGACAAAATCCTCTGGCATTTCAGTTTTGGCTAGAACTGGGACTGAAATATTGGTAAATAATGAGTCTTTGAAATCAAAAACTCTTATAGCAGGTTTCTGAGAGTAAATTGTTTCTTCACTGTATTCTGTACCTTGGAGATTCGTCTTAAGTAGTAGGCTAGCTTTTTCAGGGGATTTTTCTTGGGTAACCTCCCAACCTTTTATGGTTTCTTTAGAGAATGAATACTCTGGTGAAGCTATCCAGCTATCATAGAGAGTTTTTTCTAAAATCCTCGAAATATCGGAGAATTCTTCAGGTGATAAAGGCATTGACACCTCAGAAGGAGAGATTTGCTGGTTTAGATCATTCTGGACATTTTCTTGGACATCGGATAATATATCATCGGATTCTTCAGCTAATTTCTGAAGACGGGTCTGAAGAGACTGTGCTTGAGAATCAATGTTTATAGTCGCTATACTCGAATATACTATAAGCGAAATAAGAACAAATGAAACTATCTTTATTCTATAATCTTTTAATGAAACTTTCATGTCCTAAACCTCCTTTTAAACATAAATATCTTTCTAAACACAATTATTACTGAAATGATCAGTAAGCTAGTTAAAAAATCAAATCCTGGAGCTCCTTGAGATTTTTCTATAGTAACTCTAACATCATCCATGGCAAAATTCCCCGAAACATCAAATACTACACAACGAAAGTGATATTCTCCAATTTCGAAGAATCGTAAATCGAAGGCAATGTCGGAACCATCCCAAGCGGCATCAACAAGAGAACTACCGTCAGTAAGGTTAATAATTTGATAGCGGGCAGGAGCACGATCAGAAGCAATCCATGTTATAATCCCAGATCCTTTTGATACAATCATGTCAGGAACAGGAGTTATTTCTGGGGGATCCAGATCTCCTTCAACAGTAACCACAACTGATCTTGTTTCATTGTTCTTATAGCTATCCCAAGCAAAAATCTCAATCGTATAAGTCCCGATACCGAGACCATCAACTGAAACATTGACACCAATATTAGGGATAGACCAGGTATGCTCAGAAATGAGAGAGGTATCAATGAATACTTGATATCCCTCTGGATGTTGATCAAATAAGAAAAAGCTAATTATGTTACCTGTAGTACCATATATAATGTTTAAATCTGCCGGATGAGAGATTTCTGGTGATGTAATGTCATAAATACTTCCTGGTGATACTTTTACAATTGTACTACCTGATGCACTATTACCTGCTTCATCCCACACGGTGAGAGTAAATTCCCAAGTACCAAGTGGGAGAGATACAAATGAATATTGAACTAGTCCAGACGACCAATGACCTAGAGAATAGACAATTGTTCCATTTCGATAAATCACACACACACTTGGATGTTCATCAAAAACTTCCCAAGTTATCGTTCCACGCATATTTTCAGCTATAACTTGCTCCGCGGGATCACTGACTGTTGGTGGTGTTGTATCAGGTACTAATGGAGTGACTATTACCTGAACGGCATCAAAAGCTGTATTCCCCGATAAATCCCAAAGAGTGATGTTATATAGATATGTACCAATTGGTAATCCATCAACGTTTAAGGTTATATTCTCTCCATGCCAAGGAGAATATACTAAAACCTCATCGTCTTTTGAGATTTGGTATGCATAAGGATGAGCATCAGCACAAATCCAATCCAATGTATTATCAACTGAATCAACCTCATAAATAAGTGATCCAGGAGAAGTGATACTTGGAGAATCAACATCTGGAACAAATGGTGCAACAGTTACAATAACTACATCGAAAGCCTGATTACCTGCTTCATCCTCGAGCGTGCAATTAAAAAGGTAGGTACCCTCTGTAAGTCCGTCTAAAGGAATGTTGATGTCATTTCCAATCCACACTTGACTATAAATCAACGTTGCATCTCGTTGTACCGTCGCCCATCGAGGAGCCCTATCATCTGATGTAATCCATGTAATTGAGTAACCAATACTCCCTTCCTCGAAAGAAATATCAGCGGGAGAGGATATTGTTGGAGGAGTAATATCAGGAGTTCCAGGTAAAACGGTCACCCAGACTTCATCAGATGCTGTTGCTCCCCCTGCATTACTACATACTAGTGTAAAATTATGTAATCCCTCTTCAAGTCCATCCAGGGAAAGTATAACGGAAGTTGTCCAATTACCAGTTTTGTGAACAGTGTTATTTTTATAAACCGTATAGTTTGCTGGAATAGGATCTGATACGGTCCATAGTATAGAATAACCAGGTTCACCAAAGTTCATAGAAAAGTCATTAGGACCAGTTATAGTAGGAACGGATAAAATGGTTTGGAATGATGAAGTACTTGAGGAATACCAATTACCAGTGCTATCAGCACAATGAACCTGGATATTGTGATTACCGTTGTCGGTCATAGGAATGACAGTATTACCAGGGATTGCCAAAATAGGATCACCATCAACGGAATAGCCTGCCCAGTCTACTGGGTTTGGGATAGAATAATCAAGTAGCAAACCTTCAATGAGGTTAGCTCCTACCTCGTACCCAGATTCAAAATTAAAACCAACAGCATCATACCATGTCCCATAGTTAGGATTACAGCCTGACCAATGAGTACCTGTGGAGAAGAAGTAGAAATGTGTTGGTGCATTGAAAAATGTGTAGCTGTAACCAGCACCATAAAGCACACCATCGAAAACCACTTGATACCCTCCTTGTGAAATATCAAAGTCAATCTGCATATGATGCCACATATTCTTAGTTACGACATTATCACCCACAACTACCCTATCAACCCAACGATTGGCGTAAAGATCCATGTTCTCTACACCAAACTCGATAAACCCACCCTCTCCTACTACTGCAAATTTAGTAGCATCCGTAGCTGAATCTGTATCTTTGTAGAACCAAAACTCGATTATTCCCTTGGTGACATTGGAAGTGAAATATTTATGAAGTGCGGCACGTGTACCTCCTCCAGCTTTTCGCATGTGAGCAACATTCTTATGACCATCAAGTTCTGCTTCGACTCTGACAAATCCACTACCATCAGGAATCCCATATGCCCACCCTATTGGCAATTCACCTGGTGGAGTATTTTCAAAGCCGTAAGGGCCAGCATAATAACCCTCCATTGGTGAAAAATAAGTCAATGGTTCAGGTGAAACAATTATGGGATTGGTCTCAATGGACGCTATTGAATCTAACACATTGCATTTACGAACAAAAACCCAGTCAACTTCAATTGAAGTTTTATCTGACCCATCATATTGATAATCATGATAAGAGTAGGAGTGTAATGCTCTTCCTATCTGTCCAGGTTTAACAATTGAGCGCATTTCCGCACTATAACCATAACCCAGACCAGAATTACCTGAATGGGTTAATATTCTTACTCCGTACAAACCATCTGGTGTCGTGGTGCTATCAGTATGTGTCAAGATGGCGGATTCATTATCATATTGGACTAGTGAATCAGAGAGCCAACGAATCTCACCATTAAACCAAGTTCTTTGAGGGACTACTAGGTCTTCAATAGTTCCAATTGCAGAACTCACTGTGTAAACTTTATCACCACGTTCCAGCATACCAAATGATAACCCATTTGTCATATTTGTACCAAAAGATTGACGAGGCCAATCAACTTCAAAATCACTTAATCCTAGAGATGAACCAGCCCCAAAGGTATTAGGAGTATCAGTATATAGGGTAACAGTGCCACCTGATACAGTTAAAGTACTATAAGTATCAGTTCGACTCCACCACTTAGTAGCATTAAGAGAACTTCCAAGGAAGTCCTCAAAAAATAAGAAAGTGGCTTCCCCATTGCTCTCCGATATTAAACTAGAATCGCCATATAACATGTTAAACCTATTGGTTTCAGCAGTTGGAATCTTTACCCAGATGGTAGATGTACCAGAAGTATTCCAATATTGTACCCAATAATTGAGAGGGTTATCGTTTTCATCGGTAAAACGAATATCGCTCCCGCCAGGAGTACTTTGTGAATAATCAAAGTTATTAGGATTCAATTCAATCTTAACTTGGTAATCAGATTCTGGAGTGGCAGGATTAATGTTTATGATACTTTTACATAATCCATCAATGGTTACAATAGGTTCAACAGGATTACATTCACGAACAAGCAGCCATTCACAGTGTAATCGCTGATCGTCATCGGAAGGATACCGATTCCAGCTATAAAATCTCAACGCTCTTCCAGTTTGCCCCCAAGACACAACTGAAGTAGCCATAGCTCCATAATGAGCCCCTGCAGGAAAATCAACCATTCTGGCTGATAATTGTATAGTAAGAGGATCACTAGGGATGCATTGGGTCTTAATGATGGGAGTTGTACCATTATGGAATTCGACTAACTGATTTCCTAGCCATCGAATTTCCCCAAAGAACCAGCTTTCATAGGGGACTGTGTTAAACGTTCTTGTATCATAGCCATACAGTCCACTTATTGTTTCATCATAAGTACTGCAAGTATCATCGTTAAACAATGCAGATTTGGTCGATGTAGTTCCAAAACCAGCCCCATGATTAATAACAATGTCAGAAAAACCAATACTTACACCCTGAGCGTGATATTGGGTTACAGAAGCGGAAGTCAGTATCAGTTGACTGCTATTTACATTTACATTGGAATATGAATCTCCCTCAAAGACCCACTTACTAGAATTAAGACTATTAAAATCATCAAAGAAAAGGAAAGTGGTCTCTCCATTACTTTCAGACATTGCAGAGGGATTACCATAGTATAAATGAATGGTAGATGTCCCCGCGGTGGGTATTTTCACCCAGATAATCGATTCTCCGACTGGATTCCAAGTTTCCATCCAATAACTCAATTTATTATCTGAAGAATCATAAAATCGAATATCACTCCCATCACCATTAGCTTTAGCATAATTAAAATTGTATGTATTAAGGATAACCTTAACTTGATAATTATCCAACGGTGTGGTTGGCTTAATAGTCAGAATACTTTCATAGATCCATCCTACAGGAATATCTTGAACCTTAGCGCTCGTGTCAGACAAATCTTGGTATTTTATTTCCTTAAAATTATTTCTTGAATCATTAACCGTAAATAGAACCAAAAATATTACGGTAACAACAATTATCATTTTTATGTAAACTTTATAATAATTAACTCGCATATCTCATACTTCCCACTAATAATCTCCGACTCTTCTCCTCTATTATGATTATTAGACGTTTAACTCCCATCTAGGACTTTTTCAAACTAATTAAGGAATCTCAACGGGAAACCGACTGGACTCGAAAGGAGATGAATTCAATTTCAATGAAATTTCTACTTCAAATGAAATAGTAATTACAGGATATTTGTGTATATATAATCTTCTAACTTAAAAACAAAATGAAGGATATTTTTTTTACATCCTGACAAAAAGTAATTAATCTCTTTACTATCAGAGTAACAGATATACTCGATGGCAAAGGAAGAATGAAGATGAGTGTGGATTGGGAAGAGAAGTATAATCGGTTTGTAAGCGCCAGTAAGGAACAAAATAAGGAAGAAATGTCGAAAATTCAAGAAGAGGTTCAGGAATTTTTTTTAAATCCATCACAGGAAGATGTAGAATGGATTAAATCGTATTTGTCTGATGATAATAGAAAATGGTTTGTAGGGACGAATATCAGGGGATTAAGCGCGTTTTCAGAAGAGCTCTTTATCCCATTAATGTCTGCTGCAATAGAGGAAATAAATCCAGATTTTAATCGGACCTTTGTCGAACCCTGTATGAAAGCGTTTGGTGCAAGACGGGTGAATGAATATCTATTACACATATTAGAGAGAGGTCCTCCTTTTGAACAGGCAGGCGCAGTTAACGCATTATATTGGGCACAAATACCCTTAAATTACGAGATGAAAAATATTGATATCGAAGCAGAACCAGATTCACAATTTACACTAAAAAATGCGACAGAAGAGTCACGGAAGGCGTATCTCGAGTTAGCGGACATTTGGCAGAAGAAGCATCTTTTATATTTAGAACATTTCGTAAAAAGTAAACATACAGAGGTACAACAAAGCCTAATTCCATCTTTAGATCTAAACGAGGAGCATTATCCCGAATCTCATAAATTTCTGGTAGCTAAAGCAATAAAAATTGCCAAATCCCATCCAGATGAGTACATTCGCCATCGGTTGGGTGTACAACTAGGTACAGAAAAATACCTGAAACCTCTACCCTATAGAAGAAAGGATCATGGAAAGAAGAAGAAATCTTTGAAAGAGAGAATAGAAAGGATTTCAAAGAAATTCAAGGAGTAGGAAATTCGTATGGAAGAAGAGGGAATGTATGCTTATCGTTACCGGGATACTTTGTTAATTCTTAAAATGACCTTGAAAGTCTTGTTCGGATTCATCTTGATATCCCCGATATTTCTACTACGTTATGGTCGAATGAGTTTCGTGGAGCTGTTAACCCAGGGTATTTTTGCTATTCTTTTCATCGCATTTCTTTGGGGCATTATGGCTTTTGTTATTATCTTCTTGTTATTCTATATTGTTGATAAACCTCTATTATTTCCGGAAGTTCATCCCTTAACCTTCCGTAATATTAGACTAATTTCTCTTCCTACTGATCCTCCTCACCAATCTTCCTCTCCAGCTTCTAATCCTGCTCCCGCCTTACAAGTTAGATTATTCATACCCCAAAGCAATCTAGGACAAGCAATCAGTTACTATTTTCCCTGTCCTATTTTTTTTCCTCGAAACGCAGGTTTAAAAAGTAAATTATTAAATACCCTTGATATACCTATTCCTTTTGATGCAAAGAATAATGAAATTTTCCGCTGTGCAGGATTATTTAAGACTCGCAACAATCTTCATCAGAAGGTCAGAGGTGACCTATACATTAAAGTGAGGATTATTCGTACAGCTTATTATTACCTTTTTCTCTTGCTCATCGTGATTATTGGATTTGGGATATACCTAGGAATCCTCATCTACATCCAGAATCTTGGTATCTTTCCAGTAAGCCCCTAAGATGCAAATTCATACTCGTGTGGGGATTTAAAGCTTTTTAGTGAAAATCGAACACTCGTCTCTTATCCCCTTAGATTCATCGGTCTCCTAAATCAGCTCCTTTTCTCGAAGCAGGAGAATTCCTAAGGATATGGCAACCAGTGTAGAAACAATAAAACCAAGTCCTAGAAGAAATCCTTCGTCTCCTCCTGAACCGCTTGGATCAAAGTCATAGGCACCTTCCCAACTGGCTCCAGAAATCCAATTAAAGCCGAAATCATAACTCGCAGTTACATATGACACTTGCATACTCGAATCAAGAGTTTCAGGATAACTAACGACATAAGAATAGGAAAATTGTAGATCGGGAGGGAGAAAATCCCATGAAGTGGAAGTGGTCCCAGAAATTAGGGTGAAATTCTCTATAGGGTAAATATCATCAATATCAACAGAGTAGGCACTAGTATCACCGACATTTTTCGCTGTTATAGTCACCTGGTAAATATTTTCATTTTCAATCTCGAGATCAATGATGGATTTACTCAGTTGGATTAAAGCCCCATAACTTTTCTGCGTTTGTGGATAGAGATTTATAGGAATTTCATTCGCATACTGGACTCGAATCGCACCTCCTCGATTACTGACAAAATCATAATCGACATACGCATCTGAATAGGGAGAAAAGAAGCGGGATTCCAAAAAGGCACCGTTAAATCGCTCTGGATAATCAACCATGAAGGAGCTGTTTACACTTATGCTGTCAGAGGAATCTAGGAAATCAATATAGCCACTGACAGCCGAAGTGTTAATACCTAGCACGGGTAAACGCCAATTAAGGTCAGTAGCATTATTCCCAACGTTAATAATATCCATATAGACGGTTACTAGATCTCCCGTAACAAACGACGTATCAGGGAGTGTATATTCAACCAGTAGATTCGGGGAAATAACATCACAGAGAACAAGGATTTCACTCCCATCAATCTGATATCCTCCACCATAATCTCGTGGATTACGAGCCCAGATATTCTCATCTGCGTAATTACTAGCATGATATTCTAATACAGGATCAAACCAGAGAAATGAACCATTCTCAGCTGTGGTATTACAATAAATCTTGACTGAATAGTTAACTGAAGAGCCCCCTGGAATAGATTCCCAAAATCCTTCGATCTCTTCGTCATCATCGGGATCACCTTCGACAATCGTATAATTTACTGGAAAACCATAATTAAAGTCGTCATCCAGAGAAACATCATACGCAGGGACCTCTCCAATGTTTGAGATCGTGTAAGTAATAGTAATATTTTCTCCTGGCATAATATTATATTTATCAGAAGCTACTTGAGCTGTTAATACTGGAATTTCACTCATTCCATCAGTGAAATTTACGTGGGCTGAATCAGGAAGGACATAATCTGCTCCTTCTCCACTATCAGCGATCATATCAAGGGAATAACGGGTTTGATAGCGCGGGATGTTTTCAAACTTCGGTCGAGCCGCAATGATTTCACTCCCATGGTAAAGATTGATGTTCAGGTTGCTGTCATTTGCATGAGGATTACATGTAAGTCCATTGCTATAGGGTATTATATCTCTAAAGCGTAACACATTGGCGGAATTCGAATCAATAGAAAAATGACCTGACTCTAAGAGAGAAATCCCTGCAATATATTCCCAGCGTTGATCGAAATTCTCAGTAGTACCGTCTATGTACGGTTCTTGATCATAACTATCTGATCCACTCTCATTCATTCCATCCCAATTAGCAGCGAGATGAATACTTTTGTGATTCGCCTCCAAGAATCGTTTAGTGTTAGGAACTGAAAATAAACCCTCAGAAGGAAGACAATGCTGGAGGAGATATTCAAAGATTGAACGTAAATCTTTACTCGTTGGAAAGGCGCGCCAGGTTTGTGTAAGTCTTCTTCCACCTAAAGAGAAGCTTTCTCCAAACTTAAAGAACGTAGCTCCACTCCATAATGCTTCGAGTTCGGAAATATATTCTTCAAACATTGGGTAGATGATGGAAACATTTGCAGGATCATCTAGTAAGATATAAAACTCAAGAAAGATATGGGAAACAATACTTTCGATATCATCATCATAAAGAAATTCATAACTAGTATCCTGATAAGTGATGGGCCCCCATTGCTCAAAAAATTGATCATGTTGAACGATAGCTAATCGTACCCGGAGATCCTCAAGAGAAACTGTGGAAGCATTAACAGGAGTCGTAAGATTAATAGGAAATGAGATATCACCTATTCCCTGATCAACTAAATTCCATTCTTTTAATATTGAACCGTCCTTGAGAACAGTCAGATCAAGATATTCCGAATAATAACTATTATCGGGTTCTGGGGGGATCCATGATTGAGTTACTTTCATGCTATTCTTAGAATTCTTATAAACCAAATCTCTATTCATACTAGAATTGGAGGTTAGCATCAGTATACTGAATATTATCAAGAGAGTGATCTTGTGGTGAGTAAGTTTCATCTTTGTCTCCTTCTTTCTTTTCAAATAATGACGAATTAGATGAATTAACACTAATTTCGGCCTTAAATAATCTTGTATATGTTTTAATATAATACACATATGCAGTCGCTTAGTGTTTTTTCATAAAAATACAAGAGAATCAACACCGTCCCGTCCACAACCCGTTATTTATCAATCCTTCTTTCTCGTTTCCATTCGTATGAAAAAAAACCATGACAAAATTAAAGCAATTGCAATAATTATCCCGAAGAAACTGAATGCTTCATTCACCTCTCCAATGGTTGATATTTGCTCTTCTTGTGTCATAAAAAGGTAATTCGTGATGATATAAACCCGGAAGTACGTAGAGAACTGTAACATTTCCTCAGTGGCAAATCCCAGGTAAATTGAGCTGAAAATGAAAAATGGAATCACAAAAAAAACGATAATTGGGAAGCCACTTCCCATTCCACTCAAAGATCTGTATTTCATCACTAATGTATTACCAAACACAGTCACCATTAGGGGGACGGTTGAGACGATTAGTACAATAACTAGAGCGACCAAAAATCTTTCCAATGATATTGGTACGTCTTGTTGCCAAATGAAAAAGGAGATTACACATCCAATCCATGTACTCAGACTTGTAAAAAGGAGTACAATCGCTGATGTGCTCAGTTTTCCAATAAACACTTCAGACTTCTTTGTTGATGTGAATAAGAATTCAAGAGCTGACTCATTGAGAAATAATTCTTGAATAACAACAATTGATACCAGAATATTGACCACATAAGCGAATGTGACATAAATCTGAAGAACATGGCCAACAAACCACTCATATCCATTCAGATGTAAGTAGATCTCTAATGAGGCATTCTGACCAGCAAAACTGACATATAATAGTGTAGGGACAAGACAAAAACTCAGGAGTATTAAGGCACGATTTGAGAACAAAAAACGCTTTGCTTCATACTTTGTAATGATTAAGCTGTTCCTGATAATGAACCAGATTTCCCATATGACCATTTTTGCAGGATTTTTAACTTGCGTCTTTCTCAGCTCTCTCTTTGAATTGGAAAATGGATTTTTCGATAATTGGTAAAATGAGCTTTCTCATGTGAGGCAGCGATTACAATATTTCCTTTCTTAGTATAATTTTTCAGATAATCCTCTAGATAACGCTTCATTTGATCATCTAAATTCGCATATGGTTCATCAAGGAGTAAAACTTTCGGTTCATTCAATACTGCAGCACATAAACCCATCCGTTGTCGCATCCCTTCGCTATACACACTAACATCAATATTTATCCATTTATCAAGTCCAAATTGAACAAGTAACCGCGTTGCTCTCTCTTTGGGGGATTTAATTCCCATAAGTCTTCCTAAATAACATAAAAAATTAAGTCCAGATACTCCAGCATGAAATTTGCATGCCTCAGGCATAAAACCAATCATGTCAAGCAATGACCTGCTTCTACGTTTTGTATTGTGACTAAATACTACAATATTTCCAGAAGTAGGCATTGACAATGTTCCTATCATTCTCAAAAGAGTCGATTTTCCAGATCCATTTGGCCCTAATAATAAGACTAACTCACCTTCGGAGATTGTTATCTCAAGATTATCAATTACTCGTACCTTAAGTCCCGCCCTCCATATTCTAAAACTTTTACTCACGTTTTGAATCGAGATTTCTCCAACCAACGAAGTAGCACCCTTACTTCCGTAAATATAGATTATTACTCATGAAGGAACAGCTAAATGAAGTGAATATCAGAAGTGTAAAAAGATTCCTTTTCAAAAATGTTCATTCTAAGTGTGAAAGAGTATTTTTATTTGAAATTTTAGTTGGATAATGATGCGAAATTTCTACTCAAAGAATTTCTTTATTGTCTTTTTCCTCTTATTATGTCTCTCTCCCATTCAAAGTATCAATTCTACTTCCCAGAATGAACCCAGACTCATCCCTTTTATCGGAATGGTTGTAAGTTATAGATTGGAAGCTCAACTTGATGTAGGATTGCCTCTACCCATCCCAGTCATTGCAAACTGGACAGTGGTCTGGGAACAGTATAATACATCACACCCCGATATTTTTATATCTACATTATCATTAAAATCGCTTTATTTGACTTTATACGGGGGAATTGATCAAGAATCTGGGATCATTGTGGAGAACATCACTTCTCGCCAGGTATTATGGGTTGAGATAGAAAATACTACCTTTTTAAAGAAAATGTACTCACTATATTATGCTCCAGATCGGCCCAATTATTCTCCTTTTTATATTCCCACAGACGATCTAAGTATCAACATGAGTATGGGTATCTACAATTATTCAATGACTGTTATCACTAAAGATAGAATTACAGTTAGTGAATTTGGTTATCGAGATGTGTGGATTATCCAAAAAAATGTGACAAGTTCAAGTGCTGTAAACCATTTTATTAGCTTAATTTATGATGATATTACAGGTGTACTTGTGGGAGGTAGTCTTTACACTCGTTGGTTCAGGGAGAATGATACTGAGGATATATACAGTGTTAAAATTATTTGTCAGACTACAAATGCATTAGCAAGGCATTTAGTCATCATTAGAACTAATGAACTACTTGTTATACTAATTAGTTGTTTACCCATTATCCCCTCTTTAATTAAACTAATGAAACTAAAAGAAATCAGAGGGGGTCTCTAACCTTTTATGAATGATTGTCCTCATAGTAAAGGGAGATTCAATGTTACAAAATCAAAAACTCGATTATTCCAGATTAATCATCTCTTTCTCTGCAATCCTAGCATTTATTCTCTTGTTCCTTGAACTACTGATTTTAACTCCTCGTCCTTGGCCGTATACAGACGGTGGTGGATGGGAACGTATTAGTCTTTACCAATCCATTTTCTGGACTCAATATATTGCTCACTGTCAGTTTTTCAAACCTACAGTTTTTGGCCTTCTTATCTGGAAATATTGGGGACTAGGTTTAGCTGTTTTCCTCAGTCAGTTCAACTATTTTAGCAAAAAAAAACCAGCCAGCAATTTCAAAATTCCAATTAATGTAGGTTATGCTTTCAGTTTGGCTCTTATTCCCCAAGTGGCACTCTATTTCTTGTATGCCTTTCGATTTCAAAAATTGTATTACCATGGCCTTTTAAATCCTCTTTTCACTCCACATTACTTGGTTATCTCATCCTTAGGGCTAATAATCTTCCCTTTAATCACTTTTCTAGCAGCATTCGGGAGCCTTCGTTCCAAGGATATTTCCTATTTTTTCGGACTATTCGTTTGGGTTCTATTTGATATTTTTATATCATTAATTCTGCTGAATTTCTTGTTATGGGGTTGTGGAGGTTAATAATCATATGATAGGAGATCTTTGGAATTCACTAGTCGTGATAAGGCTGTAGAAGTAGAATAATTGTGAAACTTATGAAAATTCTAACAAAAGATATCCAAATCTATATTAGATTATTCCTGTTTAATCTTGGACTAGTTGTTTCCATCTCTTCTTTCATATTGCTAGCAATTTTCAAATTTAGAATTATCCCCGGGATCTTATTTATTTTTACTTTAGTTCTTGGGATATTTATTACTCAAAAATGTATGAGGTTTAGGCGGTGATTACACGTTGAAAGCTATAGTACTAGACAAACTAGGACGTTCGGATGTCCTTCAAGTTAAAAATGTACCCAAACCAGATATTACAACATCAAATGAAATTCTGGTTAATTTAAAATTCTCTGGTATAAATTTTGCTGAAATTCTTGCACGTAGAGGCCTTTACAAATGGGTTCCATCGAAAAGAGGTTTTATCTTAGGAATGGAAGGAGCAGGGATTGTTGAAGAAGTAGGGGGTGATGTTACTAATTTCAATAAAGGGGATTCTGTTATCGTAGCAAGAGGATTTGGTTGTCATGCAGAATATATCTCAATAGATAAAAAATATGTTTTTCCAACTCTTCCACAATATACGTTACAGCAGAATGCAGCCTTTTCTGGATCATTCTTAACTGCTTACATTGCACTAGTACAAATGGCAAGAGTGAGAGTAGGGGAAACTATCTTAGTTCAAGCGGCAGCAGGAGCACTAGGAACTGCAACAGTCATTCTCGCCAAAGCTCTTGGCTTAAAGGTTGCTGGAACTGCTTCCTCATCTGAAAAAATCGATTTTCTACATAAAATCGGCGTCGATTTAGGTATAAATTACTCTAACCAGAGATTTCAGGATATAATATTGGAATGGACAAATTTTAAAGGTATCGACGTGGTATTAGAGAGTGTGGGAGGCGAAATATTTCAGAATTCCCTCTTATGTCTTTCTCCAATGGGCCGCTTAGTTTTTGTTGGTCTAAGCAGTGTTCGATTTAATAAATTCAATCCTTTAACATGGTGGTCGACATACAAACTCATCCCACGAGTTAACCTACTGAATATGCTAGGCAAGTCACAGGGAATACTCACATTTCATATAGGTAGATTACTTGATACTAGTTACACAGAATTAAGAGGAATATTTGAGGATCTAGTTGATTTTGTTTCTCAACATCAGATAACTCCTTATATTGGTAGGATTTTTCCGTTGAAAAAAATTGCAGAAGCTCATCAATTTATAGAATCACGACAAAGTATTGGAAAAGTTGTACTAGAGATTTAGAATCTTCAGGAGAATCATTACGATTGCTTTAGTCTTTTGAATGAGGGATGAAAAATCGATGAAATAGGTAAGTTCAAAAAACATCTATGACAATCTTTTGTTTATTCATAATAAGGGGAAAATTATGCAAAAATTAGAAACGAAAGCAACTAGTAACAAAAAAGCTACAAATGCATTATTGGGTGTAGGAGTATTTGTATTTCTAACGATCTTGATTCCATTTTTCAAATTAGGGGGGGGTTTTTTGACTTATTCTTCGTACGATGAACTCTCTGGTTCCACAGGGACGATTGATTTCTTTTGGGACGAAATGTCTGTTTCTGTATCATTTATCGAAGTGGGATTTAGTTATTCCGATTTTTCCTCAACTTTTGGTTTCGCCTCGAATGTACAATTTGTTTGGGATCTCCTTCCTATCTGGGGTTTCCTCTTCCTAATCCTTGGAATTCTCGGAGCAGTGCTCGTGGCCATTACTCCTCTTCAACAGTTAGGAGGATCTCAACCAAGTGAATCATCATATGGAAGAAACGGTTTAATAGTTGCTTTAATAGGTACAGGTGTTGAATATAGCCTTTTCCTTATTTTATGGGCATTTGAAGATTGGGGAACTCGACCAGACTTAAATTTGATCATTCTTGGATGTTTCATTCTAGGGTGGATAGCGTTAAGCTGGGGGCATTCAGCAGCAGCTGCGATCCCGACAAGTGACTCGATTCAATATTCAGCACCATCTAGATCCGTGATGCGACCAACATCTCTCTCGACAAAACGATGTCCTAGCTGTAGCAATATTTGTGTTGATCATGCCACCTTTTGTGAAAAATGTGGTCAAAAATTTACGGTTGAACAAGTTATTCCAGTTACTAAATACTGTCCTATTTGTAGTTTTTCGAATAATCCTGAAGCAAAGTTCTGTGAATCATGTGGTACTCCTCTTCAGGGGAAACTAGAGGATAACGAACTTTCCTCTCCCTAGGATTTTTGTGAAAGCTGTAACATTTTAATAATATCTGTATGATTTCTCTCTATCGCCAATGAAAGTGGAGAATGTCCCTGGGCCTCACATTCTGGATCTGCCCGATGTTTCAACAGTAATGAAGTAATTTCAATATTGCCCATCTCTGCTGATCTATGTAAGCTTGTAAAGCCTCGATTATCACCTTTATTAACATCGGCACCTTTCTCAATTAAGTATTCTACTACCTCAATATTTTGTTCTTGTACAGCAGACATTAATGCCGTTGTCCCTTCAATCGAAGGGCAATCAATATGTGCACCATTGTGTAATAAGAAATCCATCATTTCGAAATTTTTAAGACCACTCGCCCATTGAAACGGTGAAAAACCATCTTTTGCTAAAAGATCTATGGGAATTCCTTTTTCTAAGAGATTTTTAACAGAAGTTATAGCACCTCTTGCCACTGCAATGTGAAATAAGGTAGTTGATCGTAAAGGGCTGGTAATTTTATTATTTGGTATCTGATGGTGAGTAGCTGCCAATGAAATTCTACCGAAATTGGAAAAACACCACATTGGCACTTGTTGTGGGGATTCGGCCATTTCTTTTGAAATCGGAACTGGATAGACCGTGTTATACACTAAATTTCGCATCAAGAAGTTAAAATACAGTTCTGTTGATTTTGGGGATTCATCATCTTCTACGAAGGTTCCAAGAATATCAGTTATCTCAATAGAGTCTTTTTTTTGTATAACTTGCGCTACAACTTGAACTTCTCTCAACCAACTTCTAACAAATATTATTTTTTTATCATGGTAAAAAACAGCCCACTTATCTTCCATTGCAGAAGGAACAAACAATACACCATCAAAAAGAGTACCATCTGTGGGAAAAATAAAAGACACTTTGATTTTTCTCTTATTTGGAGGTTTCTGGTCGCTGAAACTAAGACCATCATCTCCCCCATATGAGATTGCATTCTTTGCTTTTTCAGGATCTTCCGAATAAGAGGTTATTTGCGATGTGACTGGTCTTAAGTCTAATACAGGTACTTTCCATGGATTCTCCTCCGCTTTTAACCACGTTATTTCACTATCTAAAATATCTGTCATTTCAATACCACCACATACTCTCTACCCAAACAAGGGAATCATAATTAACTTTTCTTTTTCCTCAGATATCGCACATAGATTGCTAAGGAGAAAAAACGCTCGGGAATAGTCAACTGGATACGGGTTGCACGCGATGCCCAGGCCAAAAAGTTAACAGAGATTCAATCTGAGAAGAATCCGCAGGACTATGATGTAATCGTAATAGGATCTCCTATCTGGGCTGGTAATCCAACACCAGCTCTTCGGACCTATCTGACAAAGCACGATTTGAAAGGGAAGAAAGTTACGTTTTTCATTTGCTCAATTGTAAACAGATATGCTAATGTCTTTCCTCAACTCAAGGAAATGACTCCAGAATCAGAACATGCTGGCATTTTTACCGCATCACGATTCAGAAAAGGTGACCACGAACCCGAACTTAATGCACTTATTGAGAAGCTCAAATAATACCCTTTTCAAGGAATTAGGAAGCATGAACTGAGAGATGGGTAGAGTTCAAGTTCCCCATTCGGTCATTTAGCAGCGAGTCTTTACCGATTGTGGTTGAGAAGAAGAACTCCAGTTTAAGTGTTTCTTGTTTTTCTTGAAAACACAACGACAAAAGTGAAAATCACTATAACAACATTCCAGCTAGGACTAGAAGCAGAAGTTGTTGAGGAGAGAGTTGTTGTGGTACCTAGAGTTGTACTTGAGGTGGATTCAATATTTTGAATTGTAAAGGTGATAGAACTATATGCAATATTACCTGCAGTATCACTTCCATACGCATGAAGGGTGTAAGTACCGTCAACCAGAGTACGACTAACTGTGGTAGTCCATGTATGATTTTGATTATCAACAGATTCAATAAAATACCAGTAGTCATCTGCATCCCCTGTTATTGAAACAGAAATAGTGTTTGTAGAGTATATTTTCGAGGTAGGTGAAAGAATACTAAGACTAGGAGGGGTAGTGTCAATACTAAACGTAACATTGGTGTATGCGATATTACCAAAAGAATTGTTACTATATGCGTGGAGCACATAAGTCCCATCAAGAAGAGATCGCTGAACCGAGGTAATCCAGGTATGGTTTGAATTATCAATATTTTCTATTTTATACCAATAGTGCTCAGCTTCACCAGCTAGCTCAACAGAGATAGTCTCCGTAGTATAAGTTGTAGCAATAGGGGAAGTAATGAGTATTTCGGGACGAGGAGTAACGAGAACAGTAACGGTATCATTCACATCGTTCCCAGTTAGATCATAAGCAGTACAGGTATAGTTATGAGGACCGAGAGGAAGTCCATCAATAGAGATAGTTATTGGATCACCTTGCCAAGATCCTTCTGCAATCCAAGTGCCATCTTTATATACCTGAAATGATTCTGGTTCTGATGATAAGGGCGTCCAAGTGATAATATGGCCAGAAGTACCAAAAGCATAATCCACATCAACAGGATGATTGATACTATCAACTAAAAAGCTCTGAATAGTTGAAGTATATCCCCACTCATCATAGAGACTTTTTGTTCCTACTCGCCAAAACCATATCCCTGGAGTTAATTCTCGCATTTGTGGCGAGGGCCCCTCATACGTTACTGTATATGACGACTCAGTAATCAGTCCCTTTTCGCGAAGATCGGGGGAATCAAAGGTTGGAGATCGGTCTAGTTGAAGGTGATAATACTCCGCATCAGGAAAGCCTTCCCAAACAAGAGTAGGGGTATTATCAAATGTCATCCAACCTTCTAAAGGGGCAAGAAGTGTTGGCGGGTCCAACTGTGAAATATGATATTCGCAGGAGATTTTGGTAATACGGGGTGTAGACTCAAGATAATCAGTCTGTAATATTGTCTTCCATCGTAGATCAAAACCTTCTTGAGAAAAGTAAAGCCATTCTCCTTGGCTAATAATTTCCCAGTGAATTCCACCATCAGATGATAAAAAGAAATCAATTGAAGTACCGAAAGGAATTTCACACTCTAATTCCCAAAGGATTGCATACTCAAAAAAAACGGATCCATACGTCGCAAACATAGTAGTTGACTGAGCTGTAGCAGAGGATTCGTAATATCCAGTATCAAAAATCTCAAAAATAAGTCCAAAAACATAAATAGCATCTTTGTCCCTGAAGATTGATAAATATTCTTGAGGATGGGCACCAGATAGAGAAATAGTTGCGATTTGTATTGGATTGGACGGATTACGTAAATCAAATACCTGAAATCCGGCCTGGAAAGTATCACCATATACGATATATCCTTCTGTTTTATCAGCCCAATATGAATCCACCCAGACTGAATGAACTTTTTGGGGAGTTGAGTAGGTTGTAAGAAAAACTGGGTTCGTGGGAGAGCTTACATCAATTATGTGGAGTCCTTGATCTAGATCACAGAGATATGCATAATCTCCTGAAGAATCATCTACGACAAAAATTGTTGTAGGTTTACTTCCAATAGTGAAATTTGCTGAAAGCGTTAGGTGAGTTGGATCACTAATATCAAAAATATAGAATCCTTGATAACCATCTGGAACGAAAAGATGGTTACTTAACAGAAATGTATCAATATTAAAATCAAAGCCTGTAAATTGAAAGGAAACCGGAATTCTAAAACTAGATTCTAGAATCGGATCAGTGACATCAGTTATATTTATACTCATCATTGAATAGGAGGTATGTTCAAAGGCAGGATTAAAGTGATAAGCGAGGACATATACCCACTCTCCTTCAATATTAATGTCCGCCATAATAAAAAATTCAGAAGAAAAATCGGTTTGATTTGAAACCGAACCGATTGGGATAGGATTAAGCGGATCAGCTACATCTAATATTGTAAAATAGCTTGTTAAGGTAAAATCCACTGAATCGATATAATAATTTGTTAAACACAGATAATCACCAAAAGATGTCATCTGATACTTAACATCTAGACTGAAATTCGTGTTAATCCACTTTACCGATTGTGGTTGAGAAGAAGAACTTATCTCTACTATTTCTAATCCACCCATGCTTTCTTCTTCAGTAAAAAAAGCGTATTTGTCACCCGCATGTTCTGTTATAGCAAAACTGTGTGCTGGTTCAAGGAGGTCTTCAGAACCTTCCTTTGAAAAACTTTTAGGTAAAGAAATTTCTCCAGAATGCTCTTCCCATCCTTTAACAGTAGTATTTCCAAAATCCGTATAGGTTGACGTTGTAAAATTTTCTGAAAAACTTGGATCAAACCCATTAACTTCTTGAATATTAGTAGGGAAACTCTCTCCTCCAATGGAGAGAATCAAAACTATTAATATGATAATGCCGATTACATCCCTCACTCTCCTATTTTGCATTCATCTCACCCAGTTTTCCCTAATCATGGATCAATAACTATTATAAATTTATCGAGTAAAAAGAGATACCACAATTATTATGATAGATGATAAATTCATTACAATAGTTCTTGTTCTAATGAAAATTCCTTTTTTTTCTTTGTCGCTTATTTTTCTAAAAACGTCTTTAACAGCGGATTTACAAATTCAGGATGGGTATATTGAGGGATATGCCCACCTCCAGTGATAGCATGAAATTCAATTTCCGGTACCGCTTCAATTACTTTTTTATGCGTATTAAATGGAAGATTCTGGTCAAGATCGCCCCAAAATAGCTGCATTGGTATTTTCTTACCGACTCTGGTATACACATCTCGTAAATTAGTGAAAGAAATATTCTTCAGTGTTGAGCGTAGAGCTTGCATGATCCCTTTATACTCGAATTGTTCCATGTACTTCTTCATGTATTTTTTAACGTTCGGATTTTGATGTTGGAAATCAGTTTGTTGCCCTTCTATCAACATTTCAGGACTGAAGAATCTCATTGTAAGTTGATTTAGAAGAGGTATACGAAGATAAAAGGGAAGAGTTCTGGAATCCGATGGAAAACCAATCGGAGAAATTAGAGTGAGTTTACTAACCATATTCATATAGTGATCCGCAAATGTCACACATATTCCTCCCCCTAAATTAAAACCAACGAGTGACAAATTATAATCGTGTATCTGGAGTCTCTCTAACAGCTTGTAAAGTTGATCCACTAGAAATTCTATAGTATACTTAGCTTTCGGACGATCAGAGAATCCCCGACCAAATAGATCATATCTCAAAACTCGGAAACCAGCATTAACAAGAGTTCTAAAGGTATGATCATAGACCAATAGCGGTGCTGTAAACCCAGGTACTAAAATGACATTTTTACCATTTTCTGGCCCTTCTAATTCATAATAGACTTGTCCTCCAGAAATCTCAACAAATTTACCTGGAAGGGATTGTCTTTCAGATGCCGTAAGAACTTTGGATTCATATTTAGTTGAGTTTAAATCGCTTCCCATTATTTGGTCTCTCGACAGTTCTTGAAATCGTGGGTATTTTAGATAGAATAATTTTGGGAATCACTATTCATTTCTAGAACGGATGATTTTTCAGACTTCAGTTATGTAATTACCGAAATAACAGAGGTCTCTAAGTTCAGTCGACTCCAAGGGATAGCTTAATAATTTTTGGTTGGTTTTACTCACTTCTTGTTCTCGATTCTGACATAGACGTCCATTTCCTAGAGATCCCCATAATTTTGGGGGATTTTCACAATAAGAAGTAGAAGATGAATCCACTTACTGCGATAGGTAAACCTATTCGATTAATCCATGACTGAATTGGTTCATCGTAAAAGAACTCTCCGAACCCTCCGCTATGATGGTACCGTTATTGATAATACCAATTCTGGTACAGAGTTGTTGGGCTAGGTTCATAATATGACTGGAAAACAAGATAGAACCCCCTTGTTGAATATGAAGTCGAAAAATTTCTTTCCAAATCACAGCGGATCGAGTATCCAGACCTGAAAGAGGTTCATCTAGTATTAAAAGTGGTGGCCTGTGTAATAAAGCGGTAATAATTTCTATTTTCCTTTTATTACCCTTGCTGAGACTTGCAATCAATCAGGTATAATATTTTCTAGCATTTAATACCGTTAATAGATGATCCAAGGTTTTATACGTAGACTCTGGATTAAGATTCCGTATTGAGGTGATAAAATCTAATAATTCCTTAACAGTCATCGATTCATATAACGAAGATTCTTCAGGAAGGTACCCAATCAGCTCCTTTACTTGAATCGGTGATTTTATTGGATCATATCCTGCAACCGAGATGTTTCCTGAGTCAATTTCCAATAAACCAAGTATTGATTTAAGAGTTGTCATTTTTCCTGCCCCATTTGGTCCTAATAAGCCATAAATTTCACCAGTGAATACAGTAAAGGTAAGTTGATCTACTGCTGTTGTTTGGCCAAAGTTTTGACTAAATTATTCACTCTTAAGACCGTTTCATTTTTATGTTGTTTAAGATTTCTCATTTATGTTTCACCATGGGAATTTTCATGTACCCAATTGAAAGAGTTGTTGCATGGATTCTCTATACTTATCAAATGCTTTTCTTCCATCCTTTGTCAAACTGATATATGTTCTGGGCGTTTTTTTAGAACTTTTCTTCTTTTTAACGAGTTCTTTCTTAAGTTCCACATAACCCACCTCTTGCAGTTTATCTAAATGTGAGGCTAATCTCCCCCAAGTGAATTCAGTTTGATTCTTTAAATATGTAAAATCTGTTTCTTCCAATGAGTATAAATAAGCAATGATCTTTAACCGAGATGGATCGTGTAAAGTTTTATCAATTTCATTAATGGTATCCATATCAATTGGAATAGAGCTAGTTTTTTTCTTAGGCGTCATCATTATCTTCCTGTATGTCAAGCTGTTCAGAATCTTTAATTATTGGATATTTTTTTATGAATCTAACAAAAGTAATGAGTCCAATAATGATAGAAATGCTTCCTAATAGTAGTAGATAGATTGTGAAACCAAATTTGGCATTTGGGAAATTCAACCAGACTATTAACGATCCTAAACTAGTTGAAAATATTCCAATACTGTAATATATTCTTTGACCCGTTTTATCGACCAAATCAAGACTGGGACCAAACATAATTAATCCAAAAACGATGGGTAGAAATCTATACCAGTTATCATAGTCGTAAAGTACTCTAGGGTCACCACCAGTAAATGCTATTAACAGAATAAGAAATGCAATAATTATCCCAAATGTAAACAGAAGTATACCTGGAAGTAGTTTCTTAGGATCTTCCGTTTTTACTTTAAAATACCCAAGACGAGGATAGGTAAAACGAGATTGCAATGATTTGTATAAATAGATAAA
>JAEOTM010000030.1 GCA_016839815.1 Candidatus Hodarchaeota archaeon
ACCAAAAAGTACCCCTTTCTCTTTCTTTGGAATTTTCTTTTCAGTAGTATTACTAATCCAGAAAAGAAGAAGCTGATCTTAGAATTCCCTTTTACAAGGAATTGGTGTATTGGATTATCCCGTTCCCTTCACATTGAAGGACTCAAGTAATTAAAGGAAGGTCAAAGGAATTAAACCATCTTTAACCTGATATTCCACCTGATGTGAGAGCGTATTCCTGTTTACTGGATCACAGGGATCAATAAAAGGACCTTTCGGGATCCTTTTTTTCTATTCTCAGATTCTAGATGGGATTTATTCACTAAGCTCTTGAACTACTAATGTTCTGGTGAAATTTGCGCTTGGTGTTGAGAATAAAAGATAATTATTACCCGGATGATCTATCAAAGATATCCACGATAACGATACCTCATACGTTCCAGCGGTTAGCTCTTCAGTCATATAATTCAACGTAAAGGTTGATGAAAACTCTCTCATATCCGAATATGTTCCCATTTCAAAATATGAAATCCTACTAATTCTCTGTCCAACGCCTTCGATTTGCAATGAAATGTTAAAAGCGACACGATCTGAATCCAGACTATTTGATACTCCTAGTACATACATAGAATTAAATAAAGCATAAATTCTTGAATTCGTTTCAATTGTTATATTCATTTTAGTATCTGGAACATCGATCCAGCTTGATGTGGCACTATCAATAATTTGTGCTTGTGATGAACGTCCAATATACTTGCTTTGAAGGACTATCCCAATATCATCATCTTGAAGATTGGTTTGCAAAGATGGGTATAGCAAAGGTAAAGCAAACATAGAAATTAATCCCATTCCCAGAAGGGAAATAAATACACTACCTGCAAAAACTTTTCCAGACATTTTGATCACACTAAATATTGAATGAAGTAATCACCTAATCGTAAACCAAATTAAAAACCTTCTGGAATTGAGGATTCCCTCCGGTTATCTTTAATTCTACAATTTATAAAATTTTTAAAGCTAATCATTTTAGTCTCATTTATTTTTCCCACTCCTCTTGATGGATTTCCCTTTTCTACTGGTGATCCAGGTTTCTATATTCTTAATAATATGCTTTTCTGGTCTGAACCAGCTTTTTACAGATTTCAGACTAGTATCAGCTTTAAATAAACAGTTTCAATATCATATGCGGTATGATTCATACCAAAAACGATATATACCAAAAACGGTATATGACTTTTCTGATGAAATATGAAAATTCAAGAACATACTATACAAGAATCATATTCTAATGCCTTAAAACGAAAGAAATCCAGCTCAGAGTCCCCATGTTGTTCCTCCCAAACTCAATCTCAAAGCTGCTGTCCTCCATCAACACAGTCAGAGGTAAAAGAACCCGTTTCATTTGGGTGTATCTATTTAAGACCAATTTTAAACGATTATCTTAAACAAGGAATGACTGTTATCGATTTAGGATCAGGTGCGGGTCATGATCTTATGATAGCTGCAGAACTTGTAGGGCCAAATGGGAAAGCTATTGGTGTGGATTTCACTGATGATATGATCAAAGAAGCGCAAATGAATGCCGAGAAGAATAATCTCTCCAATGTCACCTTAGTGAAGGCAAATATAAAAGATATTCCTCTTCCTAATAACAGTGCAGATGTAGTTATCAGTAATTGTGTAATCAATCTTGCTTTGGATAAAACACAGGTATTCAATGAAGTATTCAGATTGTTAAAACCAGGTGGAATCATGATAGATGCGGATGTGATAGCATCTAAACCTTTATCCCGTGAAATCAGAGAAAATCCTAATCTCTGGTGTAGTTGTGTGGGTGGGGCCCTTACAATTGCTGAGTATAAAGAAATATTGAACGATATAGGATTTACAAATATTCATGTAAAACTTGGGGAAAAAGAGGACGTACAATTCGATGCACCAGAATTAGCAGTCAAATCTGGAATAATTTTTGCTACAAAACCAGATGAGTGAATAGCGTGAAAAATTCCTGTTGTAATCTTAGTTCTAAGGAGGTTGAGAATCTAGCCAATCCTAAGCTTCCAGATGAACTTGGGATTAGAATTTTGAAATCCATAGGTCATCCATTACGATTAAAAATCTTACGTTTACTTTTGAATCAGCAAGAATTATGTACTTGCGATTTAACTTCGATATTTGAGGAGCAGCAACCAATTATTACCAAGCAATTGGCAAGATTAAAAGCGGAAGAATTGATAATTGGACGAAAAATAACTTTTAGCAAGGAAGGGAGAATAGAATCAAAATCAAATGGAAAATGGACTGCCTATCGGATCAACCCTGACAAACGTGAACTCCTAACTGTTCTTCTTTCTCCCTTTATTATCTCTCCTTCATAGCGAATACAGAACCAACGTGAGTGTTAATCCATTAAAAATACCTTTTATAGGGGTGTTCATGAAGGTATGTATCCAAGTAAGTCTTTTTGTAATCTAAATCAGCCTGTTACAGAGTTCAATTAATCACTACACTGTGAATATCCACCCAGGTAGGTCCTCTACTAAATGGATCTATCCGTTGTTTCTCTCTCTTTAGATTCGTTACGATCTCTAAATTTCCTTTAAGTCAGCAACAGGCTCTAAATTAATACTTAAAGAAATTTTTTTGTTCATTTCCAACTCTTTTAAGATATCCCATGCTTTTTCTCTGAAACGGTTTCTTTGATAATCTAAGAGAATCATCAGGGGAAAACAACAGATTATTGCTATTATAGGGCTTATGAACATCATTATGAAGCCTAATTCTGTCACACCCATACCCGGAATAGCAGACCATGATATTATCAATATAATAAAATTATATAAAAAACCAAGACTAGCATAACCTTGAATTAGTTGATATAGACTAGTGGTAACCAGATTAACGCTTTTAAATTCATATCCTCTAACATCATCAGAGTATACTAATCCTAAATCACGTATTATGTAAATGAGAACAAATAGTAAAGTACAAGGGATTGAGACAAGCCAGAGTAAATGAAACAGAACCTCAATATCAGGAACAAAGTCTACGATTTCGGAAGGATTTACACTTCGTATTAATTCTACGACAATAGATTGGGAAGCCAAAGAATAGCATAGATTGAAGATGAAAAATGCTAAAATAATACTATTAACGAAGAATTTGCGGAATAAGGATATTCCAATCTCTTCTTCGACTTTCACAAGTCCAAAAGTTTTTTTAGTCCCGATTCTTTTGATATAAAACCTTAAAAAGTATTTTAAGACAAAATAGATCCCTATTATGCCTGAGATGAGTATAAAAACTGGAACTAACCATATTGATAAGATCCATTCAATTGAATATCCACCAGGGGTTATAAAATAATCCTCTGAATAATAGTCCACATCAGCTTGCAACACTAAGAAGAAATAAGCTGCAATAGCTAAGATAATTACAAATATAGCCGTACAAATGATATATATACTCTTTTTCTTTAAAACCATAATAAAAATCCCTAATAATTGATATAATAAAGCTATTATAAAGATTCTTAGACTCTAAGCGATGCTTATATTCTAAGCTCATTAAAGGAAAAAATCATTGGAATACACAGTGGAATTTACTTTTGTGAGAATAGTCCAGAACGAATTAATTGTTTGATGAAGAAAGTTATCTGTGATTGGATTAATCAATCGTACCCCTTGATTATGAATAGGTTTATATTTCCTATACTATTCTTAATTTAAGTTAGAGATCTATCCGTTGAAATCGTACTGGAAAAGCGGGGAAATTTATTGTCTTATAATGGAATAATTGATCCCATATTAGGGCGGCAGCACTTAAAGCATAAATATGCTGATCTTGTATGGAACTCTTATTTGTATCAAGATTCAATAGAAAAAATATTACAGCAGGAGCATTTTGGTTCTCTTAACTCAGTTGTCCAATTATTTCTTCAATATGTGATTAAGGAATGGGCTTGTCCCAATTGTTTACAGACTATTTTACCTTTCATGAATAATTGTTACAAAGAATTACCAGAGAATGGCGATATTGTTTACGTGCACTCAAACGAGCTAATAAGCAAATTTCCCGTCCTTTTTTGTCCTCATTGTGAATTTCAGATTGTAGTTATTGCCATAAATGAATATAGTGAGTTGTTTGAATTCCGATATCAGACAATCAACGACCAAATTTATGATTTAAAAAATAAGAAAATATTAACTGACAATGAAATAGAAAAGTATAACTTGGTTAAACGGTAAATTCCCGGATTTATTAAAGAAAGATTTACGTGGACTTGAGGAATTGATGATTTTCCTCACACAAGTTTGAAATACAACAATGAAGGAGATTTTTTAAGAATATGAAAAATAGGCATAGTCCTAAAGGAATTTGCATTAAGCTAACAATATAAGTCAAAAGTGACTTTGGAGGCATAGTGAAACGACAAAATCATCTTCCCAAATATCTACTAATAATTTTTCAAGGTTTGATCAGATAAAAGAATTATTTAGAATCCAGACAAATAAGATTCCTTCCTTGGTAAAATTAAATATACTTGCTATCGTGGTAGGAGTTGTTGGAGGATTAGGTTCCTGGATTTTTCGTTTAGCAATTATTGTTATCTATACTTGTTTCTTTATCTTTCCAATGGATTTTCTGGACTCTATCGGTCTATCATTAGTTTCTTGGAGTCCTTTTTTGCTCTCACCAGCACTAGGTGGTGTATTAGTAGGTTATCTTACCTCTCGGGTTTCAAAAGAAACAAAAGGGCATGGAGTTCCTGAGGTTCTAGAATCAGTTGCATTGAAAAACGGTAAGATGAATTTACGAGTCCCATTCATCAAAATAATCGCTTCTGCAACAACCATTGGTTCCGGAGGGTCAGCTGGCCGGGAAGGACCTATTGCACAGATAGGAGCTGGATTTGCTTCTTTTGTGGGACAGAAGATTAACCTCAGTCCAAAAGAACTACGTACATTGGTTGTTTCTGGAGTTGCTGCTGGGATTGCGTCTACATTTAATGCACCTATTGGTGGAGCGCTATTTGCCCTTGAAGTGTTGATGGGACAAGGTGGTACTACGAGTTTATTCATTCCAATTATTGTTGCTGGAGTAGTTGGAGTTATTACTGGTCAATTTTTATTGGGAACGGATCCTGCATTCATTGGGTTTCCTCCTTTAGAATATCAGGATCCATTTTTAATCCCTATCTTCGTGATTTTAGGTTTAATTTGCGGAATCGGATCTGCTTTATGGATAAAGTTTTTTTATAAAGCTGAAGATATAATGGACTATACAAATAACAAGTTTAACATTCCTGAAATACTACAACCGGCATTGGGAGGATTATTTGTTGGTTTAATTTTAACAATCACCTTTTTCTTTACTGGCGAACAATGGGAATCTTTTACTATTATGGGAAGGACCTATCTACCAATGGATGCTGTTTTTCAAGGTACATTAATTCAGGGCTCAATAATTCATATTCTAAGTGTATTGACCTTATTATTTGTACTTAAAGCTCTTGCTACAGTTTTCACTGTGGGATCTGGAGGATCAGGCGGTGTATTTGCGCCTACCCTCTTTCTAGGCGTCATGTTAGGTGCAATATTTGCTATTTTCATTGATTATGTAATTATTTTAGCAGATATTCCTATTGCTCTTTTGGCATTATTGGGAATGGCCGCTTTCTTCGCAGGAACAGGTCGTGCCCCGTTAACAGCTATTATTATGACCGCTGAAATGACTGAAGATTATTTTTTAACTATCCCTCTAATGGTTGTCGTTTCTATCAGTTGGATTGTATCCATTCTTCTCGAGGAAGATAATATTTATACATTAAAGCTGATCCGTCGCGGAGTGGTTTTACAGGAGTCACGAATGGACATTCTTGAGGGAATTACAGTTGAGGAAGCCATGACACCTTTGGAACGAATTATTACAGTTGATACAAAAACGCGATTAGAAACAATTATGGATCTTGTAAGGACACAGGGTCATGAGGGGTATCCAGTTGTTGAAAAAGACATGCTTATTGGCATAATCACGTTAAGTGATGTTCAAAAAGCTTTATATAGCTCTCCTAAGGATTGGAATGTGTTTGATGTATTAATAAATAAAACTAAACCACTTATTTGTATAGATAAGAAATCTACTTTAATGCATGCTATTCATATCATGGAACAAAAAGAGGTTTCACGATTACCTGTGATAGAGAAAGCTGTCTCTCACCCCAATGAATTTCCAAAGCTTGTTGGGTGGTTAACCAATCATGATATTACTCGAATGTATGTCTTTGCGAAGGCAGATGTTACTTTACAAAGATCGGAAGATCACATTCTTTCTTATTAGCTTTCTAAGGCTGTGATTTAAATACAAAACAAGTTTTGATCGGTTTTCAGCTCAGTTATTCTTTTTCTATCGAAATCTAACTTCGACGAGATTGAGTAGGTTGAAGAAAACGTATTCTCTATGTTCACACCTGAAAACTTTATAAGTATTTGGGGACAATGAAGCATTAACTCCTAATGAAGTGATATAAATGGAGCTCTTACCAGAGTTAAAACTAACACTTTTTAATGGCTGGATTCTTCTCTTCTCGTTCTATCTCCTTCAGCTGTATAACTTGACATTTGTTTCAAAACCAATGAGAGATCGACTTCTTGATAGATCAAATTTCGATAGAAAACAATGGATTTTTACATTAATTGGTAAATTCTTTTCGGTTCCTGCAATGATATTAATGATCTTAACTCCTATTACGACTGAGTTTATTGAATTTCTTCTTGGAATGGTTATGTTCATATTTGGAATGGTTGGCCTTAGAATGGCTGTATTAAATTTCATAACCACCCCTTTGGATCAACCTGTGACTAAAGGACTTTATAGTGTATCAAGGAATCCCCAAGAAACAATGTTATCTGTAATTATGTTTGGAATAGGCTTTAATGTGAGTTCTTGGATTATCTTGATCTTAGTGTTGTTTTCCAGAATCTTCAATCATTTTCATATTTTAGCACAGGAAGAAGCCTGTATCAAGCAATATGGAGAGAGCTACCTTGAATACATGAGAAAAGTATCAAGATATTTCTTAATATTCTAAAAATCTGAGCTAGTAAATTTAATCACACACAGATACTGAAA
>JAEOTM010000116.1 GCA_016839815.1 Candidatus Hodarchaeota archaeon
ACTATCATACTATGGATTATGATTCAGAATCTGATGTAATCGTTTCCTATGGGGGTAAAGATGGGTATCCTGATGGTGTTTTCACCGATGAAACCTGGATCTTTCACTCACCTATCGATTTCCCTACCGCTCCTAGTAATTTTGAAGCTGAATTATTACCTGATCATACGGTACAACTTAATTGGAATCCCCCGACAATTACACCTAATCCATCAATATCTAGTTACAAAATCTATCGCGGATCCGAATCTGGTGTTCTTAATGAATTAGATGAAACACAAGCGATGAGTTATTTAGATGATACAGTTGTAGCGGGAGAGACTTATTTCTATGCAATCGGTGCTACAAATTCGCTTGGAGTTGGGGATTTAACAACGGAATATTCGATTTACGTTCCAGCAAAAACTTCATCTTCTAGCACAACTACAACGGCAACTACTACAACTACTACCACAACAACTGTTCCTCAAGCTAATCCCAGCTTTACTGTATTTCTAGTTGGATTTTCAGGTATAATTTTAGTTTTCTTGAGAAAGAAAAAATAATACTGAAAATTCTTTTTTTTTCACCCTGGTTAAAAAACTAGACAAACAAAGTGGATTGATAATGAAAAAAAAGAAGGCAGAGAGATTATTTTTTCCTAAATCTCGCAAGCACTCCCAAATACGTTAGGATCTCTTTTCCTTACAATAAATTCTTCTTTTGTTAAACCATAAAATAAAAAAGTAAATATTGATTAAATCCCTTGGATTGTAGATCTAATGTTTTCTATGTCCATCTGTTGAGCTGCTATATTTAATAATCTTCCTGCCTCTTTGGGTATTGACTCAAATGATTTAGCTGATTTTATGACCTTTAAGAGGCTATCGAATTTTTTGGTATAATCTAAATTGTTTATGAGATAAGAATTCAGAAAATCTAAGCTCCAACAGATATCATAAATGGGGAATAAACCCAGATAGACACGCTTTGAATAATCAAAATCAATGTTTTTTGCTGGTTCGAAAAATCGTTTGTATTCTTGGTAAAAAAAGTTTTCATAATCAACCAGTAGCTTCATATCAAAGGGAAAGTATATGATTTCATCTATTGTGTCACCAATGTATGCGGTTTCCCAGTCAATCAACCAAATTTTCCCTGTTTCATCCTGTATACAATTATCATTTAGATTACCATGAATTTGGCTCTTTAATCCATGTTGAAACCCATGATTTTTTGTTTGAATAAAATCCCAAATCCCATCTAGAGACTGTTTTAATCCTCTTTCAAGAGTTATATTAATTAAATAACTGTATTTCTGAAGGGAGAACTCAACAAGGGATTTTAAATGATTAAATGACTCTTCTAGTAAGGTAAATCCATCTGGTATAATTTGTAAATCCAAAGTATGCAGTTCAGAGAGATTCTTAGCAAGTTGTGACAAATTCTCTTTTTTCGTAAAATCAGGAGGTTTTCCAATAATGAAATCAAATACTACTGCCCCATTCTTAAAAATTTCATCATCAACATAAAGAGCTGATGGTATAAAGGTTAAACCTTTAGTAATCAAATCATTTCTAATTCTAGCTTCATTTTTTACTTTATTGCTCCTTTTTGGATACATACATATCTTTATACCATATACATGGTCGTTAGAAGCGACCTTGTAAAATTTTGAACCTATTCCTTTGTTAATATATTCAATTTCTTTCACTAAAATATCTTTAGAATTGAAGAGTTCTGTAATTTTTGTATTATCAATATCGGACATAGAAATACCTTTTTCCAGTTATAATGAGTCATAACGATTAATCAATTTTTGTGCTAATGCATAATTTCCCAGTTTGTAATTATCGATTATAACATAAGATCTTTTGATTCAAATTATTCTTCATTTATTAAAGCTTGAACTTAAATGGAACTAACATCGGAGTACGGGATTTATATACTAGGTAAGTCTCTCCAAAACGAATTTCTAATTCTTTTTCCTCATAAATTTTAAGAAAAAATATCCAAACAGGCAACACGAGAATTACTACCCATATAAGAAACCATGATGATTGGAAAAATAATCCCAGTGAAAATAGGAAAAGAACAATTGCTAAAACCATTGGATTGCGTGTTCTAGTATAAAACCAGTCATTTACCAGATATCTACTACTGATGATTAGTGCAAATGGGGCTCCTAATCCTCTGAGTGCTAAGTTTAGTATCGTAATGAACACAAAAATTCCATTCAATAAAACAAGAAATAGACTAATTTCTGTTGGAAGTGTAATGATAAGCCCTCTCCAGTCTTTATAGGTCAAAATGGCTCGAATAATGCTGGATCCCAAGCAAAGCATAATTGAAGTGTGAATAATCATATTGACCCAATAAGTATGTCCAGCTGATGGGTATTTATTCAAGGTTAATCGTCCCAGTGTTGAAATTGGAACAACTAGGAGAGCTCCCACGATGATTATAGCTAGGTCCAGTGAGAATTCAAAATGCTGATCAAAAAACCACTTCCAAACCAATAAGATAGTAGTGAATCCCATTATGCGAATTATGAGTGAATAAATGAATCTAGGTGATTTCACTTGTATCACTTGAGAAAGTATTTATTCTTCCTTTAGGTTTTTTTGGTCGAAACTTAGGATGTTCTCCAGTTCAAATCCCTTACTTAATCTTGAAAACAACCCTCCATTCAAGATTTTTGATTCACATGTCCATATCTGGGGTCATAGATATTTAAACGAGTATCTTGGGTACATCAAAAGATTCGGAGTTGATCGAATCTTAGGAATAGGTGGTCAAGAATTAAAGAGTAAATTAGAGTCTAGAGGGCTTGCAGAGAACATTATCTTTTGTTATTATCTTTCTTCGTACGATTTTTTAAAATTCAAGGTTAATAATCTTCAAAAATCGATCGATGAGGCTCATGCAAAGGAAATTCGTGTGTTAAAAATCTTTGTTGGACCAATGTTTCAATTCTTTACCAGAAATAAGAATCCCTTCAGAATCAACCATACTAGACTAGAATCTGTTTATTCAAAAATAGAAGATTATGATATGACTATATTAATACATGTTGCAGATCCAGATATTTCGTATAAGAAGAAATACAAAAATAAAAAGAAATACGGGTCAAAAGAAGATCGTATTAATGATTTTTCTGATCTATTAGGCAATTTCCCCAAGATTACAATGATTTCCGCACATTTTGGTTGCCTACCAGAAAATCTAACAAGATTAGGTGAGTTATTAGATCGTCATCCCCAATTATTCATAGATACTGCCTCAACTCGGTGGATGATACGTGAGCTTGGGAAAAATGCTACCAAATCTAAAGAATGGCTTGAAAATTATCAAGATCGTATACTATTTGGCTCTGATCTCGGTAATTTTGAATTCAATCTGAAATTCTTCATTAGTAAGCAACGTCGCAAATATTATTGGGGTAGTCGTTACTGGTCCCAACGTTTATTCTGGGAAACAGCTCACCAAGCGCCTCTGCCATTTAAAGATAAGGATAATTCGGAATGGACACAAATTAAAGGATTGAATTTAACTCGCTCAACTTTAGAGAAAATTTATTATAAGAATGCCCAAGGTCTATTGGAGGATTGATTCTCCAAAAGGATGAATTTTGGTGGAAAACTCATGGATCTAGATACACTTCTCCGAAAAATCTTCTTTATTGTGTTTTTCTATGTTATTTACTATAATCTGGTATTTATTATCTTTAATCCTGATATCTTCCAGGATATTGTATACATTGTTTATCTCAGCATTTTATACCTAGCAGGAATTATTGATACATTCTTACGACCTTTAGAAAAAGAACAAAAGGAAGAAGGACATTACGTCAAGTTTATAGTGTTTTTATTTTTAGTAAATCCTTTTCTTTTTGTGCTAGCAATTGAAGAGAATAATATATTATTTACTACTCGTATAGAGATTCTATCTTGGGTTGGTTTGGTTATTTACTTACTTGCAGCACTTGTTGTTGTAATGGCAAGGGTAAATTTAGGAAAACAGGCTACTGGTATCCTTGTAGTTAGGGAAGATCATGAATTAATTACTTCAGGATTGTACAAATTTCTAAGACATCCCATGTATTCAGGTAGTTTACTCGGAATTATTGGATTTGCGTTTGTAAGTCAATCAATAGTTATCTCTTTGATATCATTCATTCTTTACTTTTGGATATTTAAAGAACGATTAAAATATGAGGAGAGTCTTCTTGAGGAAGCCTTTGGAGAGAAATACTTGAAGTATAAGGAGTCATCATATCGATTAATACCCTTCTTATACTAATCTGGGTGTACCTGCCCTCTAAAAGATAAGTCAAGTATTTACTTTGATTTCAACCGTTCCTCAATTTCTCTTGATGTTCTAGTTATTGATAAGCCCCCCAGTGCGGTACACTTTAATTCGTGAGCAATACTTCGTCCAACTTGATCCATTGCTTCAATTACCTCATCGAGAGGAATAACCACATCATAATCAGCTAATGCCATATTTGCACAGGCTAATGCATTACTGGCAGCCATAACATTTTTACCTAAACATGGTACTTCTACTCTATTTGCTACGGGATCACAAACCATCCCAAAACTATTTTGCAGAGCCATTGAGGCCGCGTCAATAACCTGTTTGATAGTTCCATTTTTCAGAGTTACTAGTCCTGCAGCTGCCATACCAGAGGCTGATCCGCATTCGGCTTGGCATCCTCCAATTTCGGCTGAAAAAGTTCCCTTTTGAGAAATAAAAACTCCTATCATACCTGCTGCAAACATTGCTTGAGTTAATTCAGTATTGGATAGATTCATTACACTTGTTGCCCCTATTAATGCTCCTGGAATAGTACCACACGCACCAGCAGTTGGAGCTGCAACAATAACTCCCAATGAACTTTTAATTTCCATCATTGCTGTAATACATACAATTATTTGATTTAGAATACCACCATCAAGTAGATTTTTGCGTTCAAGTTGAGTTTTGAACTTTCCTGATTGAAAACCAAGGATACGATCTGCGAAATTTGTCCCTTTTATTCCAGTCTGTATCGATTCTCGCATAATGCTTATTATCTTCTTCATTTTGGTGAAAACTTCTTCAAACGAAATATTACCTCGCATGCTTTCATAGTGAACTGCTAATTTCCACAAATCCCATTGTTTGTCTTTATTATACTGCAACATATCTTCGCAAGTAGTAAATGGAACTTTCACATCATTACTAGAAAGGATTGGTAAAACAGGATCAATCATTTTGATTATAGCTTTAGGAAATTTTTGTTTTAGAGTTGTTAGGGACTCTTTTTCCAAGAAATGTTTTCCTTTGATTTCAATAAACTTCTGTTTTGTTTCTATAGTGCCTATAGAATCGCTAAGAAATTCTTTACTCTGTAAAAATTCTAAAAGATTATTCCCTTCGGTATAGATCAGAGTTTCATAACAATCTCCAATCATTGAAACTTCCATATGATCTATTTCAATGATCTCTATCATTCCCCCACCAGTAGATATAGCTACTATTTCGTGCAGTTCATTCTCGTTTTTAAGAGTCAATTTATAGGTATTGGGATGCTTTACCTCTATATTATTGATTTTTATTTGGATTTCAAGACCTGCTTCCTTTACAGCATCTTTATATTCTGGTAATCTCTCGTCATCGGCCTCCCATCCTAGAAATCCTGCAAACAGGCCCATATCAGATCCTTGACTCTCATGTGTTGTCGCTAGGGAGCCTTTTGGATCGAATTCTACTAATACCTCTCTTATATTACCATCCATCAAATCCCGTGCCATTCTTCCTATCCGAACAGAGGCTGCACTGTGAGAGCTAGATGGACCTCTCATTATCGGGCCCAAAACATCATTAAAAATACTTGGATATTTATTTCCACCCATGAAAAATACCTACCTATTTTTTAAAAGAAATCCTTCTCTCCTTGATATTAATTCTATCACTCATGATAATCTAAAGCTCATTTCAGGATTAAGTATAAAATAATCTTGACTTTAACAATGTTCGGTGTAAAATCAATGGCTAAATCTCCAGAAAAGCTTTACGATAAATGGATTAATGCTCGATTTGATGGAAAAATGGTTGTGTCTGTTACTCAAAAGGATCAATATAAGAATTTAGGTTTTTCAGTTATTAATGGACGTTCTTATTCTACGAAACTTGGTCCAGCCATGAGTATCCAATTAGGGCCGAATGATCTTCAAGAACTGATTGAGGTACTTCAGGAAGTTCAATCAACGTATATTCCTCCGCTCAAGAAGGAAATAGATTAATTTTCCCAGTCCTTCCTTTTTTTCTTACTTACGATCAAGATTGGAACAACAATTAGGAGAAATATCGCTTCAAATCCAGTAATATTGCCTGACGAGGCGGGTTGTCGTGTTATCGATACATAGTATTTCCCATTTGTACCAAAATCATATTCTTCACTAATTTCTCCAGATTGGTAGTACCCTTTGTCTTTATGAAATTTAATTTTATAGATCAACCGTAAAGTTCCTCTATTAGGATTATCATACCAACTACCAGAAGAAGAGTGGTAGGTAAACCTCTCATAATCAGTAATATCGATTTCAAAATCAAGGGTGATACTATTGTCTGTAAACTCTTCTTTAAGTATTTTGCAATAATCGAGAAAGCTGGAATGACGAAAATTAAGTCTCTGTCTGGCAAAGAAAGTATAGGTTTCACTATAACTAGAGGGGTCATAAGTGGTAGCATAATTTGTATCGGGATCAGCATTTGGAACCCAAGATTGTCCATCCCATCTGGAAAATTCATTGGGATACCAAGAATATCCAAACCATTCAGGGGTGAATTTGTATAACTCTTCAGAAATTACCTCTAAAGAATACGCCACATTTCGAAAGAACAATTGATAGCGTATATCATTCCAAGTTTGCTTAGTACGATTCCAAAAAATTATTGGCAGTTTTGAAGCATTGGATTGTGTATAAGCATGCCACTGTGTTTCAATCTGGGAAATATATGCCTTAGGTTGTTTAACAAAAAAAGGAATAGATAAGAATATGTCAAAGCTATCTAAATGACTTTCCTCATACTTATCGAAAAAACCGTATATGTCATGAGATGACTCATTCCACCCCTGATAGTTCTCTCCACATGTTTCATTATCCCAAGTAGGCTGTTCAAACCAGGATAAATGAAAATAGGGATATCTTGAATCAATCGTCCTATTAAATTGATAATTGTATGTATATTCATATTTCCCTGACACCCTACGAAAAGTCCAAGACCCTGCGTAAGGTTGAGGATCATAAATACCATAAATGTCTGAATATATGTGGTAGGTATAGTTTACAAAGGTTGAGTTAACTCCTGTAATGTAGTAATTTTCCACGTGAGTAGCTTCCTCATCAAATCTCATTCCTATGTCATTAGTAAACTGCCATTGATTTACCTGTCTGATATTTATCTTATCTCCAATCTGTAGAGGACTTGCTGATACTTTAAATAGGGGGATTATTTGTAAAATTAAAAGTATGGTTAAGATCAAGTAAAACCTTTGTTTAAAATTCATTTTTCTCTCACCTACTCTCTAAAAAATCTTGAAGCTCATATTCTATTTCAGAATCTGACTCGTTCTCCTCACATAGACATAATTACTTTTTTATGCTTTTTGCTCGAGTAATCCTCTTAGAATGAAAATTAAAGATTTTTTACTTGAACGGTTTTTTGCTAAGTACGAATTTGAAATCCCCTATTTACTATGTGCATCTGATTGTGAAGCGTTTTCTATAGAAGAGATTTTACAATTAGAGAAGGGAGCTGAGGAACGGTTTAAAGCTCTCAAGCTGGGTTATACTGATTCGCAGGGAAGTCCTGAACTACGGGAAGCTATTGCCACACAATACAAAATAATCTCCGAAAAGGATGTATTAGCATTTTCGGGAGCGGAAGAAGGGATTTTTGCTTTTATGAATGTATTATTAGATCCAGGTGACCATATTATTGTTCAGTTTCCAGCCTATCAATCTTTATTTGAAATTGCTGAAGCTATAGGATGTCAAGTTACAAAGTGGCCAATGGATCCAAAAAATAATTGGAATTTAGATTTAAATATATTAAAGTCTGCAATTAGAGAGAATACAAAAGCAATAGTCGTTAATTTTCCTCATAATCCGACAGGTTCACTTATATCCTCTCGAGATTTTCTTAAAATTGTTAATATCGCTCGAGAGTACGGTCTTTATTTATTTTCAGATGAGGTCTATCGTTTCTTAGAATATAAAGAATCATCCCGCTTACCGCCTGCGGTTGATCTGTATGAGAAAGCAATCTCTCTAGGGGTAATGTCAAAGTCATTTGGATTGGCAGGATTAAGATTAGGATGGATAGCAACGAAAGATCAGGATCTATTAGGCAATCTTGCCAAGTTTAAAGATTATACTACGATCTGTAACAGTATAGCAAGTGAATTCTTAGCTTCAGTTGCCTTAAGACATTCTCAAGAATTAGTTCAAAGAAACCTAGCAATTATTAAATCTAATTTGAAGCACTTAGACGAGTTTTTTACTAAAAATTCGTATATGGAGTGGATAAAGCCTCAAGCTGGACCTATTGGGTTTCCAAAGTTAACAAACGATATATCCTCAGAGAAATTTTGTACGGAGTTGCTGACTACGGCCGGTGTATTGCTTCTACCTAGTTCAGCATTTTTGTTTGATGATAAGCACTTCAGAATAGGATTTGGACGGGAAAACATGCCAGAGGCCCTTTCTCAATTAGAAACTCATTTGCGAAGAATAGGTAAATTATAAATTATCTCCGATATTTCTTCTGCCTTTTCCAAATAAATAGCAAAGCTATTACCAGTATGAGTTCAAAGATTATGGCTGGAAGATTAATCTGCAGAGTTCTCAAAAAATCGAAAAAATCCTCGGTTTTACGTATTCTAAAAGTTAGATCTGATTCATCTTGAACGTTGAAACCTAATGGATTAGTAGCAACTACACGGATGAGGTAGGAATTGCCTTGCATTTCGGTGGCATTAATTTTCCATTTGTATCGAATTGAATTTTCTCCTTCCCATGAAATAAGATGTCTAACATCTGAGCTAATAAATATCCACGAATCTCCTTCATTCGAGGAATAATAAATATCATAATGTAATTCTTGATTGAATGTATCATTTGCAGCAGATATTTCAATAGTATAATCATCTGTAATCCTCTCTCCACCATTTGGTGACAAGATAACTGGAGGTATTATATGATTAGGGGATTGAGCTGGATTATCTTCATAATTCCCATCAATAGGGTCGGTTGAATTAGGAAACCAAAAATTTTGAGAGAAAATATTGCTCAGTCCTTGATCAATACCTTGTTTCATACTTGATGAAGAGAAGAGATTATTATCTGCAAAGTCATTATTCTGAATAATATTCGCTTCGCTGTACGAATTTAAGAATAATCCCCAATAACGATTTTCAAACAAAATGTTCTGTTCAATTACACATTCAGATGATGTAGACATGGGTAAACCGTTTATCATGACCCCATAAACATTGTCGTGTAGAAAATTGTGAAATATGCTAATTAAATGGCATTGTTGCAGAAATATTCCAGCATGCATAAACCCATAAATGTTGTTATTCTTAATGTGACTGCGAGACGATGATACTAGGGATAATCCATTCTGATCTTCATTCTTTCCGATTAGAGTATTATTGTTGATAATAATATTTGTACTATTTATTACTTGAATTGTTGATCTAGAATCTCTAATTACGTTATTCCTGATAATAATATTCCGAGTATGATTTAAGTATATCCCAATCTCTGCTCCAATTAATGTACAATTCTGAATAACAACATTGAGTGTTGTATTGACAATCTCAATTAATAGTGATGAAAAAGGTGAGCGCGGCGGTGGCCGTCTACTTACTATTGAAAAGCCTTCTATAATATATGGATCTCCCTCTGTTCCATTTCCTGGTAAACCTACCATATTTGCATAAGAAATAAATTCTTGGTCGCTTGGGAATTGTAGAATAACGTTTGTAAACTCTATAATTGAATACTCTTTTGTCGCATAAACATTTTGGAGGTGTGATAACCTTTCTCCATTAAAGTCATACAAATCATACAAAGATACTTCTCGTATTTCAAAAGATAGATTGCGATATAGAGTGGAAAGAGTTGTTAAGGTAAATGGAATCGATACATTATGGAATCCTTGAGCTAGGTCGACTGAGATTTCCATATTTTCCTCAAACTGGTAATTTGTTCTACTACTGAGGTTGATAACGAGTTTGTAGAATCCTAGTTGTATTACATTTAATTCTACAATAATAATGAGTTCATCATAATCCCCGCCCTTGATCACACTACTGTTCAGGAGATAATCAAAGAACCGACCGGTAAGAACAGCTTTAGTAGGATTAAACTCGTTATATATATATACACGAGTAGTATATGCGTTAAAAATCTCGTATATATCTTCTCCCTCTCCATCCTCAACCAGAATTTGGATAATTGTAAAATTGGTTGCCGTCTGGAATGAATGAATCCCTCTAATAGTAAAATTGAAAGATACATTGTAAAGACCAACAAGGTAACTTTGAGTAATTGTTTCTGTATTAGTAAAGACGTAAACGTCAGAATTTGATTTTACGTGAACAGAAATTGAATAGTTACCTGATACTGATGAGTTAACTTCTATTTGCACTATTAGTTCGTTGAAAAGTCCATCGGAATCCGTATCATTGCCAAAATCCAGATATTTTCCTGTTACAATAAGATTAGGGACGTCAAATTCAGTAAAGTGATATTCTCGAGTAGTATAGCTAGGTGAGGTTTCATCAATTAATGCATTGTTTGAATTGTACAGTTCAATTATCTGAATATTAAAAGTAATATTGATGAGTTCATAGTATCTCACAGCTGGATTGTACAGAAGCGGAATGCTGTGTTTGCCTTCAGAAAATTCCATACTGTTATTTCCCCACTTTAGAAATGGAAAATTTTCGGAATTACTTCGCAGAAGAGCTCTTAACTTATATGTACCAGCTTTTGTGATGTTGATTTCTACAAAGATCACTAAATTGTTGAATTTATTATTTCCGTCTGTATCATTTCCGTTATCTGCAAATAAGTGGGTAAGAAAGGCACTAGGTGGATCACAATCAGAGTAACTATATAATTCGGTTGTGTACCAATCAATGGCCTTCCAAAACACATAGGCCGCTACAGTGAGGGAGTAAATACTGACCTCTGTAATGACGTAGGTAGTATTAATTTTACGAGAATAGACATTCCTGATTGGAAAAGTGAAAGAGATATTTTGAATTCCTGATGAGAATTCATCAAAGACTTCGTAGTACTCCAGATATTCATAGCTAGTATGATTATCCTCTAATCGTAAACGAAATTCAAAACTACCCGCCTCTAGGATATCAAATTCCGCAGTTATCTGTATAAAATTGTATAAACCATCAAGATCTGTATCAATTCCCTGATCAGAGAACACTCCCATAGCGGTAACTAAATATGTAGTCTTGGGTGAAAGATTTGACGGAAGAGAATTATTGTGTAAGACTGTGGTGGGAGAATTTCTTTCTTCTTTTTCGTCTGAAGGAATAATTTGATGTTCTGAATATTTATTAACTAAAGGAGCCAAAGATGTTGAAAAAAATCCAAGATTGATGAGAATTATGAGTAAGATGGCTTTTGACTGGATATTTTTCATACTCTATTTCTCAAAACTCGTTTTTTTGATGGAAAACTGAATAGAATTCCTAAAATAAGAGATAAAAGAAGTATAAAGAGGATAATTGTTGTAGAAGTTTTCATCTTACACACTTATCTTGCATTCTGAATAAATTAGTATTCTTATTTTACTATATTAATTGATACTTTGAAGAAAGAATGATTATAAGATATAAATCAATCTTCGTCCCCGTCCCACGATAGGTAGTTTCAATGATATGACAATTGCCATCTCCCTTAAATTGGCTAAAGAGACGAGATTTTTTAATAAAAGCGTTGTGAATCGTGTTTACAAAGAAATCCAAACGACAGCTGATCTAATAAATGCTACAGGGGGATCAAGTGAGAAAAAAGTATATCATTCGCTTTTACCTCGTTATAGTAAAAAATCTACGGGACAAATTATTGCTGGAGGACGACATACTCCATTTCTTTATTATTTTCCTGTTTCTGACCTCACCTCCTTTGTTATTAAGCCCTATCATTCCAAAGTCAGAGAGATAGCAAATCATTATGTAGCAGTCGAAGATATTAATGCTATATACCGCAATCACAAGTTTGAATTCGGAAATAACGAGATAAAGATAAGATTTTCTGATGTTTTTGGATTTGGTACTTTTACAGTTGAAGAAAAGGTTATTCCTTTCATTATCCAAAGGTTTAGTACTGGTACTAAGTTGACCGAAGTCAAAACGAACCAATCAGGATGTATTATAGCTTTTCTGCCAAGAATTTTCAAGTATTTGGCTAAAGAAGGTATTATTGTTGACCCCTATAACCAGAATTGGTTCGTTCATGGATTTTCACTCGATCAACGCAGTCTAGATTGCGAACTATTGGAATATGTGGATCTTGCTTACATGCACTCCCTAGATACCAATCATAAGGTGAAAGCAGTTTTAGAGTCGTTAAAACCATTGGACATTCAAGATTCGTAAGAGTAGATACAGTTATTGACTATCAAAACCAGTTTAAAGGTGTGAATAGTTCTTCTCTTCAAGAATTAGACAAGCTAGCTTATAAACAGGAACGAAATTAGGGATATTAACTAGGTTCATTGATGTGAAATGACACAAACCTACATATCCAGAACTGAAAACTCTGATGACATCTGGATTAAACGACGAGGAAGTAGGAATCGGGGAATATTTTTTGGGATTTTAGGATTCCTTTTTGAGATTATTTTTGTTTATATATGGGTTTCACTGAGATCTAGCGATCCTGAGTTACTCTACCTAATATTCACATTATACAACACTGAAGTAACTCCATTCCTATTCATATTCTTTGTCTTTGGAGCGGGTTGTTTTCTGATTACTCTTCGAGAATTCGGATGGGAAGAGTCTATTTTAATCAAGCAAAACCTTGTGCAAAATACCCCCGGTATACGGAAACAATTTCGATTTTTCTCATGGATTCGAGCAGTAGATATTCCTAAAGAGCGAATTATCGCTCTTCGATTACATACAATCTTCATGGACCAACTAGGATTAAATAAATCCTATCATATTGAAGTAGATTACCAAGAAACAACAAATTCTCCAGTAACAACTCTTGTTTTATTCAGAGATTACAAAGATACTCTAACTGAACCCGCAGCAAGCCTTGTAAACAAAATCCATGATATCTTAGCATTACCAGAAGAGATAGAGAAAACCGAATCAAAACCTGTCTAAAAACAAGAAAAAAAAGGGAGAGAATAAATCTAAGTAAACTTAGAAGTATTCAGACGGATCTCGCATTCCACGTCTCTTGAAATCTTTTCGGGCAAGGACCTTAAATTCATCACGTAACTCCGCTGGGAGTCGATTGGGTTTCTTAAAACCTTCAATTGAATCTTTAGCATAAGAATAGATAAAAGATCGGAAAGCAACCTTCATTGGCATAGTAACTACACTGTATGGCAGAGATCCGAGAAACACAAATATAACGGCAAAAACAAGACCATAAGCTAATTCCTGTGTGGCGGCAAATCCTAAACTAAATCCAACTCCAAGCCATAGTAATGAATTGACTATTGCGAAGATAAAGGTAGTTAATCCAAACCCAGTTTCGCCAACTAGGACATCGACAAGCGCTCCCCAAGTAGTTTTGGCTGAATCTTTAATAGAATCACTGAGACCTTTTTTGTTCTGTACAATACTGACCAACGTGAAGTAATTCAAAAACATCCAGATCGCACCAAGAATTGAAATGATAATCGATGCTAATGCTGCAAAGATTAAACCACCAATAGCTGCACCTGCATTTCCTCGCCCTCGCGAGCGAGTTGCTTGTCCACGGGTAGCTCCTGTGAAAATCTGCATAATTATCTTCACAGAGGCCATAGCGAACGCAAATTTAAGGATAACTGGAAAAACTTGACGTACATCTTTCATAGCTGATCCTAGGTCAGGATCTAATCCTCGGTACCAATCACTTGCGTAAGATATTACTCCAGCCGAGAGACTATAGTAAACACCGAGATATACAATTAAATAGAAATACTCAAAGATTATGGCAAGAATGAGTCCTGGATAGGATAACTCTGTCTCACCCATAGCATTAGTCACTTCAAACATGGAGTATATATTGAGGAATCCAAAGATCATGAAGAATCCTGTTACAATTGAATAGAGGCCCAGTATAAGTGGCATAGCAAGGACTGCTTTCTCATCAAGCACAAGTTGTGCTGAAAACTCAACAAACTTTCCACTCCGAGCAATTACTCTGAACTTCCAGATTACGAAGGCTAAGAGCAGAACTCCGAAACCAGCAATGAACATTCCCATCATTGACGCACCTATTTGATCCTCTGGCATAAGAATTCCCCCACCAATCATAAGGACCCCAATGATTATCATTAGGACAGGGAAAAAGATGGATACAAATATTGTGACCTGCTTAGCTACTTTACTCATGATCCATAGGATAACATATGCGAGAATTAAGGTTAGAACTAAAAACACAACAATAAATACGATGAGTAGGGGTAGAAAATCCATTGTAATTGGGACTAATAGTTCGAACGCTTCAGAAAGTTGGGCTAAAACCTCTTCATTCTCGGGATCTGTAGTAAAATCAGTAATAAAACTGTAGAACGAGACTGCCCCAAAAGAGTACAAGGCAACCGCAACTAACAAATATAACCATGTGGGCGTATTTGAAAAGTTTGTTTTAATATTGGGCTTTTTATAATTTGATACACTCATTTTTATTCACTAAGATACTTGACTTATTGTGAAAAAGTTGAGAAATTCATTAAACTTCTAATTTTGTTAGAAATTAATCAAGTCAATCTATGACATTTCCTTGTTATATAAGTGTATTCACACGATAATTCAGAAAATGGGGCCTAAATGGCTTTCCACTATATGAAAAGCTTCTAAAAAGAATACAAAATTAAAAGGAAATGGGCGAAGTTGGTAAACTAGTCTAAACTCGCGGTATTACTATTTACTAACAATAACCATGGTTAGAGTTGATCTAACTCCTTTAGCCTGACGTATTTGATTTATAACCATATCTTTTAAATTCTTCATGGTATCGGATGAGACCTTACAGACGAGGTCATATACACCATAGACAACGTAGGCCTGATCCACCTTAATTTCTTCTTTTAAGAACCTGAGGACTTCTTCTTCCTCGCCTATCTCAGCATTGATCATTACGAACGCAGTGGGACGACTCATGATAAAGCGACTCTTTTTTTGGCTTATTTGATTACAAACGCATTTGTAATTCTATGGGATTAAAAAATGTTTGTGTGCCTCTTTTTTTTTCCTCCTATAATAATAAAAAGGAGTGAGCTGCAGCATTGTCCGTACAGATTTCGCTCTAATTTTATCTGGAGAATTTCAGAATGTCTGATTTACGCCATAAACTAGAGATTCCAGAAGAGAATCTCAAAGAAATTAATGATTTTTTACTGAATCCTGATAATCCACTCATAAATGATCTCTTACAAGTCATAGATAAATATGGAGGAGTGGATGAAATAAATAAGAAAGCTAATGAGGCTGGCAAGTTAGAGAATTTGCTAACTCGACTTCAAAAGAAACAACCTGATTATGTTCAAGACTTGGAATGGTTAACGGAAAAGCGTGATAAGGAAGCCTTTATTAGTCTATCAGAATATCGTAGACGGGTTTTGGGAGACAAATTATCAGAAATTCAATTTAATGACGATTTTGCTGTTACTCTTGAACTTTCCGCATGTCAGTACTTTCCTTTCTTCATCGAAGGAGCTAATTTAGCCTTAGAAAGGGAAACGTTGTTACCAGGACGCATTATCCGTGTACGAAAAATGAAGGAGCAAGAAAATGACGGCGATCTTTTAGCTATGTCTGCAGCAATGAAAATCATTGGTGCTTCTTACGTTGAAACACTTGATACAAAAGGAACTGCTCCTGGAGAGGATGGTGCCCCAGTTAATGTCCATTTAGGAGGTCCACCGACTATTACCGGTTATTTCGGAGGAGTAGGTCAACCTAATGATTTCGCCTTAAAATGGATTGATGAATACCTTTACTACTATACGAATTACGGTGTTCAACAGGTCTTAAACATTAATCTTGGTACAATCCTCCTGGGCTATTTCATCCATAAATTGGGAATCAATAATGAATTCAAGATTTCTGTCTTTGTAGGGAATGATAATCCGTTCTCTTGTTTCTGGACGTTACTTGCAGCTAAGCTGTTTGCTCGAGAAGATGGTACTAGCCCCTTGATTGGATTTAATCTTTCTAACTCTGTAAACAACCAGACACTTGAACTAAGTGCCTATATTCGAGATAATTTTGGTTTTGAAGATGTAGTCAGATTAGAGCATCATATCACTGAGACATGGAAGAGTATTGTTCGTCAACCATATGACCGTAGAGCAGAATTGGTTGAACTCGCCCCCAATGTCAAAAACATCAGTGCAAAACATGAAGGAGGGAATGTCGATGTGGAATCACAGCGTGATTATCCAACTGATATTCTCGATTATTTCCGTGATAAATCAGAGATTATTAACGCAGGTCATTGGAACTTTTTAAAACAAAATTATTTCGATCGCTTGGATGCTGTCAACTCCACTGCCTATGCACTGACAAAAAATGGATCAAGCTTCATCGCAGCTCGTCATCTTCATCATAGATAATAGTATGAATGGATTGTGGCAGACTATGAATGAAGAACTTGACTTCGAGAGTCTTAGAACAGGTGCTGGCATTTTTGAAGTATTATCAAAAGCTAAAGCACTTGAACGAGAAGGTAAAACAATTTTACACTTCGAAATTGGCCAACCCGATTTTCATACACCAAGTCACGTAAAGGATGCAGCTAAGCAAGCGTTAGACGATAATTTCACTGGATATGTTCCTGCCGCAGGAATTCGGGGCCTTCGTGAAGCGATTCAAGATGAAATTGAACAAACTAGAGGATTTAAGCCATCACTTGAGCAAATACTAATTACTCCTGGAGCCAATCCTGGGATCTATTTCACCTTGCGAGCAATAGTCAATAAGCATGCCGATGAAGTAATTTTTTCTGATCCCAGTTTTCCTACATATGGGGCTGTACTAAATTATTTGGGTTGTGCAAAAAAGCCTATTCCATTGAAAGAAGAGAATAAATTTCGCTTAGATCCTGTTGATATCGAAGCAAACATTTCAAAAAATACGAAAGTCGTGATTATTAATTCTCCAATGAATCCCACTGGTTCTGTAATGAAAGAGGATGAAATTAATCGAGTGGCTGAATTAGCTGAGGAACACGAGTTTTATCTCTTAACTGATGAAATCTACTCAAAAATGACCTATGATCAAAAGTTCCATTCACCAAGTACTCGAGATTGCACGAAAGAACGAACAGTTATATTGGATGGTTTTTCCAAAGCCTATAATATGACTGGTTGGAGATTGGGATATGCTGTGGCTCCTGAACCAATTATGGATCGAATGAGTTTACTCATCTCGACAACAGTTTCGTGTGTCGCATCTTTCATACAAAGAGCAGCCATTCCAGCTTTAACAGGACCACAAACTGATCTACATAATAATATGAAAGCTTTTCGATTACGACGCGATACTATTGTTGAAGGATTGAATAGTATCCCTGGTTTTTCATGCTTGACTCCTCAGGGAGCATTCTATACCTTTCCCAATATCAAACAGACTGGTATGTCTTCCAAAGAATTAGCTGATTTTCTTCTTACAGAAGCAGGAGTAGCTTGTTTACCAGGTACAATTTTTGGTGAACATGGAGAAGGATATCTTAGATTTTCTTACGCTACTGATGTATCAATAATTCAACAGGCAATAGTACAAGTCAAAGATGCATTAGCATAAGTTGACTATTATTTTACAAATATTACTGAATAGAGGCAAATAAAATGAGTATAACGAGAATTGCGTTTATAGGATTCGGTGTAGTCGGACAAGGACTTACTGAAATCTTATTAGAACAAAAAATAGAACTTTCTGAACAGTACGGATTCGAGTTTGAGGTTGTAGCGATTTCGGACACTATGAAGGGATCTGTATATGATAAGAACGGGCTAGATCTCAAAAAAATACTTGAGATCGTAAAGGCTACTGGGAAGATTGAGAGTTACCCTGAAGGAATTAAGGGCTGGGATAGTCAGAAAACCATTGTAGAAACAAATGCTAACTTAATTGTAGAAGTATCGTGGACTGATATCAAAACAGGAGAACCAGCGATATCACATGTGAAATCCGCCATTAGCTGTTACAAACATATTGTGATGACAAACAAAGGACCCATAGCTCTTGCTGTACGCGACCTTTTGAAATTGGCGAAAAATAATGGTGTCCAAATGCGTTTTGAAGGGACAGTATTAAGTGGGACTCCCGCAATAAACCTCGGGTTGAACAATTTAGCCGGAGTAAAAATATCAAAGGTGGCTGGGATTTGTAATGGAACCACTAATTACATTCTTACTGAAATGGAGAAGGGATTAGATTATGCAAGTGCATTAAAACAAGCTCAAGAATTAGGTTATGCAGAAGCCGATCCAACTGCAGATGTTGAAGGATTTGACGCCTTAGGGAAGATAGTCATACTTGCTAATGTTGTTATGAACGCAAATTTAACGAAAGAGGAAGTATCATGCCAGGGAATTACGCAAATTTCTCCCCAGGATATCGAAACAGCAAAAAAGGAGGGGAAACGTTGGAAACTCATTGCTAGCGCGGAAGTTCAATCCGATGGGTTTGTAAAAGCGTCTGTGAAACCAGAAAAGTTACCTTTAGAACATCCCCTCTCAGCAGTGAGTGGTCCAATTAATGCCTTGACCTACACTACCAAACATTTAGGGGATGTAACAATTATTGGTCCTGGAGCAGGTCGGGCGGCTACAGGGTACGCCCTTTTAACGGATATTTTAGATATTCATCGTACAATCTCACGACCATAAATCTCGACTCAAAGAGGAAGTAAAATGGGTTATTTGGAAAAGTATCTAGAACTAGACCTAAGTGCAGAAAAAATTACGGAACAAAACTTTGATAAATCATATGGTAAGAAATGGATTGGAGGGAAAGGACTTGGTGCAAAAATCCTGTATGACTCCCTCTCCCCAGATACTCATCCTCTTAGTCCTGAGAATGTGTTATTGTTTATGACAGGCCCACTTACGGGGACTGCAGTTCAAACGTCAGGACGCTGGACAGTTGTTACGAAGTCTCCTCATACGGGGATATTTTTAGATAGTCATGTTGGAGGAAAGTTCGGTCATAGACTTAAACGAGCAGGGTATGACTATATTTTGATTAAGGGGAAAGCTTCTGAGCCAAAATATCTAGAGGTCACCTCTGAACGTGTAGATCTGCATACAGCTACTGAACTTTGGGGAAAAGGAACATACGAAACTGAATCTCTTCTCAAACAGAAGCACAAGGGTGTTGAAGTAAGTGCAATCGGACCTGCAGGAGAAAACCTTGTTTCATTTGCGAATATTGTTACTGATAGAACTCATACAGCAGGTCGAGGAGGAGCGGGTGCAGTTATGGGTTCAAAGAATCTGAAAGCCATTATAGCAACAGGTTCTGAACAAATCGCTGCAGATAATCCTGACCGATTTAGAGAATTAACACGTATATTCACCAAGAAAGTCCGTAATAATCCTGGAGTCAAACGTAGACACGAAATTGGCACGGTTATGTGGGTAAAGATGGCAAATGAGGCTGGATTTCTTCCTACGCATAATTTTCAATCAGGAGTATTTGATTATGCAGATCAGATTTCAGGAGAGCGGATGCGTGATGAATATGTTGTTGGGCATACAGCTTGTTATCGGTGTAGTATTGCCTGTGGTAAAACTACCAAATATGAACAGGGAAAGTACGCAGGACTCGAAGTTGATGGTCCTGAATATGAGACATCAGCACTTCTAGGTGCAAGCTGTGGTCTAAAAGACCTCGGAGCAATCGCAAAAGCAAATGAAATCTGTGATGATCTGGGTATCGATACAATAACTGCAGGGGGAACAATCGCGTTTGCTATGGAAGCTACTGAGAAAGGCCTTCTGAGACAAACTGACGTCAAATCTCTTGAATTTGGAAATGATGATGCTGTTCATGAGATGTTGCGACAGATTGCTAATCGAAACGGAATTGGGGATTTCTTCTCCCAAGGTTCATTATCTGCTGCCAATAAACTCGGTCATGATAGTAGAGCGTATGCTATCCAAGTGAAAGGACTGGAGTTAGCAGGTGTGGAACCACGTGGTTCGTTTGGAATGGCCCTTGCATATTCTACATCGGA
>JAEOTM010000117.1 GCA_016839815.1 Candidatus Hodarchaeota archaeon
AGGAAGTCCCCCAGCGAGTCCTCCAAAAATAATTGAGAACCTAGTTTTCCTTTTCAGCAAAAGAGAATAAATAATCACGTCAAAAAATGCACCAAGGAAGACAACAACAAACGTAACATAGTCTACGAAGATGGCAATGGCAATTAGGCCAGTAACTGTGAATATCAATCCATGACGTAGAACAGTACCCGGAGAGATCTTTCCCATAGGTAGTGGTCGATCTCTGGTTCTGTCCATTAACGCATCAATATCTCTATCGATATACATATTCAGCAATGTGCTTCCTGAAATGGCAAAGAAGATACCCACATTCAACCATAAGAATATGCTCAAATTGATACCAGTATGCCAAGCACTGATGAGATAAGCGAAAAATGTTGTATACGCTAGTAAAAACGTCTGTTTGCTTTTAATCAACTCTCCGTAGAGAAAAAAGGGAGTTGATGTAGTAGTCGCTATTGTTGGATGCTCATATGCCTGTAATTGTTCGGGGGTATCTATATCTGGCATGTGTCTCTGTTTTCCTTGTTTTGGCATTTTTCTTTTGGTATTTACTCAGGGAAATCTTTCACATCATGTCGACCCTTGATAATCTGAACCAATTGATGGAAACAAAAGATGGCTAATGCAACCACAAAAAGCATAATGCCAAGATCCATGACAATCGGTAACCAATTCCCGAATCCTAATATCTCCTGAGCCTTCCAGTATTCAGCCACATCCGCATACAAATTATGATCGACAGCCCAATTTGGGTTAAAGTGTGGATAATACAGATAGATAGCCCCAAGGCCAAACGCTATAAGACTTCCAGCAAGGAATAACCAACCCATTGCATTTCTTATCGATCCTTTTATATCTAGGACATCAATTAGGAGTAACACTAGCATGACTGCTGATAGAGTAGCTAAAATATGCCAATGACCCCGAGCTACTGTTGTTTCAATTTCCAAAGGCCCTTCTCGAAATGCAATGATATCCAAAGCTTTTGTGAGAGGTGAAGGACCATGCTCTAGATCAGCTGGACCCCGAAGACTGAGAGCAAGGAATATACCACCAAATGTCATTACAAAGTTAACCCAGATGAAATGGAAGTAGAGGGAGAATTTCACAGGATCTCTGAATAGAACCTTTGTTCGTGTAAGCCACGAAGCAGACTCATACTCATCACCCAGAAACTCTTTACTCATTTTCTGCCAACCTGTTAAAGCTAGTATGAGACCAACAGTAACCAGAATAGCAGAACCTGCATAGATCAAGTAATGCATATCAAAGGGCCAATCAAGAACCTCATTGAAAGTAACTGCCCAAGAGCCAATTGACATAATCAACATTCCTGGCATAGCAAGAGCCATTGAGATGGCATACCACTTTCCTTTTTGATCACGTGTGGTATATCTATAGACAACGAGAAGGATTATGACATCGATTAGAGCTAGCATGATGTGTAGATGGGCTTTCACAGCATCCACTAAGACATGATTATATCCAGCAGGAAATGGTTCTCGAAGGAAATATTCGGCTAATAATGGAAGCATACCATTTCCAAAGAATGATCCAATGATACCTCCAAGTATCACACTGACAAGAATACAAGCAGTGAGTAGAGTTAATGCATATTGACCAAGTAAAACATTCCTTCTATTCTCAGAATCTCGTTTCGGAAAAGTACCTGTTGGAAAAACACCCAAGAGTAACATTATGCCTCCATAAAAGCATAATGATAGACCTACAAGATAAAGACCGTGCCATATCCATCTAAGATTAAGATCATGCCATAATCCCCCGTCCTGAAGAAAAACATAGGTAAAAAGAATCCCGCTTGCAGAGGCTAAGATGCTTCCGATGAAGACAGGCCATTTTACCCTAGATTTGAACTTCTCTTTTACATCCATAAACATAAGAACGAAATATGTGCAAACGGCTACCACTGGTACCGCTATACTGTGGTAGAGTATGATAATTCGTCCTGCTCTCTCTTCAAAACCGTCAGATAACTCAATTGGCAATAATGGCTGGCCAAAGATTAATTTTATCGGTTCGGAGAATGTAGAGAGAAATAGTACAATTACAAAAAGCCATACGAGGGTAAAAGTGATCATTCCTTTGTAGGTAGCACCATAATTTATCTTTTTCTTTAACCAATCAACTTTTGAATTAGTAGTAGCTACTGTATCCATTGATTCTCACCTAAAATAAGCCACTGATAACAGGAATTTCGACTTTCCATTTCTTTGGAAGACCGATACCTAGGACAAATAAAACTCCTACGACTAAAAGGAGATAAGGAAGGACATCAAAGACCAAATCAAGTAAGTCCGTATTCCCATCTCCGACTGTAGCCATGGCTAATAAGACTCCACCAAAGGAAATCAGTAACCCACCTATTCCAAAGAAGGCGCTAGTCCACTCTGTTTCCTTTGTATATGCTGTGTATAATGGTACGAACGAAATAATTAAACCAGAAGGAATATGTACAGCCATAATTACCATAGAGGCAATATTCAAATCTAATATGCCTGTTTTAATTAGCGTTATAAGAGCAATAACAACTAGCGAATATATTGCGTATACTAATCCATATTGTTTATCATCATATACAGCATAGAGTAGTCCAACAGCAAGTCCTGCTGGAATTAATGCAGCTACAGGAGGAACTAGATCTTGATCTAATATTGCCTCTTCCCATCCGAGGAGAATAATTATTACTCCCGAGATAAAAAGGACTAAGAAACTAATAGCCCAAGCCAAGTGATATGGTTTCTTTGATTCTAAATATTCCTTAATTAGGAGAAGGGCTAAGATAAGTGCCACAACACCTACTACTAGAAGCACAAGTGCTCCAATCATATTATCTTCAAGTAATGACATAATTTTCAACTCAAATTCTGATATAGTCAATATTTCTTTTCATAAATAGTGATTTTTTGTGATTTTACAGAAGATTATTGTCACTTATTTGTTTCATTCCGATGAAACCAAGCAAGTAATCTTGATGTGAATCGACAAAACAGGAAAAAACGAAGATTTTAGGTTTTGCGTATAATAACCCCATCAACTAACAAAATAGTAAGTGAACAAATAACACAGTTGTTGTTGAAAAACGGATAAATAAGTCTGAGAGCCTAATAATATCTGAGTAATCTCCTTACTTAACTCGATACCCTTTTAATAGAGACAAGCTATTAATCTATAAGTCTAAAAATTCGAAGGTAACAACCAATGAGTGAAGAACAACTCGAGGAATGTGCAGCAAGCCTTGCAATGCAGATTTTAGGCCGAAAGTGGACATTGTATATTATTTGTGAATTATTAATGTGCCAAGAGCTCTATTTTAGCCAGCTTCAAGAGCAAATTCTTGGCCATTATCGTGAGAAGATCTCTGCAAGAGTCTTATCCGAAGCGTTAAGTCGGTTAGAGGAGAATGGAGTGGTTAATCGTACTGTACATAGTGAAAGTATGCCTATACGCGTCGGATATTCTTTAACAGACAAAGGTGAGGATTTTGCTGTTATTTTTAGTGCTTTGAAAGGGTGGGGAGTAAAATGGGGTGGTGTTACGATTAAGCGATGTAAATCATTTGCCTGTATTCATAATGCCGTCCCAATCATCGATATTGATGAGGCTAAATCCCTATTTCAAATTCAGGAATGTGATTAAAGCCTAAAAAAGGGTTTATAGAAGATCGAATGATCTTCTAATCCAAGTATTTTGGCATATTTATGCTGGAGTTGGTTTGGGAGTGTGAATACTTTTAATAATTTGTCCTACAAATCGTAAGAATATTCCGACAACAATAGATAAGAAACCAATAAAGTATTGGAATGCTTCTAACCAATTCCCTGTAAATGTATACACACTCGCATCTATTGGATGTGTTATTGGCATAATAATTGGTTGAATTATCAATAATACTCCAAAACTTAGGGCTACAGTTGAAAAGTACGCAACCTGAGAACCAATACTTCCCCCACCGGTACCCGTTTCTTCCGCCATATGGGCTTCAAGATTTCGTCTTGTTCCAGATAGTAGCAAAACAATTAGAAGGAACAGATTTCCTATCACTCGAGCCCAAGAAGGTGTGAAAGGCATTCCATTAACTCCGTAGGTGGCCCACCATTCATAAAAGAGAATCCAAACTGGAATAATTCCACTAATAATTCCTGCCACACTGTTAATGATAGCTACATTATAAAACCAGGATTTCTTTTCTCTAAGAGCCCAATATAAGGCCACCCATACAATAGCTACGAGCCAAGTTACAATGTAACTTGCAATAAAAGCTGGCTGATTGGTACCAATAATCGCAAATGTATAACCACCTTTATCATTTGGCATTTTCCACCAATTACCTAGTAGGTTAAAAGTTGTACAAGAACTTCCAATTCCAGAGATAACTCCAATCGCAGCGGCCAAAGCCATCAGGATAAACAGACTTTTCATTGTCTGTATTCCTACATAAAATCTTCGTATTAATGATTTAATCTTATCTAGTATACTCAAATTTCTCACAAACCATTTTCTAGTTTTCATCGTTTAATTTCTTTAACTAGATAGTTTAGTTTTGACGTAAATATCACCGTAGTTTCAGTTTTAAAATTCGTCCTAATCTTTGAGTAACCTACGAAGTAGCATCAATCAATATTGAATTAAAGATATCAAAATTGTTGTGAAAAAAATGGCTAGTTTAAAGGTAGACCAAATATGACAAAGAATTTTCCTTTTAAAACAGAATATCTGTATTTTCAGTATCACGTTCTTGATATTGAAAGAGCTAAAGATTTTTATGTGAATACTTTTGATTTTAAAGTGGCTTATGATGGAGGCACGGATATTGGTTGGTGTGAACTTGATCTTCCAGTAAAAGGAACCAGATTAGGATTAAATCTTCTTCCTGAAGGATCTAAATTAGTATCAGGTTCAGGAGTTTTATCATTTGAAGTTACTGACTTAGAAAAAGCAAAAAGTGTCTTGGAAAATAAAGGAGTTCCTTCTGATGAAATTATTGACATACCAGAATTAGTATCGTACTTCAACGCTGTTGATTCAGAAGGGAATAAAATCCAATTTGTGGAAGAACCAAGGATTAAGGACTAATCTCTATTTAACTTGATCTTCTCTTGAGCGAGTAGTGCTGCATCTACGATTGGTTGATATCCCGTACATCGACATAAGTGTGGTTCGAGTGCTTCAAAAATCTGGTCTTTATTTGCATTGGAATTAGAGGTAAACAGCGCATATAATTCCATAACGTATCCAGGGGTACAAAATCCACACTGAATACCACTAGCCTCAACAAACGCCTTTTGAATTGAGTGAAGCTGAAAATTATCTGATATTCCCTCAATTGTGATAACTTCCACGTTTTCCAATTTTCTAGCTTTAGTGATACAGCTTTTTACAGCTTTTCCATTGACAACAACTGTACACGCTCCACAATGTCCTTGTTTACAGCCATTCTTAGTACCGGTCAGAGCTAGATTTTCTCGTAGAATATCAAGTAGGGAATCAGAAGGATCCACGATTAGCATGTAATCTTTCTTATTCACTCTTATTTTCAGTTCCATTTCAGATTCCTCCTTCTTTGAGGGCTTGTAACATCCACTCCTGAGTTACTGGAATACTTCTAAATGAAACACCGGTTGCTCTCTGAATTGCATTTAAAATTGCTGATGGTGGTCCTAATGCAGGATGTTCAGCGATAGGACGAGCTCCATAAGGCCCATCTGGTTGGGGAGTTTCCACGAAGATACAACTATATTTTCTTGGCATATCTGATAATCTCGGTATAGCATATCTTCGTAAATTGGTAGTTGTCATAATTCCAGATTCATCGTAGATAATTTTTTCTTTTAATGCCTGACCAATTCCCTGCATCACTCCACCAGTGACTTGACCTTCTGCTAATCTTGGATTGATTATTTTTCCAGCATCAAGAGCTGTTACAAAATGGAGAACAGTGATTTTTCCAGTATTCTTGTTGACCTTCAGATCAACACCTTGACTACCATAAGTCCACTCATAAGGTTGATATTGGCCTGTCTCAAGATCTGGAAATGTGACATTACGAACAACGGATGATCCTGTGCTTAGTATAGGATTCCCTACGGTATGGCCATCTGGATATTGATATCCTAATACTAAGTCTTTGAGATCAATGGTTTTATCTTGATAACTTACTTTAGTACCATCATAGACAATATCAGTTAAAGAACAATTCCATACTTCGGCCGCATTCTTCTTAAATTTCATTATTGCTCGATCACATGCTGCAATAATCGCATTACCAACGCGCATAGTTGTCATACTAGCAACTGTCTGCCATTCATATGGGGTTAACTGTGTATTGATCTCATAATTAATTCTAATATCATCTACAGACTTTTGTAGTTTATCAGCGGCTATCTGTGCTAAAACGGTTAAACATCCCTGACCCAATTCGACTCCTCCGATAGAGATGTTAATGGTTAAATCTTCATTAAATTTTAAAAATACGTTGGAGGAGGCATTGGCAGTTTGAACAGGTGATTTAATTAGCCCTACTACCGCCCGACCGTAGTAATACTTCTCATCTTCAGGAGGAAGGGAGATTTCATCAAGTTTTGCTACTGTTTGAGTAAAACATTTTCTAATATCACCATTATGATCGGTAATTGCTTGTCCAAGCGAATTCGTATCTCCTGGTTTCAAAAAATTCTTCATTCTTAGATCATTGGGATCTATATTCAATTCTAAAGCTAATTTGTTCAATAATCGCTCAATCATAAATTGTCCTTCGGGATGACCGTAACCACGAAAAGCACCAACAGGTGTAGAATTGGTATATACACCAAACGATTTAAGATCACAATTAGGAAAAAAGTAGGGGCCTACACAATTATGCCCTGCTGCTAATACTACATTACAACCTGTATCGCCATATGCACCATCTGAGAAGTATTGAGTTGCTTTTATCCCCGTGAGTGTTCCATCAGCTTTAGCACCTATTTTCATACGCCCCTTCATACCACGTCCTAACACTGATCCAATAAAAACTTCTTTTCGAGTCAGTACAAATTTGACATGATATCCTGGTACCTGTCGCGCAGCTAGAACTACAAGGGGTTCGATTGTATAATCACTTTTTCCTCCAAATCCCCCACCAAGATAAGGAATATGAATGTGAATTTTTGTCATCTGTTTAATCTTGAAATAATCTGCAAGTACTTCTCGTAAGACGAAAGGCGCTTGAGAGCTACTCCAAAGATGGAGTTCACCAGTATGATCCCAACGGGCAATCGCACCGTGAGGTTCAATTGCAGCATGATTCATTAAAGGATATTCGAATTTATCCTCAACTGTAACCTCGGCATCTTTGAAAACATTCTCATACTCCCCTTTTTTGAGTTGATACTTATAGAATATGTTTGTTTCAGGAATTGGGACAAATGTAGGAACATGACGATAATGACCATTTTTCTCATGAATTAGTGGGGATTCTTTCCTCGCAGCAATAATTGGATCCAGCACAAAGGGTAATTCCTCTAGGTCCACCTCTATTTTTTTGATTGCTGCTAGTGCTTGCTTCTCTGTCTCTGCAATAACAACTGCTATGACCTCTCCCGCATGTCTTACTTTATCTATAGCTAGTGGTGGTTGATCAAAAATACAAGTTCCAAATAAATGATTTTTATCTAGATTGAGGGACTTTCCTGTAAACACTTTATGTATTCCTGGCATGGATTGTGCTTTACTGATGCTAAGTGATTTAATGTTGGCAGCTGGAACACCAGCTCTCATAACCTTCATTATTAATGTTCTAGGAAAGCGTAAATCATCAATGAATAATGCAGAACCTGTTACTTTTTCTAAAGCGTCTGCTCGTGGAACGCTAGTTCCTACTACTTTACTGAACAACTTCATTTCCCAAAAAACATGGTTGATTCTCTGTATAAAAAATCTTGTTTCTAAAAGGTTGTGAGATTATAATTCATTGGTTTCTCTTATATTGTGGGAAAGATAGAAATTTTTAGGTTTTACTATTATTAAACGAGCTATAAATTTTTTTGAAGATAGGTTTTGACCTATGGCTGACATTAATCACATAAAAATAGGAATACTTGATTTAACGTCAGGTGAAATCAATTCTGAAGATTATTCCTTCGATAGTGGAGAATTTAAAAGATATCTGGGAACTGAAGGTCTTGTTGTTTACTATCTGTTGAAGAATATGCCAGTTAATTGTCATCCCTTATCTGCGGATAACCATTTATGTTTTATTACTGGTATATTGAGTGCTACTAAAGTTCCATTCTCTGGTCGATTTACTGTAGTCTGTAAATCTCCTCTTACAGGTGGATGGGGTGAAGCCAACGCAGGGGGCCGTTTTGGACCTGAATTACGAAAGACAGGCTTTGATGCTCTTATCATCAAGGGAAAAGCCAAGGAATTATCAACTATTGTTGTAACAGATGATTCTATTGCAATCAGAAAAGCTGATAAGCTTAAAGGTTTGGATTGTATCCAAACAGAAAACATTCTGAAGGAAGAATTTGGTAAAAAAGCTCAAATCGCAAGTATTGGATTAGCAGGGGAAAATTTAGTATTAATTTCTGGTATTGTCACTGATAAGGGGAGAATTGCTGCTCGAAGTGGCGTAGGAGCAGTTATGGGCTCAAAAAATCTTAAAGCAGTAGTAGTTAGAGGTACTAAATCTATGAAAGTAGCTGATCCAGCGGGCCTGAATGAACTACGGAAATTAGTAAATAAACGTATAACTAAGGGAATTAGTCCTCTAATGAAACCAGGATTAAAGGCTTCAACAACATTTGCACCGTGGATTCGGAGATTCCGTATAAAGAACTATGGCTCGATGAGTCCAAGCAATATGATCATTGAAACTTATCGTCGATGGGGAACATGTGCTGGAAGCGCTATTTGCATTGAAACTGGTGATGCGCCTGTTAAGAACTGGAAAGGATCATATCTTGATTTTCCTCTCAAAAAAAGTTCTAAAATCACTGGAGATAATGTAACAAAGTTTCAAATTAGAAACTATGGCTGTCATAGTTGTCCTATGGCCTGTGGGGGAATAATGAGGTATACAGATGAGAATTTCACTCTCGAGGAAACACACAAACCTGAATATGAGACATTAATCATGCTTGGTGCCAATTTGTTAAATGATGATCTTGGTGCGATCTATCAATTAAATAATTATTGCAATCGTCAAGGTTTGGATACCATTGCAGCTGGAGCTCTCTTAGCATTTATTATTGAAATATTAGAAACAGGAAATATTACACAAGAGCATTTGAATGGATTGAATCCAACGTGGGGTGATCCTACAGATTATCTTGCAGTACTAAAGTTGATAACGGAGAGAAAAGCGGGAGGAGATATATTTGCAGATGGTTTTATACGAGCTTCGGAACAATACAAGACTTCTAGCGGGATTCATATTCAAAATCAAGCCTTACCTGCTCATGATCCACGATTTTCTAATAGTATTTTACTCTCTTATCGATTAGATCCTGCACCAGGAAGACATACTCCATTCATAGAACTAATGCTTGATCTGGCGAAATTTAGTCAAATGTTTCCTCACCTCCCTAAAACCGACCGTCTACCAAATTTTTATTGTTATCATAAGACGGTATCTGCATTAGGTCTGTGTCAATTTAGTTTATTAACAGGTAATTTTCCTGTGGTGGAATTTGTAAATCTAGTAACTGGATTTAATTTTTCAATTGAGGACATCGTAATTATCGGTGAGCGAATTTTAACTTTGAAGCATATATTCAATTTGAGGGAGGGAAAAAACCCTCTTGATTATCATCTGCCCGCTAGAGCCATGGAGAATGCCGATCGTGGACCTAATAAAGCAATTTCAGATATAACGGAACAAAAATTAATTACTGAATTTCTAGAATCGTTACATTGGGACACTTCAACAACTATTCCGAAAAAAGAGCGATTGGAGGAACTAGGATTAGATGGACTTATCTAAATTGTTCCCCCTTTATTACAGTTTAATGACAGAATGCTTTTGTAATCATCAATTCCCCGTTGAGATTACTTCCTAATGCTGTATTGGATACCCTTTTTAGATAATGGTGAACAATTATGACAGAATCTGAGCATGTAGCAATGATAAACAAAATGAGGGAGAATTTCTTAACAGATAAAGCTAAGAAAACTTTCAGAAAATGGAACAAAACCATGGCTTTTGAATTTACCGATTTGGAACAGATTTTTTACTTTCCTATAGAAGCTGGAACTCCCAATGAAATAGTAGAAGGAGAACCAGAGAAAGCAGACATCAAAATCATTACAGATTCAAAAACGTGGGTAGGAGTTATGAAAGGGGAGATCGGAGGTATGAAAGCATATACTTCCAAGAAATTAAAAGTTAAGGGAAAAATGCCTGATCTTTTAAAGCTTCAAAAACTAATGAAGTAATTCTTACTCGCTTTTAAAGAAGTATCCATAAATTTGGTGACAGTACCGTGTCAGATCACGAAAGAAAAGTCGCTTTATGTAATACAATGAAAGAACTATACAAAGAAAAAATTCTCACTGATATAGGAGGTAATCTAAGTTTTCGCTCAAATGAAGAGTCGGAAAAATATTTTTGGATCACTCCCTCGGGGATGAAGAAAGACATTGTCGAACCAGAGCATCTAATCAAAATGACTATGGATGGTGAAGAAGTAGATAATGATGGTGATCTTTCCCCAAGTGTAGAATGGCCGATTCATCTTCGGATATATCAGGAAGATGAGGATTTTCAATTTGTTATTCACTCACATGCTCCCCTTGCCACAGCCTACTCTATCTTGGCAAAACCTCCAGAAATTCCTCCACTAACAGCTGAATTAGGATTTTTAGTTCCTGAAATAATTATTGTGCCTTATCAACAAAGTGGATCAAAGGAATTAGGAGAAGCTGTAGCTGAATTACTATGGGACAGTCAAACCCTTGTCTTGGAGAACCATGGGGTTGTAGCAGTTAGTGAAGAATCTTTTGAAAATGCAGCAATAAAAACACGTGCTTTAGAAGAATATCTTCAACTTTATCTCACTATTAAGAAATTTGGCGGAGATATCCGTCCTTTTCCAGGTTTTGAATAAAGAGTGAAAGGAATATGCCAGAATACTATTTTTCTCTTGACGCAGGTACGAGTGGAGGAAAAGCAGCTGTTCTTGACGATCATGGATACATAGTAGGGTTTTCTAAAACTCCATGGAGCCATCACTACTATATACCTGAAGATCTAGATCCTTATGGAAATGAATTCGACCCAAATCAATTCTGGGATATTCTCCT
>JAEOTM010000042.1 GCA_016839815.1 Candidatus Hodarchaeota archaeon
GACAGTTTAGAATTATTGGAAAACGTTCTTAAGAAATCTAAGTTACTTAATAAAGGCCTTCTTTCTGTTGATACGCTATTAATAAAAGAAGAGACCTTGTGGCGTATGGGTAATTATGACGAGAGTTTGAATACTATACATGAAGCTGAGCTTCTAATATCTAGTTTACCAAAAACAAGCATTCTTATTGAAAAGGATTCGATACTAAAAAGGCATCAAGGAATCATTATTCAAATAAAGGGAGATTTAAGGAAGGCGCTCGAAATTACTTTCCAAAGTTTGGAGTTAGCGAAAGAATCTGGAAATAAACACTGTATTGCAGGTTGTTTAAATAACATTGCAGTCTACTATAATGGGTTAGGTGAATTAGAGGATGCTCTCGAATTTTATAAGCAAAGTCGAGATTTATTTGAGGAGGTTGGAAATAAACTCGATTTAGCGATGAATCTATCAAATATAGGCATAGTTTATGGTCAAATGGGCAAAATTACCATGGGTTTAGAGTACTTGGATAATAGTTTACAACTTTGGCACGAAATTGGTAATGAATATGAAATTACTCGTACTCAGATTTCTATCGGTTTCCTCCACATTAGAAATGGCAATACAGACAAAGCGTTAAAATATAGTAAAGATAGCTTTGAACTTTCTAATAAGATTGGGAACTGGGAACGTATAGCTAGTGCAGCATATAATCTGTTATTATGCTATCATTTTCAAGGTAAGAGAGAAAAAGCAGAGGCTTATTCAAAAATTATGTATGAGTCTATCAAGGATGATTCTAACCAGTTCCTGAATCAGTTGAAAAGATATGGAAGAGCATTAGTTCTAAAAATGAATCCTCGTATAATTGAGAAGGTAAAAGCACAAGAAATTCTTCAAGAGTTGTCAAAAGAGGAATTTAACGACTCTGATTTACATTATTACGTGTTAATGAATTTATGTGACCTGTTACTCTTTGAATTCAAATTGTATGAAGAGTCAGCTGTATTTCAAGATATAAAACAGCTTTTAGAGGGGATGCACACATTATCAGAAAAAACAAAATCAGCAGAAATGATTAGTCAGACTTTCGTGCTCAGATCAAAATTCGCATTGATTGAAGGGGATTTAAAGAAAGCAGAAAGAATACTAGAAGATGCAAAAATATACACGGACGATTTAGAGATAAATTGGATCAAAAGAATGGTAAGTCGTGAGAGAAGACTGCTTGTTAGGGAATTAGACAAATGGTCAGAGTTAATTAAGCAAAATGCACCAGTAAAAACAAGGATTGACCAGGCACGCCTCTTGGAATATGTTTCTCTTGCTTCTAGCTTTATAAAAGAATTTGAAAAATCTCCTCAACCTAGTTCCTGAATAAAGCCAGGATTAAAAATAGCCCATTTGAACACTACAATATTATTTCCTATTTTAAAGCAGGTATTATATTTTTTCCAAAGATCTCAAGATATTCCATTTCTTCTTGATGAGGGAACATAAAGATATAGTGTGATATGTTTAATTTTTGATAATTACGAAGCTTCTCAATAACCATTTCTGGAGTTCCAATCAAAGCATCTTGAATTCGCTTTTTATACTCGTTTAACGATATTTTTCGCTTTTTAGCTTCGTTTACCAAACCTTTTGCCATTTCTGTTTCATTAGGATACATCTGTACCCAAAAACCTACAGACCGTTTTAGTGGTTGTCGATCAAGATCTCTAGCATACTCATCCAGCTGATTAAAGATCTTTTTCAATTGCTTTACAGAGAATGCCCATGCTAGATTTATTCCATCTCCGTATTTTGCAGCAATTTGTAGCATCTTCTTCCCACCAGTCATACTTCCTATCCAAATTCGGGGATGGGGTTTTTGAAATGGTTTGGGGTAACATAACGCCTCATCCAAAGAGTAATGTATTCCATCAAATGATACTTTCTCTTTTTCTCCCCATAACTTGAGGAGAATCTGTAATCCTTCTTCCAGCTGTTCTAAACGAGTTTTAACCGAGGGAAAAGGGATACCATACGCTTGATATTCAACTTCCTTCCACCCCGCACCATATCCTACTTCTAACCGTCCTTCTGATAGATTATCAAGACTAGAAATTTTCTTAGCCATTATACTTGGATGTCTGTAAGAATTACAGAAAACCATAGATCCAACTCGCAATTCTTGGAATTTGGTTAGTAAATAGGTCATTACGGTCAGAGCATCAAATGCGCTTTTTTTTACTGCTTGTTTATCAAGAAACATATGGTCAGACACCCAAATTGAATCGAATCGACTTTTTTCGATAGTTAGACCTATTCTATCAATATCTGCTTTTGTATATCCAAATTGAGGTTCTAATTGCATTCCATAGGAAATTTTCATAAGTTAAACTCCTTTAAATGTAGTTAAGGTTGAAGAATAATCTTCCCAAAATGATCCCCATTCTCAAGTAGCGTATGTGCAAATTGTGCCTCACTTAGGGGGAGAACTCTGTCAATAACTGGTTTTAGCCTTCCTTGCCACACAAGTTCTAGTACAGAATTCAAATCCCCACGAGTTCCCATAGTAGATCCAAGAAGATCAAACTGTTTCCAAAATAGAAGGTTTATGTTAGTTTCTGCAATTGGGCCTGTTGTGGCGCCGCAAGTAACCAAACGACCGCCTTTTCGTAACGAACGCATACTCTTTTGCCAAGTAGCTTGGCCAGCAGAATCAATAACGATGTCTACTCCTCTTTTTTGGGTAATTCTGAATACTTCTTTATGAAAATCTGGAGTTGAATTATAATTTATTAAAAAATCAGCTCCTAATTCTTTAGCTTGCTGTAATTTATCGTCAGAAGAAGAGGTTACGAATATCCGTGCTCCTACTGTCTTTGCAATCTGAAGTGCAGCGAGGGCTACTCCTCCAGAGATACCAGTAATCAGTACATCTTCTCCTAATTTGATCTTTGCCCGATCCATTAACATATGGTAAGCAGTCATAAAAGTCAAAGGGACAGCAGATGCATCTAAAAGACTGATTGGACTTGATTTTGGGACTGGAATCACGTGAGAAGAAGGAATAGCAATATATTCGGCATAACCTCCACGTTTATGTTCTCCTAGAATTCCGTACGTATTGCATAATGAATGTTGTCCTTGACAGCAAAACTCACAGGTACCGCAATAGATTCCAGGATCTATTACTACACCTTGTCCTATAGTAAGATTAGAATTCGAAACTTCAGATCCTAATTCAGTTATTTTTCCACTAATATCGGATCCTAAAATATGAGGCATCTCTAGTTTCAATCCTGGTAATCCTCTACGAACGAATAAATCCAAATGATTTAAAGCAACCCCTTCCACCTTAACGAGAATTTCATTGGGCTTGGGTTCTGGTGTTGGAAACTCTTCATATTTTAAATTTTCAATTTTACCATGTTCATGAAGTAATACCGCTTTCATTTATTCACGCTCTACCTAATGAGATTTAGTTAATACCTATCAATTTTTGCCTCTGTTTTTCATAAAACTTCAACTGCCAAAGAGTTCCAATTAGGAAATTATACCCCGATGAAGCTCCTACAACCTTTATTTTTCGAATCTCTGATTTTAGGGATTTGATGTGCTCCTGAGTTAAGTATTTATGCTTTAATAAATCCGTAAAGGGTTTTATTTCATCAGGGTAGTGTCCTCGAAGAAAATATCTAATCAAAGAAGCACTTTTTTTTGTGGTATATTCCTCGAATTTAATACTTGATAACTCGTAAAGGATATTCGAAATTGAAGGTTGTATGCACTTCATAGCAGTAATAACTCCTATAAATATATCATCTGATTCTGGAGTGCTACCTACACCTATTCCCAACATATTCGGTAACGTTCTCTCTTTAATTTCGTTTATTGAGTTGGGATATTGATAGATTTCTTGCTGAAATTTTATAAGTAGTGGTTCTATCTGTAAGATGAGCCAGTGAGAGTCGTCTGTGGATATTTCCATATCAATAATCTGAACTACCTTTGACATCAGGGATTCACTTAACACTAGTAACTGAATGATTTTTAATCTTATTTCTGATGTTCCTTAATTATGCACCTAACAAAACATATCAAGAAATTTATAGTCTTATTTCCCTTATTATTAGTTTTACCTTCCTTGATTCCCACAATCATGGCTGACACAAAAGAAGTTCCTGTAGGTGAAGTTGCTCCAAATTTCGATATAGTTGATGTATATTCCAATGTCAGTTCCCAATTATCAGACTATTTAGGAAAAGTTGTATTAATTGACCTATTTGCTACTTGGTGTGGTCCATGTATTGCGGCTATTCCTGACATTATTCGCATTAAGAACTCTTATAATATGACTGATCTTGAAATAATTTCTATCGATGTAGATTCATCTGAATCCTATCAACAAGTGATTTCCTTTGCAGAGGAAAACAATATGGCGTGGATTGTTTCCCTAGATGAATCGAATATGAGGTTCGATTATGGAACTGGTGCTATTCCCACGATGTACATAATCAATCAAACTGGACATGTAGTTTTTAGGGAAATCGGATTTAATTATCATAATATTATCACTACCCTTGATCAATTGATTCAACCTGATTCAGTCGCACCTGAGATTTACTCTCCTGTTATTACCCCACTGACCCCAGTTCTAACATTCGTTGATAATTTAATCAATATTCAGACAACAAATATAACAGATGATTTTGGTGTCTACAAAATATTTGTTAATGTTTCCAATTCAGAGAAAATTAATGTCTATAATCTGTATCCAATTAAGCAAGGAATTACAGGAAAAATAAATGTAAACATAGCTATTGATCCAATTTTGTTGTTTGGTACTTCTACAGTGGAAGTTTCTATTTCTGCTCAAGATTTTAGGGGTAATAGTCAGATCTCAAATTCAGTTCTTCTGGATGTAGAATTAGTTTCCGAAGATTTAACACCCCCTCAGATTTCTAATGTGGTTATCCAATCTTATAAATTACCAGCTCAACCTTCAAAAAAATTATATTCAATAGGCGTGACAATTACCGACGATACATATGTCGTGGAGGTTACAATGGTATTAAAGGAACAGGGAAAACCAATGGGATACATTATTAACAATATCACTCGTTCGGATGAGAATATCGATCAATTCACTGGATCTATCATTCTAAGCGAGGATGCTTTTTTGAACGAGACACGATTGTATGTAGATATCACAGCTACGGATGTTGTAGGGAAAACCACAATCTATACATCATTATCTACTACTGATGTAGATGTAGAATCCAGTTCTAATGTTTCATCCGGAAACAAATTAATTTTTGTGATTTTAAGCCTAGTTGGTATTAGTTTAGTGATGAACAGAAGAAAATATTAAGTAAAATCGATAATAGGGTATAAATTAACGAGATTGGTCCAAATGATCAAGAAATGGAAAATCGTTGGTCTACTAGGAATTGCTTTTTTGTTAGCTTTCTCTGGTCAAACTAGTAATGGGTTCGATGAAACAGAATTATTTACAATACTCCAAAACCCAGATGGAATCTATCTCCAGGTTAACTCTCCTTTGAATCTAACTATCGTCAACAACCTGGATATTGATATCAATTCCGTATTATTGCACTATTGCTCATTAGAACCGAATTTTGTTTGTCATTTTCCATGTTTGCAAGTTGAACAGAACAATTATAGTTCTTACAGTGTTGTATTTACTCCAGAGTATGGAATAGGTTCGGTACTTGGTTACAATTTTGAGATCACAATGGAAAACGGTTCCATATTTAATATTCCTGATAGTTTAAGTTATTCAGATACAAAGGCTATCCGTGAAGCCTCAGATAACCTTTTTTACTTTACTTTGACTATTGTAGAGTTTTATCCTTCAGATATACCTTCTGAAACATCTTCAGTAGTCGCTGGATTTTCTATCTTAATCACTCCTTTACTCATATTTCCGTTTCTTATCAAAAAACGAACTGGGAGGTAACCTACATTCCTTTTTTCCTCTACCAAAGAAGTGATTATATCAGAGTATCAGATCAGAACTCTTAAAATTTAAATTGAAATGATCCAAATTAACAGGTGAACAGAGTGATTTCTAAGAAGATCTCAAAGCTATTCCAAGATTACTATCGTCTATCTCAAAGATCGCGGTCATCCCAGATTATTTATGGATTATTGGCTGGTTTACTTGTCTGGTTCACTGGGATACTTCTCGCATTTATTCTTGATGGTTTTGTTAGCGATAATACCTTTGGAGAAACGTTTCTTCATGATTTACCAGGTTTTACTTTAGTATTTGGATTGGGTCTTCTTCTAGAGCTATGGGGACTAATTCCTCGTTTAAAAACACCTAGTCCTGTAACGAACGCAGAAGAAACCTAATTAAGATTCAACACGTGTAGATCGATTTTCACAAAGATTTTGCTTGTGTGGAGTCTCCACTAGATTGATCATGTTCGATTTTGTTAATATAAGTCATTAACATAACAACAGCGAATAATATAATTGCTCCAAGCAACTGTAGACCAGAAAGACCAAATCCAAGAAAATAGAAGTTCACAAAGATTGCCAACACTGGAAATGCAAGTTCAGCAACTCCTCCAACGAAAGCGCGCGACCAGCGTAATCCATAATAGTATAATGCCAAAGGAAAAATTCCACCTGTGAAAATTGTAACTAATACAATAGATAAAAATCCATTAATTGGGATATTAAAGTCAGATCCAAATGTATAAATCGTTTCGCTAAGAACATCGAAATTTCTTGAACTGTAAGCTCCAACAACTAAATTAACAACTATTAGGACTATGGAACCGCCAATATAGCGCAATGTTGTTAAATTCCAATAGTCTACTTTCTCCGTTAACACGCGTCCCCATACAGTATTGGAACCCCAGAATATTGCAGCAATTAAGGAGAATAGCGCTGCATAAAAAGCATTCATCGATTCCTCTGTTAGATCCTCAACGATCATTAAGTAGATTCCACAAAACGCAACTACTAATGCAAGATAAAACCACTTTGAAGGCCTTTCTCTCAATACCACCATAGCAAATAGCAATGTGATTAAAGGTTGACTTTTCTGTAATAGAATTGCTATTGTTGGATTTCCATAACTAAAAGCCAACATAAAGAAATATAGACCTAGTCCAGAACCTAGAGACATAAAAAAGAAGGATAACCAGTCTTTTCTGTCGAATGATTCAACTTGTTTCCTTAAAAGTCTATGTGCCTTTCGAGAGAATAAGAGTAGTAGAACGAGAAATGTACCAATGAGATGCTCAACTAGTACGATAAATATTGAACGAGATGGTACGATAGCTGGATCAGGGGGAAATAATTCATAATTTTTCAGTACAAGAGGGTATCGTACTGGTGCATCAAATGCACGGAGAGCATTCGCAGCTGCTACAACAGCAGGTCCTATAATTACTTCTTTTTGTTCCTGAGGATCCATAGTATACACATTCAGACAGTTAATCGAAACTAATAGAAAAAATAATGATATTTCGAAACCAGATATGCTCTACTTAAATATTTCTAACTTACTCTAAATTGAGTATACCAATCCAGATCGAGTAAAGTAAGAGTTTAGAATGTTATAGGTTATTCACGCTGTATTTATTCCTTCTTAGATTCATTCAGGAGGTATAATTCAATTTCCGTACCTGTTTTCAGAGGAACAGAACAGGTTAACTCTTTACAGATGAAGACTGTTGCTTCTTCATAAGGATAATCAATTGACTCCCCCAATCGATCCTGAACTAATGGTAAATCCTTCACCTCATCGAAAGATTCTCTGGAAATAGATAGAAATACTGCATTAGGGAGAAAATTTCTTTGAAAATAATCAAGAATCTTGTCTGTCGTGCTCAGATCTTCTCCTTCGAAGTATATACATTCAATAGGTTTCTGTTCCCAGAGTTTCAGAGAAAGTAATGCTTCTCCATTAAACGAACCATATTCCTCAAACCATCCTAGAAGAAAAGCTACTTGGTTATCTGCCCGTTTAAGGTATTCAGAATTACCTGTATAATGATATAATTTTATCAGGTTTTCTAAAGCGATTGCATTTGAGTTTGGAATTGAAAAAGTAAGGACTGGTTTTTCTCTGACAATCGTATCATCGATCCACGGACCTGTAAAGAAATATCCAAAGCTCTTTTCATCCCAAAAATGGCTATCTAAATCTCCCTGAAATTGTGATGCGAGTTCTAAATATTTGCGTTCACCAGTTAGACCAAAGATTTCGAGAATCGCTTGCACTAAGAGAACGTAGTCCTCAGAAAATGCCCAGCCACGAGGTTCACCTCGAAATGTTCTGTGTAATCGACCACTCTTTGGATCCCGAAGAGAAGATACAAGAGCATTTAGCGAGTTTATAGCTGAATCTAAGAGCTTAGAGTCTTTAAGAATGAATGACGCACGAGTAAATGCGAGTATTGTTATCGCATTCCATGAAACAATAACATTATCGTTCAAAAATGGTTTTTCTCGGTTTTCTCTATGCATGAAAAGCTTATTTTTAAGTTGAGAAACTTTTTTCCAAGTTATTTCTTCCTGAGCAATAGCCCGATTTAATTCTTCAGTTTCATGAAGAGCTGAATATCCTTGTTCAAAATTACCCTCGTTTGATACTCCAAAGTAACGATTAAAAAGAGAACCGTCTTCATCTCCAAGAATATCCAGAATTTCAACCTCTTTCCACACAAAAAACGCACCTTCCCTACCTTCTGAATCAGCATCCTGTGAAGAATAAAATAACCCTTCAGAAGATTGCATTTCTCTCGTTAAATAGGTGATTATCTCTTTAGCTATATCCGCATAAGCATTATTCTTCGTCATCTGAAAGGCTTCTAAGTATAACAGTAAGAGTTGAGCATTATCATATAACATCTTTTCAAAGTGTGGAATTAGCCATTTTCTATCAGTAGAATACCGATGAAAGCCAAAACCCAATTGGTCGTAAATACCTCCTCCAGCAAGATGATTTAATGTTGTAATTACCATGTTCAGAAACGTTTGGTTCTTTGTCCTTTGAGACTCTGCGAGTAATAAGCGTAAATCGCTCACATTAGGAAATTTTGGCTGGAAACCAAAGCCTCCAAAAACTGGATCATAAGTTTCACTTAACCGCCCTAAGACGATGTCACTAACTGAGGTTATCTTTTGTGGTTCACCAGATATTGACTTTATCCTATAGGATTCTTCCAAAAATGAAAGAGTATTCTTTGTTAAAGTCTTGATTCCTTCAGGGTCTTTTTCATATTGATTGATAATATAGCGTAGTACTTGTTTAAATCCAGGTAATCCATAAGACGCCTCTTTTGGAAAGTAGGTTCCACCTGCAAATACCTGGCCTTTCGAATTTGCGAACGCGGTTAAAGGCCATCCACCTCTACCACCTGATAACCGTGCTACGGCAGTTTGAAAGGTGCTATCAAGATCTGGACGTTCCTCACGATCAATCTTAATGTTAATAAAGAGTTCATTCATTAAGTCTGCTGTCTCAGGATCTTCGAATGACTCATGTTGCATCACATGACACCAATGACAAGCCGCATAGCCAATGGATATGAGAAGAGGCTTGTCAGGTGTCTCTTTTGCCTTTTTAAGTCCTTCTTCCCACGAATACCATTCCACAGGATTGTAAGCATGCTGGAGAAGATAAGGACTGGTTTCATTGATAAGATGATTTGGTTTCTGATCATTCATATAGTTCTCCGATCCTCTGAGGCTACAAATGAATACTGAAGTTAAAGCTAAATGATACGCTTTCGTAAGTTTTTGATTTACTTACCAGTGAAGATTTATAATTGCCTTGATTGAAAGAATTTTGAGCCAAATAGAAATTTAGTAATAGCCATGAGATGAGGAGTATATAATGTCTGATGAACCAATAGAAGTGGTCGCAATTGGAGCCCATCCAGATGACACAGAATTAGGGATTGGCGGAACATTAGCCAAATTAGCACGAAGTGGTATTAGAACTGGAATTATAGATCTAACTACTGCCGAACCTACTCCTTTAAATGAAAAATATCGTAGTCCAGACGATTTTGAAGAAGATTACGCAGATGTACGACTAGCAGAAGCTCAAAGAGCAGCAGAAATATTGGGAGTTAAACGACTTACTTTGAATCTTCCAAATCGTCGATTATTTGATACTTTTGAAGCAAGATGCACATTAGCAACAGTGTTTCGCAAATGGCGTCCCAAAGTTGTTATAGCAATGTATGGAAAAACATTGCTAGCGTCTCCAGATCACCATCAGGCTCAACAAATAGTAGAAGCAGCCACATTTTATAGTCGCTTAACAAAATGGGAGAAATATTTTGAAAATTTACCGGTACATAGAATTAAATCACTCCTGTACTTTCCAGTCAGATTTATTGACCTTCACCCGGAGAATTATACCTCCTTCTTTGTAGATATCTCCAATACCATAGATATTAAGGAAGAAGCGATATTGGTCTACAAATCACAAGGCTTCGAACCAAAAGCAACCCAGGGATTAAGACATTTTCCAAGTGTAATCATCGAATGGAATCGCAATTTAGGTTCGAGAATTGGTGTAGAGTATGCTGAACACTTAGTAACACCCAAACCATTACGATTAGATGATTTTGGATATTTTATGAAATAAACCACTTTATTGAAGAAACTTATCTAAAGGTTGACGTTTCTGGTCTTCTATAAAGTTGTTAATTCTCTTATTTGCTAATTTGACATACTCTTCATTGATTTCATATCCAATGAATCGGCGTGAGGTTTTCAACGCTGCTATTGCGGTCTGACCGCTCCCCATAAATGGATCCAATACAATATCTTCTTTGAAAGAATATAATTGAATTAGTCGATAAGGTAGTTCAACTGGAAACGGCGCGGGATGCCCAATTCGTTTTGCTGATTCTGTCGGAAAAGTCCAAACACTTTTTGTATTGGTAAGAAACTCATCTCTCGAAATTGTGTCAGATTTTTTCTCCATTCGACTCCTTTTATACAAACCTTTTGAAAAAACAAGAATATACTCGTGAACATCTCTCAGTGTAGGATTACTAGCCGATTTCCAGCTCCCCCAGGCCGTAGAGGTTCCTGCACTTGCTGATTTATCCCATATTATCTCGCCTCTCATAAGAAACCCAAGCTCTTTCATCTGCATTATGATGTAGGAATGAAGAGGAATGTAAGGTTTACGACCTAAATTCGCAATATTTATACAAACTCTACCCCCTGGAACAAGTACTCGTCTAGTTTCAGACCAAACACGATTTAAAAATAATATGTACTCGTTTAAGCTTAAATCTTCGTCATATTCCTTTGACGAGTTATATGGTGGAGAAGTTACAATCAGATTTATCGAATTGTCTGGCACTTCATCCATAGATTCTGCAGATTTGTGAATTATAGTATTTAAATATTCTAACTCGACAGAACTCTCTTCTACTTCAATATGGGTTGCTTTTGGGAGTTCTTTGTAAAGTCGACGGTTGTAAAATCTGGAAGAGTTGTGACTTTCTCTCTTTGAAACTCCAAATGATCTGGTTTGGGTACTTTTCCCCTGTTTCCTCTTTTTCATACAAAAATCTCTAGAATCTAATTTCACATGGATATGTTGTACTTCAGGAACCATCTCTCTGAAGATATTTTTAGACTTTGGGTCAATATGGGAAATAAGTGAAAAATTACATATTTCTTTAAGGTACAAGTCTTTCTCAATGAAATTCGATTGATATATTTGTGAAAAAAATAATCCACTCTGATCTATTCGACATTTTCGTCGCTCTCTCTCTGTTACACACTTTTGAATGTATAAAATCAAAACATTATACGTGCCTGTTCCATTTAAAACCCAGAATGATGAAAATTGGGATGTAAAAATTGAAGTGAATAAAAGATTGAGAGCTCCTAACTCCTCTAACCAGAAAAATATCAAGAAGAAATGGACACATGAAGAAATAGCTCTCTTAAAAGAAAATTCCCATTTAAGGGATTTTGATTTGTCTACAATGTTGAATAGGTCAGTTATAAGCATACGTGGGAAAAGGAGACAAATTGGTTTAATCAAAAAGGAAAATCCAAAGTACTCAATTAATATGAACTTTTTTAAGAGGTGGAGTAACTCAATGGCTTATATTCTGGGATATGTTTATGCTGATGGCTCAATACGAATCAGAAATAGTGGTAGTGAAGTTACAATTAAGTCTAAGGACAAAAGTATCCTTTCCAAAATGAATTTTCTAATGGAAAGCTCATATCCCATTCATAAAGAACTCAGGACTAAAAATTACATTTATGTTCTGTCCATAAGTAGAAAGGCTTTAGTAAAAGATCTAGTTTCACTTGGATTAACACCAAAAAAATCATTCACAATGAAATTCCCTACTGTTCCCTCAGAATTCTTTTTTCATTTTGTACGTGGATATTTTGACGGCGATGGACATGTCAGAATCTTGTATAAAAGTTTGGAAATTTCTTTTACGAGTGGTAGTTCTGAATTTCTGAATAAGCTGCAATCTAGACTAGATGAAAATAATATAGTGTCTAAAATTTACCAGCAATCGAATGGAAACTACTTTATTTTAAAAATTTTAAATGTTAGCAGGGAGGAGGCCTATATTGCTTTCTACAAAGATGCGAATATCTATTTAGAAAGAAAAAAGAAAGTTTTTGATGAGTTCTTTTCAAAATTCCACATAAAAACTATTCAATGTGTTGATTGTAATAAAAGAGTTGTCAAAACTGGAAATAACCAAAAAAGATGTCAAGAATGCAAAAACATAAATCAAAGGCGTTTAAATAGAATTTCTTACAAGAAACGGAAAAATTACCTCAGAAAGTAGTTATTATAAAAATTTTTTTCGTTTTTTTTGGTATACCATGTAGAAACTTTCCCGATTTGAATTTCTTCTCCAAACTGCCACATAAATAATATTTGACAAAGTAAATCAAGGAAATGTTTAATTTCTTTGATTAATTAAAATGTGGATTAGTCAATCAGGTGCCATTAAAGTATATTAACCATAGACTCTCATATTTTCTATGATACAAAGTGGAATCAAAAATAAAATCGGAAGTTACTGAACTTCATTCCTTTTTTCAAAAGTGGTTTAATGGAGAAATAAATTACTCAAATTTGATTTTCCAACGCTTTTCCACTGTTTTACACCCTGATTTCATTCTCATCACTCCTGAGGGGAAAAAATTTACAAAAACGCAGATTGGTAAACAAATTTGGGATGCCTATGGATCACGAGATCCAAATGACAACCCAATGGAAATCTGGGTTAAGAATTATGCCTATCTTAAGCGATTTGACTCAATTCATCTAGTAAATTATGAAGAGTGGCAGATTCACGGTACAGCAAAAAAAGGACGAATAAGTACAGCCCTATTTGAAGAATCGAGTAACAATCATAACAATGTCCGTTGGATTCTTGTCCACGAAACCTGGTTAGAATAAACTACTCTGTTATTGCAGATACTTTATCTTCCATTTTTCGTTCTTTATCCCGTCGATCATCAATTTTCAGTTGGGTGATCACACGATTGGCCCCAGTAGACAATATGGCTTTATGAGCTAATCGAGTAACTTCGAAAATTTGATCTAGGTCCTCAGCCTCAATTACTGTTCCCATGGGATGATGGATAACGCGAATGTTTGGAAAATTTTCAATAACTTTTACTGCTTCCTTCACATATGAGCTTAGGCTAGTTCCCTCTCCAACAGGGTAAGTTGAAAGCTCTGCAATAATCTTCTTCTTCATTAATACGCACCATTTATATCGTCGGTTGTTCAAAAACTACTTATCATCCGGTACTCCAGTTTCGACACTAAAACTTGGAGATGGAGCTCCAATTTCCATAATAGGTCTTTTTTGGTGTTTATCTCGTGGATCTGAATGCAATTTTAACTTACTTTTTGTGGTAACTTTGTAAGTCACACCCGTTACCTTTAGGACGGTATCTATATGTTCAAGGAGGGTAACTATGTCATTTACGGTCGGAATTCGAAGCCACTCAATAACATAGTCGTATTTTCCCAGTAGAATACCTTTTGAGGGTCTAATTTCTGAATTTTTGTATTTTATTGCCGTGTTCAAGAGATTAATAGCCTTGGATAGACTCGGTCCATAGATACGAAAGAAAGTATAGGCTGCCCCAGTAATCTCAGGCGAATTAAAATCATAAATCAGTTTATCCTTATCTGGGACCTTTGTAGTGATGGTAAATTTTGCCTCAGTTTCAAGTAATCGCGTATCCAGTTCTTCTATCAATGATATAATATCTGAAGTGCTCGGTATATTACTCCAAATAAACTCATAATCTGCTTCCTCTCCAATGTACGGATGTGCTCGGGCAATTTTAGCAATAAGAGCGGATTTTTCCCCCTTAGCAAGTTCAGTTTTAACTCGTCTAAGGATTCTTAACGCAAGCGGAATTCCAGGACCATATAATTTTATCAACGATTTTGATATTTCCATATGCACCTTTCTCCATTTTAACTAGTGATCTGATATGAACCTATTTTGACTCCATCTTCCTGAGTAATGTCTTTTATAGATTTATACAGAGGATCGATGGAATGTCCTAAAAGTTTATTCTCATTTTACTTTTCAAACACTTACGTAAGGATTCGTAAGAAGGAGTTTTCTAAAGTGACTAAAAGTCCTTTATCTATTACACAGGAAATGTATC
>JAEOTM010000019.1 GCA_016839815.1 Candidatus Hodarchaeota archaeon
GTTTCATCGTTTCAAAGAAAATTTTTGATAGCATAAAAGGCGCTTTAACGTTTAATGCCATTGTTCTGTCCCATATTTCAAGTGTCGTATTTTCCAAGTTCTTTCTAGGATTGTGTGCAGCATTATTTACTAAAATGTTCAATCTATCGAAACTAGCAAGAACCTGTTCCCTTACCTTGTAGATCTCATCCTCTTTTGTAAGGTCCGTTGGAATAATCATACTTTCTCCTCCGTAATCATGGATTATTTGTGCTGTATTCTCCAATTCCGAACGAGTTCGAGCTACTGCAATGACAATAGCTCCCTCTTTTGCATAAGAAATCGCAATTGAACGTCCAAATCCTCTTCCTGAACCAGTAATTAAGACTATTTTTCCTTTCATTCGATTCATACTAAAACCCATTTATTAGTCGACTTTTTAATATAATTCTTTTTAAATTACATTAAAATCCTTCATTCGAGTGCGATTTTACATTTACAGAGAGTCATAAATATTTCCAAGGTGAAGGTTGTAAGTATAAAGGATTATTATCGAGATGTCCACTTTCTTGCACCAATTTATGAGCGGTTTCCTCAGCTTTCTTAATGACATCATTCTCATTAAAAGTAGATATTTTATTTTTTTCCATAACTATCCTTCCATTAATTATTACAGTTTCAACGGCTTCCCCACTTGCAGCAGAGTAGACAATATTTTTTACTGGGATTAAATTGGGAGTTAACCCATGTGTATCCCCTTTCAAAATAATTATATCCGCTTTCTTGCCTTTCTCGATTGACCCAATTTCTCTATCCAGTTGTAGAGCTTTTGCAGAATCGATTGTTGACATTTCAATGACTTTTTCGGCTGTCATAGCCCTGGGATCCCCGAGATTTACCTTGTGTAATAATGCACAAAATTTCATTACTTGAAATAGATCTTGACTATCATTTGTTGAAGCGCCGTCGGTTCCCAGTCCTACAGTGACCCCCTTTTCCAGCATAAGTGGAACAGGAGTTATAATATGTCGACCTGCCCATGCATTCATTACTGGGCAGTGTGCTACCGCTGAATTTGTTTCTGCTAGGATGGCTATTTCTCTATTAGTGATAAGTGGGCCACAATGAATTAAGAGGGTATCCGGACCTAATACTCCCAGGTTCAATAAATACTCGATACTACGTCCATGATATCTGTTAATTGATGGGTCATTTCTTCTAGGGTCAACTGGATGCTCTCCTAAGCGGGAGACCACGTGAATTCCCCAACCTAGATTATGTTTTCTAGCTACATCCTTGGTAGTTAATATCATTTCATCGGTAGCTTGAATAAGCCTTGATGTCTCGGCTCTGATAATTATTCTTCCGTTCTCTTTACCGTGCCATTTTGTTATTAGGCGTTCAGTCTCGATTCTTGCTTTACGAGGGTCTTCTCTGTATTCTTCTGGTGCTAGTCCAGATATATCCCAGCAACCTCTTCCCAAGACCGTTTTCAGTCCTGAATCTATTATCGATTGTGCTATTCCATCAATTGCGTTGTTGTGAAAGTTTATGTAGTGACTATTTTGGGTGCAGGTAATCCCCGATTTGATCATTTCTAGAGCACAAAGCATTCCTGCTGAATAACAGACTCTTTTATCTAGATTTCTTAGAAGATCCACGTCCCAGTAATATTTGGATTTTTTTCTTCTTTTTTCCCTGATTGCGTCTACACCAAGTCCTCGTAAAATGACCTCATTATTATGGTTATGAGCATTAACTAAACCTGGCATGATGATTTTTTTTGTTGCATCGACTGTTTTATCGGCTTTGAATTTTTTTTCAATATCCACAGTTTTCCCAACAGCAATAACGCGGTCCTTTTCAATTAACACAGATCCATTGTTAATTACCCTTCTCTCCGGATCTAATGTAATTATTAGACCATTTTTTATCAATAACCGTTCCATAAAAGAGTGATTTGGGCTTCTATTGTTAAAATATTTTGAGTTGGGGCACTCCAACCTTATATGACAAGTGGATATTCATCTGAGTCAAAAGTGTGCTTGACTGGGTACACCGCAACTGATGCTTCATTACCATGGAGTTCCATAAGCCTCTTCAGTATTGTATTCCAATCAGTCATCCACTCAACCTTTTCACTGTATCCCAATATGCTTCTTTTTGATAATCTGTCGGTGAAAATTATTATATTCCCTGCTTGGTTAATTGGCCAACGCTTGTTTGGGTAACCCTGTAATCTTTTCCAAGGAGCGCCCAACATCTCCAGTTCGTAGTGGATCAATGAGTTACCCGGTGGGAATTTTTGTATGGCGACCGCAGTACCACCTTCTCTCAGTGAAGATCTTCCACCCCACCAGTCAATACCTTGACCAGCATTCGGATATGCGTTAATTATCACGATATCTGACTTTTTTGCCGGCCTTGCACTGTGTGCTACATAACATTTCTTCACACCCTCTTTCCAGGCATCATCTACATCACCCGCATGAAGGCTGATGAGTTTACGGCTATCATTATAAACACAATTAATGGAGATATTGAGGTCAGCTATACGAGCACATTCCTGCATATCAAGCCTCCTTTCATTATCCTTAACATACCAGTTGCGCCTTTTTTCAGGTGGTGCACTTGGAATAGAAGTGTGATTGTGTAAAATGGATTGAATAGAGGAAACACCAGGCATCACAGCCTTACCGCCACCTGATGCACCAGACCACATATGCTTCCTAATACCGGAGATACATATCCGGAGATCAGACAAAGCAAACTCCTTATTAACCATGAGATTTGTCCCTCTGCTAGTCCACCCCAGATGTTCAAAATTAAAAAATGGATTGTGATTAACACAGTCATAAAGAGCAACTGCCCAGTCCCCAAGTTTCCGAGCGTATCCGTCCAATGTGATTGGTTGATGCGTGCCAAATGACCCAAGAACAAAGATCTGATTATCATGGATACCGGCATTATGGAGTTGATCGATGATGAAGGGAAACACTCTGTCACATGGAGTTGGGCGCATAAGATCATCACAAGTTACAACTATTTTACCTGTTTTTCCTTTAGCTTGCTTAGATATATTGTCCACACCAATTGTGTTATCAAGGGAATTTCGAATTTCTTCATCGGACATCGGAGCCATTCCTTCACACCCAGATTTAACCATATTAATGAGCCAATTTTCTGGAAATTCTATTGGAATTAAATTATCTCCATAATGTTCATTGACTCTAATTTTTAATAGTTGCATTTTATGTGCCATTTATCACTCTACGTAGATTATCTATTTATAATATGGTAAAAACAATTTTCAATCTCCTATGAAAATCCTAAATGTATGAGATAAAGTAAATTAACTTATTGACTAGGTTGTGGAGCTTTGGAAAGATTAAACGACATTGTTGATGACGCCGTTGATGTCGATGTATTGATTGTAGGTTCTGGATCTGCGGGGTTTTTAGCTGCAATCGAATCAAGTGAAATTGCTAACAAAATCGCAGTTGTGACCAAAGAACCAAGTATAGGGGCTGGTAGTGCCTCAATCTTAGCGACGTATCCATATAGCAGTTTTGTAGTAGACTCGAAATGTGCGTTAGATCTTGGGTTCCCGGGAAATGAAGATGATAGTCCTGAAGTATTTTTTAAGGATATAGTTCGAGCGGGGTATGGATTGAGCAATCAAAGATTAGTAAAATTATTTGTTGATGAAATGTGTTATGTAGTAAACAAGCTAGATTCTCTTGGATACAATTGGGATTACTCAAAACTAGATAAAAGTGGTGGTCATAGCTTCCCAAGGGACGTTTATGGACGAAAATCAACTTTTGGCCTCGAGTTTGCTAACACTATGAAGAAAGCATTCAAGGAACGAGAGAATATTTCTATTTTCACGGATATCCTGATGCTGGATTTACTTCTATCCGAAGGAAGGGTTATTGGAGCCACAGGTTTTGATACAAAAACAGGACTAGTTAATGTATTCAGGGCCAAGTCCACCATTTTAGCTTCAGGAGGAGCTCAAAACATATATTCTCGTGCTTCTGTCGGTAAGAATCTTACTGGAGATGGGCAGGCAATGGCTTTAAGGGCAGGAGCAGAGATGATCAATAATGAGTTTGTAATGTTTGGATTAAACGTTATCTGGCCACCCGAGTTAGCGTGCATGAAGGGAGCATTAATTCAGTTGTTGTATCGTGGTGGCACACTGGGTCAAGCACAATTTCTCAACGCTGAGGGTGAAGCATTTATGGAAGCCTCTGATTCATTGTTTAGTCCAAAGCCATTAACTCATAGAATCATAACCGAGATCAACGAGGGAAGAGGCAGTCCTCATGGTGGAGTATATTTTTCCATTAGTCAAATGTCACAAGATGTACTCCTTCATCTATCAAATTTAACTAAATACTCTAATTGGGTGGATCCGTCCTCTCATTTTGACTTTGGGCCTTATGTCGAGATCATGAAAGAGAAAACATTTGTAGAAGTCGGTTTAGCTTGTCATTATTTTTTAGGAGGAATTTCTATCAATGAACATTGCAGAACAACGATTCCAGGACTATTTGCTGCAGGTGAATGTTCTGGAAGTCTACAGGGCGCGCGACGTCTTGGAGGAATGGCGATAAGTCAAGCTTTATGGGAAGGTACTCGTGCGGGAAGATATGCATCTAAATATGCGAATAAGATTGATAATTTTCAGAAAATTGAGCATGAACAGGTTGAAAAGAGCTGTAACTATGTGATGGAGTTACTTGAGAGGAAGGAAGGTATAAACTCAATCAAACTACGAAAAAAGATTCAAATGTTGGCCATGGATAATGTGGGGGTAATCAGAAATGGTCCCCAATTAGAGCAAGCTATAAATGAAATTGAATATATTAAGAAGGTCGAGCTCCCGAAGCTATTTGTCGATACAAAAATTCAGCAATATAATTTGGAATTGATTGAGGCGCTTCAATTAAAAAACATACTCTTAAATTTGGAGATCATCGCAAGGGCAGCTTTTCTTAGAACAGAAAGCAGGGGAACCCACTATAGGTCTGATTTTCCAAAGGAAGATAATGACTATATGAGGGCCAACATCATTGTAAGACAAAGTAGAGGAAAGTATGGAATAATTGAACTTTTCAAGAGACCAGCCGTTCTGATACAATATCCATATTAGATCACTAATTAGGAGACATTATGGTAATGCAAAAAAGGCAAGATCATTTAACGAATTGTGAAGATATTCAGGTGAAGATTCTGAGGTATGATCCAAATTCTGATGAGGATCGTCACTGGCAGATGTATAAGATTCCTTTACAAACGGGAGAGAGTGTTTCCATTCTCTCATTACTCCAATCAATTTTCGAGAACCTGGATCCTAGTTTAGCGTTCACTGGACCTTGTGAGAAAGGGTTATGTGGAATGTGTACGGTGGTTGTTAATGGGAAAACACGGTTAGCTTGTAATACATATGTTAACAGTGATGTGACTATTGAACCATTAAATGGATTCAAAATTATCAGAGATTTGGCAGTCGATCGTGATAGAATAACTATCTAGAAATTATCTTGAACGGCACGAGCGGTCAAACGCGCGCGCGTCAACGGGTTTGGAGATATCCAGCTAATAAAACGATCGAGGTAGGAAGACTATCGGTTCAAACTGGCCTATGGAAATTGATCGAGATCGATAATGGATTGTTCAAAATGACAAAAAACCAAAAGAACTGCGACCTGTAACCGATTATACCATATCATAAAGGAGATTTAGATATTTGACAAATGAAAATATAGAAAAACTCCAACAAATGACCTATATTGAATATCAAGAGTACATAGAAAAAGACGGAAAAAATATTCACAACATAATTTTGATACTTGTACTAAAAATGGTAACAGTGACGAAAGTCTTTTATTAACTATGGTATACAGATGAACCCGAACAAAATGAAAACTCAACACATAGCTATAATCGCAGTTGTCGTTGTTTTAGTTGGTGTTGGTGGATATTGGTTCTATCAACAGCAACAGACACAAGCACGTTTAGACGAAAGACTCGCAAGATGGGAGACTTGGGCAGGAACCTTGAAAGTTGGTAGTGGCCCAAGTGACATGCATCCCGCAATCAACGTTTTAGGAGGAGGGGATGCTGACAGATTACACATGGCACTTATGACTACTAGACCATTGAGTACTGCCCAAGAAGGGTTTAAACCTGGATTAGGATTTTACAATAATTTCATGGTTAATAGCTGGGAATTAAAACAAACTCCTGAAGGTAGACAATTCATAGAATACAAGTTCAA
>JAEOTM010000118.1 GCA_016839815.1 Candidatus Hodarchaeota archaeon
AAAAGACCTAAAACTAATTACAAATTCGCAAGAGAACTACCAATTAGTTCAGACCTCTATTAGTGAAATACAAGAAACATTCTCTCATTTACAGTTTAGCTTGGCTTAAATTTAAAGAATCAAATGTTTACCTATTAAAAATGTCTTTATAATAGGATAATTTTCCTTCTTCTTAAAAGGATCAAAATCTGACCGGTATAAACGGTTATAGAAAAATTACAGTTGAAATTATTGTTTATTTGTTAAGAAAAAGTGTACCAGACCAATTTTTAAAATATAAGTCTAGTTGCTGTCGTGTTATCTTTGATTAATGGTTTTACAAACGATTAGAAGATAACGATACAAAATTTGGAAAAAGAAGTGAAAAAATGAAAAATATGAAAAATTCACGAAAAAAAAGCCCAAGTATTGTATTATTGATGCTCTTGGTCTTTTGTTTCTCTTTATGTGTTTTTTCAGTTATTTCCCATCCAACTGCTGGTGAGGATGCAACTTGGTATGAATCCAATGAAAACTATAATATTGGAGATTTTCCTAGTAATGAATGGAATCCATATTATATGAGTGATAATTATATTGATGTTGTGTATGCCTCAAGCTATAATGTTGACATGTCTGGTAAGGTAATCCGCATAAATACACCGGGTTATGGCCAATGTAAAGGTATGGAGAGGTTAGAGACATTTACTATCGATACCGCACAGTCCCTCTATCTATCCTTTAAAATTCAAGCGAATAAAAATATTTACAATAGTGAAGCCGAGATTTTACTCGTGGGAAGTTCAGGACTAACATTCTTTAGGATTACATTTGATTCCTACTGGACAAGAATTGATTTTGAAGTCGCGGGAGGATCCTTAATGCATTATCATGATCTTGTAATGAATCAAGTTTATAGCTTTGATATTGTATTTACTAAAGATCCATACACAAATTTGATGAATTATCAAATCTTCATTAATCAACAGCTCGAATTTACGAAGGAAGTGAATACGAACTTGTATCCAGTAGCCACATATGTTCAGTTGGCAATGACCGATGATGGACCTGGAGAAATGTTTCTTGATAACTTTTATTTAGGATATATCATTAATGAGATATCTACTGAAGATGTAGTAGATTTAGCATTTCCGATGTATTATCTTTTCGCTCCTGAATATTATGATGATCCAGGAGATTATGTCGAATCCATTGACTTGAAATTTCGTTATTTAGAAATTGAAACCCAAACAGTTACGGTTTCTGTCTCGGTAGGTTTGACTGCTGTAGATGTCTTAAGCGTTGATGCTTCAATACCCGTAGCTGAATTCATAGAATTACTTACGTATAGCAAGTATGAAGTGGAAACCAATGAAGAAAACCTGATCATATTCACCAACATAGTTGGATTCGCGAGAGATGTTACCTATTATCTTCCAGGAGTTCATCCAGAAACCGGTACTTCTGAGATGAATGGATGGTATTCCTTCGATTTCATTAGTGAAAAAATTAGGAGTTATACCGAAGCAATATTTCAATCCACGTATGGTCTTCCAGATGATTACGATGATTGCAAAACTCAAGCTCAAAAAGTCAAGAGCATGATTTTCTTAGCATCAGGAGGCAATCAAAAGCATTTTCAGGATGTAGATACCTATCTAATGGAATATTCGAGTAGTTACGAAATTGGTTTAGGTGTCGGTATTCCTCTTGGAAAATACTTTAGTTTTGATTTTGGGATCTCATTTTCATTTGATTACAGCCATAGAATAGAGATTGACATTACAATGGGAGTAGAATGGGAGAACAATCCGTCCGATGGAGAAATGGTGCAAATCGATATATTTGCTCCTCCAGCAGGAGTATATCCTTCGAGTTTTAAATTGCCTCCTTACTCTTCGACACAAGTAGGAGTCAAAGTTACAGGATTGAAAGCAACTGGAGGAGATAGACGTGTCATTCTGAATTGGGATGCTATTTGTGGAATTACTTACTACAATATTTATAGGGTGACCGATTCTAACACAATAGTAGGGACGAGTTCCACGACTACCTTTACTCACACGGGACTTTCATACTCCACTACCTATACCTATAAGGTATCTGCTGTAGTGATCATTGGCGCCAATGCTTACGAGACACCATTATCAGATCCTGCTTCAGCCAAAACCAAGCGGAAACCCAGCGACGGTGGTGGATGTCCCTTTTTGAGCGTTTTTAATGGAATGGAATTCATTGAAGAAGGTTTAATGGATATACACGATTCTGATGGGATAGATATAACCTTCACCCACGAATTAATAAACCAACCAGCACGTGTGGACAATTACTACCTGTTAAGATTGGTCGAACATCCCATGACCATTTCTCACATTGATAAAGTGGAATTCTGGGGTGTATTATCTAATGGCATGATGATTCCACTTCCGCTCATATCGGCTATTCATAGCGAAGACGGTCAAGTTCGATTTTTATTATGGTTTAGTGATGATAAAAAAGTGGAAGAACTCGGAGCAGACTTTAATGATGGCATTTCTGAAATGATCGATTTATGGTTTTATGCTCCAAAATGGATTACGTTCACTGGGTTTGTGTTTATTATTGAAGGGAATAACTATATTGTAAAATAAAACAACAATTTAACTCTTTTTTTTTAACTTTCTATATAATAACGTCTATATGACCACATTTACATTTAGCACCCATAATCTATCTATGAATTTTTTCGAGATTGTTTTATTGCCAAGATCCTAACCTTAAATAAATATGATCCGAATTTATGATCACTCTTCTTTTCTTCTACTAATAGGTGAATCCTATGAGAATGCAAAGTAATTGGTTCCTTCAAATTCTATTAATAATCCTCGTTCTTATCAGTACACTTCCATTCACACCTTCTCGAGCAACTGACGATCAAATAAACTTCACTGAACTAGATTATATTGATGCCGTTGGCGCTTATGATGTATGGATTGAAGACAATTTCGCTTATGTTACCTGTGGTTATCAGGGGATGAAAATATTTGATATTAGCAATTCTTCTGATATTAAAGAGGTTTCAACTATAGTACAAGGTGGTAATTGGTTTGCTCATCAAATATTTGTTAAAAACAATATTGCCTATATAGGTAATGGGAGAGGTGGACTTAAAGTGATGGATCTTAGTAATCCTGAGGTTCCTGTCGTCCTAGCTGATTATCAAGGTGATGAGATGTACTCCTGGGCTGTGAAAGTTATAGATGATGTCGCATTTGTTTCCAATGGTTATCTTGGGGATGAGGCGGGCTTTGTGATTCTTAACGTTTCTGATCCTTCAAACCCCGAAATTATAGGGAAATATGATGCTGAGGGAGATGCCACTGATATTGAAGTCATTGGAGATTATGTGTATATAACGACTTACAATGCTGGATTTGACATTGTTGATGTGAGTAATTACAGTAACCCGGTTCTTGTGGGACAATATCAAGGAGTAAATGATACTAGTGCTGGTGGTACAGACATTGAGATCGTTGGAAACTTGGCTTATTTAATTTCATATGATAATGAGCCTAAAATTCTGGATATTAGCGATCCAACAAATATTAGTGTTGTCTCAAGTGGTTTTCCTCCAACTGATCGCCAATTTTCAATAAAGATTGTTGGAGATTTAGCATATGTCGCAGCAATGGAAGATGGACTATATGTATTCAATGTAAGTAATCCCCAGTCACCTGTACAGGTTGGAAACTATACTGAGAGTGTTGGTCCTGTATACCGGATGGTAATCATAGATGATTTAATTTACGTTACCTATCAGGGTATGGGATTGAGAATCTTGAAAATCAACAGAGAATCTGAATCAACAACTGTCTTAACTCCCGGGTTGGGTTTAGCAACCGTATTAATGGGCTTTATCTTTGTTATCACCTTAAAAAGGAGTAATTTTAGAAAGAAAAAAGCACAATAACTCATATCTACTATTGAACCTCTCTTGGTATACATTTTTAGTGAAAAAATTAGAGTAATTATACTCAAAAAATAAGGTCTTTAAGTCCCTAGGTACCATTAACCCTTACTAAGCTAAATATTAACACTCCATATTATGTCTCGTGGTGAGATTATGAACAATCTGGAACCAAAGAGAGGAGATAAGTTATTCAAAAGTCAACAAAGTGTCTTAGAAAAAATTCAACGT
>JAEOTM010000119.1 GCA_016839815.1 Candidatus Hodarchaeota archaeon
GAGGTGCAGGAATAAGTGAAGAAATCCAGTCATCAATGTCTGATATTTTCTTATCAAGTCCACAGAAAAAGCAGCATATACTTTATCGTCATTTAATCTCCCATGCGGTATTGTTCACATTAACAGTATTCATTCTATTCGCACAAATTTTCGTATTCTTTGAAATGACAGGTTCCGCATTTGACTATTCCAGAGTTGTTAATGCGTTTGTCCTTCTATGGGTATCAAGTTTCTTCTTTTATTCTATTTCCTTTTTTGTGAGTTCCTTAACTGTTCGAAGTGAAATTGGTAGGGGTACAGCTGGGCTCGTATTATTAGGAGGTTACTTCATTCAAATGGTGTTAAGTTTTAATCCTTCTTTAGCAAACCTCAAGTACCTGAACCCCATGTACTATACTAATACATCAGACCTTTTATTACTCGGAGAACCTCTGTCATTTAACATTCTAGTGCCTCTGATTATCAGCGTAACCCTGATAACCTTAACTATACTAATATTCATAATAAGAGATCCATTACCTGTTAATTTACAGATAAATAAGATTTTCTGGAGAAAAAACGGAAAAAAAGATCGATTAGGAACTAAAACTAAAACCAACGACGGACCTATATACACGTTATTAAAGCGAATTTCTCCAATTACTGCTGAACAATGGGCTGCAGACAAACTTATCTTTCTGATATTCTTTGGTTTCAGTTTTTTCTCAGTTCTCTCAATTATTGGTGGCTTTCCTAAAGGTGAAGAAGGGATTAGTCAACTTGTTACATTGTATCAAAATAATCCCATTGCCAAATCTATCATGAGAGATCATTCGGACCTAATAACTTCTGATCCTTTAGGTGCAATTTACCCACAATTTTATGGGTATTCATGGATTTATTTCTTTTTCCTCATAATAATCGCTGCTGGTCGAATTATTATGCGGGAGGTGGATACTAATACCTTGGATTTAGTAATGGGAACTCCTATCACAACTAACAAACGAATTTTCTATCGAATAATTACTATCTTCCTACAAGTATCTTTTTTGGCCGCCTTTATGATCATACTTTTGATAGGTGGAGAATATCTTCTTGATATTCAGTCGAAAATTCTTGAACAGTTACTTGCGATCATCATTATTGCATTAACGTACCTGAGTTTACTTACATGCTTGATAGCAATTGGATTAGCCGTTCCTATTCCTCGTATTCGAAAACCAGTTATTTATGGATTTGCAGGGTTAACTATCATTTTTTCTATGTTACCGTATTTTAGTGAAGAGCTTAGTATTCTTCAATATTTTTCTCTTCTGTACTACTTAGATTTAACGGGATTAGTTGCGTATAGTTACCATTTAGAATATTTGAGCCTCTTTTTTGTATTAGTAGGAGTTTTAATTATTTCAGGGCTATTTATTTGGAAAAAGGGGAACAAAGTAATGTATATGTGAAGCTCCGACGGCTGATTCAATTTAGTTCCATCTTTTCAACAAAAATTTGAAAGAGTGTTCCTAGAATGTACGTCATAGTCAAGGAAAGTTAGATAAATGTCTACACAAACAGTAAATCACCCTTTTAATTACTTTAGGAAACGGACATACACTTTCCGAACATTTATTACTGATATTCAAAAAATAATGAATCATCGTAAGTATATTCGTGAAGCTCATAGGTCTCGACGAGTTTCTAAGAAATTAAGCGAACATATCATGCTTGTGGTAACTGGAATTAATGAATGTGTTTACTGTGAGTGGGGGCATACAAATTTTGCTCTTAATTTAGGTACAACAATGAAAGAAATCGATGCTTTGCTATCCAAAGAATTTAGTGATTTCCCACCTGATGAATATCAAGCATTAGTTTTTGCACAGCATTATGCAGAATCTGCTGGCCAGCCCTCTAAAGAAGAAGTAACAAAGTTACTTACAGAATATGGACTAGAAAAAGGAAGGGATATAATTATTTTTTGTGAAATGATTACGATGGGGAATTTGCTGGGAAATTCAATCTCAGCCTTTTTCAGCAGGTTAAATGGAATACCACCGGAATCAGGATCGATTTTATTCGAGTTCACTGTTTTTATCTTCGGGGGATTCTTGTTCGATCGATATATGAATCGAAACAGATAGAATCTGGAAAAAAGAAAAAAGAGAATGGGGAAAGGTTATTTTCTCAAATCGTTTATAACCTTCATTGGTTCAATAGCAAGTAAAAAGATTAAAAAGGCAATAAACTCCAACCAAATTTCCAATCCACCTAATCCATTATCGGGGAAGAAATCTGGGTTTGTAATATCATTGAAAAAGACTACAAACATTGCTAAGGTTAAGAGCAGGAATGCAATCCCGATAATCAGATCACTCTGCTTTTTTTCCATTTTCATGTATTTATACAATGCTAAAAATGCAATAACAACAGTTACTACTCCGATAAGGAGTGGATGAATTAATTCTAACAATGGTAAGTCTGCCATTTTTTCTAGACACCTCGATTATATTCTAAAAGAGTCAGAAAACAACTTTGAGGAATGAGGATAAATAATTTATCCCAGACTTGTTCCTTTGCCCCTATTCATCAACATTCCGACATGTTTACTCTTATAAGTGCACCCACGTCAGAGTTCTGTATAATAATTATTTCCTACTCTGAATTTCTCACAAAGGTTTTGATCAAGTTGACTTATGAACCAAAAATTGAATCGCTCAAGGACGTCTTATTATCAAAAGCAATATATATTCTCTTTTTAGTGCTTGTAAGTACTATTTTGACTCTTTTATTAGCAATACTTTTTGGAAATAAGTCAATTCAGGAATCAACGGTTGATTATATTGCAATTTTGGGATTTATCGAAGTTGGCTTGGGAGCGATCTTTTCTCTTGGAGTAAGCGAAGTCGCGTATGCTTCTCGTTCTGGATTAAATCCTGTATATGGCGAAACCATAACTAAAGATCGTATACATTATCATACTACTCAAATATTGACTGGTATTAATTTGATATTTTCTGGTATTATTTTATTAGTTTTGGGGACTTTTCTTAGTTAATTCAAACTTTTCAACTTCCTAGTTCGAAACCTATATATACACATTCTGGTAGCTGTATACCCAGAGTTTGGGAACATCAACTCTAGAAGGTTACGAATTCAGTGACTGAAAATATCCGAAGCATCCTTTCAAATGATGAAGAAGCCGTTTTCAAGGCAATGGATGCGGGTTTACATCCTAAGGAGATTGCGACAAAATTATCCAAGGATGATGGGTATATTCGAAAAACTCAGTCACGTATCCGTAAAAAAATCGACAAGGAACTCAAAAAAGCTGCAACTATGCTTCGACTGCAGTTTTCGGATGATGATATTATGAGAGATCAAGGCATTCTCAAGTGTTTTGATTGGGTGAACAATACCTATGTTTTCTTGGTATTTACCCCAATGATGGGCATTCTCGCCTATTATACTCATGAATGTTCCGATAATTGCATCACTACATGCAAAGAAACGCTTGATCTAATCTGTTCAGAACGTGGAGTTCATGTGGATACTAAGATTCGATCGTTACCAAACAAAATTCAATATGAATATGTATTTGAAGCGATACGAAAGCAAAAGTGATAAATTATGACACTTCAAACTCAAATAACGTTAATCAAAGGAGATGGGACTTTTTCTCCTCCGAAGACTCGTCGGATATTACCTACAAGAGCACTTCTCTGGAAGTATTACCTGAAAACATTTATTGTTTGGGTAATTATAATAGGAGCGTTAGTACTCACAATATTGATTTTTAGTTTTGTTTCTTCCTTTGATAATGAATTTGAGTTCATTCATGATCCTGAAGTTCAGTTTTTTATCATTATCATTGCTTTCATCGGTTCCATTCTAATTATTCCAATTGTTTTACTATTATTGACTTTTTATGTTCGGAATATGGAATTCGTTGTACATGGAGATGAAATTATTGTTAAAAAAGGATTATTTAATAAAACTGTCAAATATTGCCCTTTTAGAACGATAACCAATATTTCCACTCATGTAGGTGTTTTTGATAGACTTTTTCAAATTGGATGTATTAATATTCAAACAGCAGGAGGTGGAGGAATGGCCTCAGGTCCTGAGGAAAAAATGGAGGGTTTGTTGGTCTATGGTGAGATCCGTGAGTATATAATCTCACAATTACGTCATTTCACTCATAAACCAGGGAATTCCTCTGAGTCCTCCCTTAAGGAAATAAATGAGTCGTTTCAAACGAATATACTATTTGAATTAAATGAAATAAAGAAAGAATTTTTAAAAATAAAAGAAAGTGATCTATATGAATAAATTTGGATATGAATTAAATAAGGTGTTTAAACCCAGAACTGCTTTTCTCTATAAACAATTTCTGTATATAATCTCTGGTTTCTTAGTAATAACTACCTCGATATTTGGTTTAGGTTTCTTAATATCGTTTTTTTCTGGATTCGATTCTGACCCAGGAGGTGATCAGTTTGGAAGGTGGATAAGCGAAAATTCAGCTTTTCTGATATCAGTGTATTTTTTACTCTCAGCTATAATAATGCTAAGTTTAGCCATCATTGCAGTTTTTTATGTCCGTGGAATTGAATATTACATTGGTGATCGTGAAGTAGTCGTGAAAAAAGGGATTATCAACAAGATGGAGAAACATGTTCCCTTCCGCACTATAACTAATATCAGTTCACGCTATGGTGTCTATGATCGAATTTTTGGAATTGGGACAGTACAAATTGAAACTGCTGGTAGGAGTGGAAGTCAAATGGGACCAGAAGAAAAGATTGAGGGAATTGATAACTACTTTGAAGTACGGGATCAAATTTTAGAAGTACTACGACAGTTTCGTCATCAATATGCCACGACTACAGAAACTCCTGGGATCCACGAGAGTAGAGAACCAACAACTAGTTTTGAACAACAATTATTGCAAGAATTACAGGATATCAAAGAGATTTTGAGGAAATAATCTCCCCTCAAATCTCTCTCTTTTTCCGTGAAATAATACCTTATAAAATTGCTTCGAGTATGACTAATTAACTCAAAAAGTGCACCTAATCAAGAATATTGGTGATAATCTCGTGAAAATGTTACAGATTGAAAATCTGACGAAAAAATTTGGAAGAAAACATGTCGCCTTGGATAACCTAACTCTAGATATTCGTAAAGGCGAAGTTTTCGGCTTATTGGGTCCTAATGGGGCTGGAAAAACCACATTAATCCGATTGCTGATTGGCTTGATTAAACCAACCGCTGGAACAGCCAAGATTAGTTATAATGGTGAATATTATGATATCCATAAAGATATCATGAAAATTCGTGAACGTGCAAGTCTATTACCACAGGAAGCCGAGGTTTATGAGAATTTGACTGCCCGTGAAAATATACTATACTATGGCCAAATCTATGGGAATATGACTAATGAAGAAGTTAACGCTCGAACGGAAGAATTGATTGATCTAATCGGCCTACGTGGTCGTGAAAACGATGTTACGAAAGAATTTTCGGGTGGAATGAAACGAAAGGTGCTTGTAGCCAGAGCATTAGTCATGGATCCCGACCTTGTATTCTTGGATGAACCTACCACTGGGATTGATATTTTAGGAGCAAGGACTGTTCGTAACGTAATTAAAAAGCTTTCTAAGGAAATGCATAAAACAATTATTCTTACAACGCATGATTTGACAGAAGTTAGTGAACTTTGCGATCGTGTCGGCATTTTGGTTAAAGGAAAATTAGCTGCTGTAGGAACCCCTGATGAACTTGAGGAAAAATTCCAGAAAGCAGGAATTGAAGATGTTTTTGTGGGATTGACAACTGGTGAAGGAGTTATAGAGGAAGAATTTCTTTCACAAAAGAAACAGACTCTTTTTTCGAGAATTTTAAGGAGACGGTGAAAATATGAATCGAATGAAACAAACTTTTGCTTTAGTAAAACAGGAGCTTAGATCAGCTAGTAGAACTCGCTATATCGTCATTAGCTTCGTTTTAATGCCTTTGATCATGTGGGGACTTCAAGGAGGACTTCAAATGCTCGTTGGAATAAGTCTTACGTCTTCACAGGAGGGTGAAGTCATTTATGTTGCCAATTTCGATGAAGGTAACCCTTCCAACTTAACTGAGACCCCTCTTGGTGATCTATTTGTGGAATACTTGAAAAATGCTAGTACTCAAGTCACTACCACCTACCTTTACAGTATAGATGCCACTATTAACGATACGCTCTATAGTTCAACAACGTATATGGAGCTTCATGCTAAATTAGAAAGTAACAAGGAAAAAGCAACTCTGGAATACCCTCTTGTAGTAATCCCCGAAAATTTTACTGAAGTCTATCTCGCTTTCAATATGACAACAAATCGTGTAACACCTACTATTGAACTATACACACTACCAGGAGGAATAATTGGATCTGAGCTTCTACAAGCAGGATTATGGGAAGTCCTCCAATGGCCACCTTTCTCCATAGTTGACGTAAATAAAGCATCTTCATTATATTCCGAGACAATTACCTTTACTGGAGAGGAATCAGCTGCTTCTGGATTTGGAGTTGGATTCATTGGTTTCATTTCAGTGATTATTGCTGTGATGGCACCCGCTCCGTTTGTTTCCACCAGTTTCGCAGGTGAAAGGGAAAAGAAAACCATGGAATCCTTGTTAGCATTGCCTATTTCACGTTTCAATATTCTCTTTGGGAAATTACTGGCAGGAATGGTGTTAGTGAGTATTTTTGCGGTTATGAATATGATTGGATTGTTGGGATTCTCATATGTCGTAGGTATGGCAGATACAGGAGGAGAATTTAGTACTGCAGAACTTTATGCTATAGATGCAAGTGTAATCCTTCTATTACTCATTGGAATTACTATGTTTCTCTCAGCATTTGTTTCAATTGGAATTGGAATTTCTGTAGCCTCCTTGACGAAAGATGTCCGAAGTGCTGAATCATTATATACTATGGTAATGCTTCTCCCCTCAATGTTAGTAGGGATGTCTGCTATGTTTGGATCCCTTCCCGAAGAATCCTTTGGAGGGGCAGGCATGCTTTTATATCTAATTCCATGGAGTCATGCAATTGCTATTCTTTCTAAGGGATTATACCCGCAAACTTACTCAGCTAGTGCGATTACAGGGAGTATCCCAACTGATCTCCTATTCCATTTAGGATATCTAGTTGTTATAATTCTAATTGCACTATTCATTGCATCGCGTGTCTTCGAACGTGAAGGAATTCTTACATAATTTCTTCCTTCCCCTTTTCTTCTTTCTTCAAACTTACTGAGATATCGTGAAATCTAATTATAATAGAATAAGAGCTACTCCAGTCAGTATTAACAATAAACCGAATAATTCTAAGATTGTAATTTTTTCCTTATTGATGAGCCATGAGATAGGAATGGAAAACAAGGGACTAGCAGTCAGCATTAATGAGGTGAAGGGAGCTCCTGCTTGTCGTGCAGCCTCTGAATATAAAAGAATGCCTAATGCCGTCCCAATTAGCGACGCTGCAAGTAATAAACCAATCACTTTGTTATCTCGGTAACTTGAAAATGTTGAATTACTATCAAGGTTCTTTCCTTTGGATTGAGATTTCCATCCCATAACACATAGGATCATGGCTGCAAAAGGGAGTCGTATAGCATTACCCATAACTGAAACTTGTTCTCCTTGAGGGAGAAGTCGTTCTAGCTCGGTAAATCCGATATCAGTAAGTACAAGAGCTATAGCCCATGATATTGAAGCGATTAAAAGAGTAACTACCATTAAAACATATTTAGAACCATTTTCTTTAAGTGAAAACTCCTCTTGTGTGAGTTGGCTTTTTGAGATCAGAAGAATACCTGCTCCTATGATAATTCCAGAAATGTAAAAAGTCAAAGATATTTCTACTCCGATGATAAGAGAAATTAGAAATGTGAAAAAGGGCATAGTACCTGATATGGCCAGAGCTATCGTTGTACCTAGAGATTCTTGGCCTGTAAAGTAGGCAGTATCCCCGATAATTTGGCCAAAAAAGATACTGACGAGAAGGATTAATAGCAGACTTAGATTAATAAGAGAAAGAAATTTCCACTGACTAAAAATCACTGCGAAGATTATAAAAAAAACTGCACCTATTGTTGTTCTAATTGCATTTATTTGCGAAGGGGTGAATAGATTATCGATTTTTTTGAACATTGCATTCGCTAGGGGGAATGTGATTGCGGTAGCTACTGCTAGTAATTCTCCAGTCATGATTCATACCATTTCTAAATCAGTGACCTAGAAATTCTTTTGCTAGATTGTAATACGCTATTAAAGAGTATTCTACGGTCTTTAAGCTGACACGTTCATTTGGACCATGTGGTAGGGTCGCCATTGTATTAATGGGAGTGTCAGGATCAAAAAGAGAAAATCCATAGGCTTGTGTTCCCTGTTCTCGCAAGTATCGTAAATCAGTTGCCCCGGCCATTACTAGGGGAACAAATTGTACCTCTGGATACACTTCTGCGACCGCTTTAACCATATAAGGGACGATTTCTGATTGGGGGTCACTTGCCGTTCCCTCTGAAGTGAAGAATCCTGGTTGATCTGGGGGATGTTCAATGATCGCTTCAGCTCCAAGGTTTCCCATCGCTTTCCTTAATTGTGCCGCAATATACTGATCATCTTGGTTGGGAAGGGTTCGTATGTCTACATCAAGATATGCTTCACCAGCGACAATATTAGTTTTTGTCCCACCATGGAAGATATTAGGAGATATAGTCATACGTGATAAGGCATGCAATAAACGGGCCATAACAGGATTTTGTCTGTGGGACATTTTTAGAACGAGTGGAAGGAATATTCGATGACTTAGCAATAATTGGGTTACTTTATTTAAACCAAGGCCTTTAGCCATGAGTTTGATGTAATCGAGATTGACTGGAGGGGTATATTTACTTAAACGGTCAGCAGCAATAGCAGCTTTGACAACAGCGTTGTCACTCTTGTAAGGCATTGAACCGTGAGTTGGAGTTCCTTTAAATGATATTCGTTTCCATCCTGCTCCTTTTTCTCCAGTTCCAAGTAGTAACCGTCCGGGAGCAATAGGAATTCCACCCGCTTCGCCTACTGCGTAATCCACTTTCATAAAATCTGGATGGTTTTTCATTAACCATTCTGTACCGTAAATGCCCCCTGCTTCTTCATCCGCGACGAGACAGAGTTTAAGATCTCCTTTCGGTTTAAAACCTTCCTCGAATAATCTTACAAATGCTTGAACTTGTGTTGCAACAATGAAGAGCATATCAAGGGTACCCCTTCCCCAAATTTGCTCATCTTTTATAACACCACTAAATGGATCGACTTCCCATGCAGATTCATTCCCGATAGGTACAACATCAACATGTGATGGACCAAACATAAGTGAAGGGCCAGATCCGTCACCATTAATCTCAGCTATTAGATTTGCTCTTTCAGGTGCTGATGTTTGAACCACTTGACACGGAATATTATGTTGGGTAAGATGGTTTTTAATTGTACTTATTGATTTTACTTCAGTACCTGGGGGGTTTATACATTTGTTCTGAACTAGTGTAATCAATAGTTCAATAACCTCATCCGCATGTGTAGATTTTGATACCATAAATGTTCCTTCTATTAAATGAGTAAGTTAAGCTGGTAGAACTCGTTATTCTCTATCTCGTCTAAAATAGGTTTAAATTTAATAAATTCTACTAAGAATTCAGTGGATATTGATTAGTATAGATGATTCAGATTATCTCCTTTTACTCTTGAAAACGTGATAGACCATAACTGATCCCAATAATAGGTTGTAATTTGTGACTCTATTCCATTTTGACCTTTTCAATAGGTTTAAAGTCTTACTTGGAGTGATAAATTGTTCAACTGATGTAAAATAGTAATCATATGCTTGGATATTTGATGAAAATATTGAGGCTAGCTTGGGTACTATCTTTTTAAAATAAAAAGAAAGTAAGCGATTTATTTTTGGATTCTGGGGCAAGAGTGACTCAACAATGATTAAATGACCTGTTGGTTTTGTAACTCTATAGATCTCTTTTAAGACCCACAAGGGATTCTGTACATTTCTGAGACCATATACGATAGCACAGACCTCAAAAGCTTCATTTGAGAATGGTAAATGACTGATATCCGAGTTAATAAATGTAATATTTCTATTTTTGTACTTTAACCGCAAGATCTTTTGACGATAATGAGCGATAGATAACATTCCCTTTGAAAAATCGCAACCAATGGTCAAAGGGTTTGAATTTAGATTAAAATTTAGAAGAAAAGAGAAATCCCCAGTTCCAGATGCTAAATCTAGAACTCGATTGATTTTTTTATTTTTTAACAGCTTCACTGCAAAATTACGAGTATAGCGATGAGTAAATCCAGTCATAATATCGTTCATTAAATCATATCGTGGAGCTAATGAGGAAAACATGTTTGAAATTACTTTAGCTGATTTATCGAGTTTCTGAGTCATTGTCCTCAAGTTTTATTTGTCCACAAACGAAAAGATGCTAGAAAAAGAAAGAGATTGTGAAAGTAATATTGTTTGTGATTACTTTCAGTGTTTTGATCATGGTTGATTTATTCTTGGAATATCTTCGTGATGTCTTCAGAATTTATACTTTCGGAGGTACCTAGTATTAGGAAGAAGGTACATTTATCTAATTTCCCAGGTTCCAGATACCAAAACTTTGCAACTCCTCCTCCAAGAATCATTTTTCCAGCATCAAGAGGGAATAAGCTCGAATCTGAATCAGGCGCTATCACAGACAATTTCTTTCCATCCTTTATATAATCCAATCTTGAGAGACTATTTGTTCCCAACGCAAAAATTGGGAGAGGATTATCGCGAGTGAACGAATGATTCAGTGGTGAATCATCTACAGAAATATGCGAGGTTATATCCTCAATGGATCCGCCAATGGCAGGATTCAATAGACTTAAGGACAAAAATTTAAATGATGCAGTTGTAGGATTCGAAACTGACAAGTTAACTTTAACAATATTTGAATCACCGCTTAGTATCTCGAAAGAAGTTTTGAAAATTAAGCCTTTCAACGTTTTTCGTTTAGCTATATTGACTGTGTACTCTACTCCATACCAGGGGTTGTTACTAATTTCTGATTCTTGGAATTTTTCTTTGAAAAACTTTAGATCACTAAGATCGTCGTTTTCACCAAGTAATATTGTCATTAATCCTGCAGGATCCTGATTAAAAAATAAAGAGGGGACCATTGTAGGAAAATTAGAATGTAAATATTCTGTTCCTTCGTATTTAATTGAAGTCAATGTACCAACAAAATCTTTAGAACTTTTGATTTCAAACGAGTCAGTTTGAGTGCTTGTGAGATTTTTTCCTTCAATAGGGTTTAAAGCAGTAATTTTTGGTTTTACAGAATTATTAAAAACGAGTACTGACAGTTTTTTAGAGATTTCACCAGTAGGAGAGTTGAGCTTTACAACTATTGTATTTGTGTACGATTTAGTAACTTCAGGAACTTGGATCTGGAATGAAAATACCTTTGGTTGACTCAAATTTAAATCAGAAAATTCTAGATTTTCAGGTATACATACCCACCCCTCAGGAAGATCGAATGATATTTTTCCCGAAAGAGGGAGAAAGCGAGTTGAAGTCACTTTAAATTTTAGAACATTAACTCTATTCCCGAATAATAGGTCTTCTTTTGGAATAGCGAAATCAAGGTAAGGTTTTGGTGGGATAAACTTTTTTGAAATATCCAGAATAGATTTCTTTGATAAATAATAAGCCATTTCTCTAATATCAGACCATTTCTCTTTTATACTGCATCCTAGCCAACTCTTTGACGTTGAAGTTGTAGATAAACTTGGGATTGTGACTGATTTCTCTAAAGTTGTTAAGGGTCCTCTACTTGGATTCGCTAAAGTGTTTTCTGTCTGATAGATATGATAATATGCAACATCTCCAGCTTGGACGCTTACCCAAGGTTCATATCGTTCGGTTCCCTCAGGAAGATCTCCTTCACGAATAGGCCAAAGGTAATTAGGTCCATTAACAAGTTCGTTTTCAAACACAAGAAATCTATTACCCATAGGCATATTTATACCCCCTGAGTACGAAGGTTGTACTAGAATGGTGACTTGATCTTCAATCGTTCCTAGGTTCTGGATTTCTTCCCAAACGGCTAGATGAGTATCACCTGGTCTGAGTTCAAAATACCTGGAAAAGACAAGATTTTCTTTTGAGCGACTTGTTTTGGAGAGTTTAACTCGGATAGACTGTGGTGACTGAAGAATTTCAGGTTCAAATTTCACTTGATTGAATTCACTAAACCCAAAAGGAGGACCAAAATCAAGAATATTCACACTTACTCCCATAGCTGAATCTTCTGTCGATTTTAAACTTGCACGAGCCCCTTCAAGATGAATAGTAGATTGAATATATTGGTTCTGCAGAATTACTCGTTTTTTGTCTTTTTGAATTCTAGCAGCAAGACCAGGAGAGTTGGAAATGAATATAGGTACCTCAAATTCTCGACTTTTAGATTTCTCCATTTTAACTTGACAGAAAAGAGTGATAGCTAAGTCTTCCTCTGCTTCTGGAACTTCAAGATTTACACGCAGACCAATATAACTTTCGGGTTCTATAGTTATATGATTAACAGGATTAAGAATCTTTACTTCGGAATCAGTCCTAATAATTAACTCTCCTTGAATAGGAATCGATGTTCTGTTATTAATGTTCAAACCAATAGTTTGCTTACCTGAAGGGATCCAACGATTCATATCCGATGCAGTAATATCAACAGGCTGTTTAGCTCTTACGCCTGATTCCAAGATTAAATTATTTCCATTCAAGAACACTTTTGCTTTAATACTTGGTGTTTTTCGATATATACTTGAATCTATGGTCGTATCAATGACTTTATACGAATTCTCTATACTCACACTCCCAACTTGAATATCTTGACTCATTTCAGTCTTCTGGGGGGTGATTTCACGTGAAGGTTCAAATTCTACATTTAGAGAGAACTCTTTACTTGTCTTATTGTCAACCTTGAGAGAAAATGGGTGTTCTACACCAGTAAATACATCATGTTTCTCATATTGGAGAACAAGACTCAGTTCTTCCCCATCCAAACATCGGGTAATACCCATTATGGAGCGACTATACCTGTCAATCATTACTTTCAAATAATCTCCGTTATTCTCAAAATGGTAATTGAATACTTTCATTTTCCCAAAAGAATTATCATCAGGTGCTTGGGAGAACTCCCGTATTTGGTCTAAATACCAATCAGGATGCTTATCAAAATATAGCTTGCAAAAACTATCTTGTAAAATCCCTGGGATGTAATTTTGCATATATACGGAGGTGTCTGGAACCCATTGGAGGCCTATCTTCTTATACAGTGGAACTGCTTTCATATTTGAAGCCCAAGTGTGTAAATCTTGCCGTAAATCACCATTAGTCACACTGAACTCTAAGGCAGTTAAAAGGAGATGTTTTCCATATTTTTTAGATAAGACATCTGGGTGAGCTCCAAGAATTCCAATATACGAAACATTGGGTTCTTCCATCCGTTTATGAACTGAACAGAATCCAACGATTCTATTCGTTGGGTCGAACGCTACATAAGTTTTCAGAGCTTTTCTCTTACTGATAAACTCTCGTGCTCGTTTTTCGTCAAATTTAATGCCCTGGGTAAAAGTTCCTGGCCATAAATCGTCAATTTCATTAAAAAAAGTAGCTAATTTTAGAGCGTCAGTCTCTAAATTAATAGGTTGAACTTTTCCCTCGAATTGATCTCCTCTAACTATTTTTTGGATATCCATACAACCACCTTAAGAAAAATGTATGAGAATTACAAATTGATTGTAAGAAAAAGCCTTTGACTTAAAAACGCAATTTTATCGGCAATAAGTATAATTTCACTGGTAATAATAATTAGTTTAAATGATAATTTTGTGTTAATAAGGCGAATGAAGATGTCTGAACAAGATAATAAAGTAAGCATATTAAAAGATCATCTTACAAAGCTAGAAAGTGAGGGTGGTCAATTTGAAAATCGTATGAAGGACTTTCTACAAGATCTTAAGAAACAAGCTATTTCTACCACTCAGGGTATTGAACGTGGAAAAACTGACATATTGAGTCAGATCTCAACTGTCACTACAACCATTAGTGACCTAACAACAAGTCTGAATGATCTCAAAGATGATATTGAATCAGAAAAAGGAAATTTTGGTTCGCAGATGGAGAAATTACTTGGTCAACTTCAGAAAAACACTTCTTCACTTGAAAAACAACTAAAATCTCTGACAAATAAACAGGAACAAGAGATTTCTGAAATATATAGCCAAATGGCGGGGAAAGTGAATACAGGATTGAGTGAAATTTACTCTTATCAATATAAACAAATTAAAGAATTTCAAGATCAAATTTCTAATAAATTAGCTGCTATCCAAAAAGATTTTATTGGTACCGTTGAGAGAGAAAACGCAAATCTTGGTGAAATGTCAGAAGGTATCGCTGCTTCATTTTTAGAATCATTGGACGATTTCAATAGCCGTATGACACAAATTGGAAATGCAAAAGAGAACGAATTGGATAATGTTTTTACGAATGTAATGCGTCAATCAGTTTCTCGTTTAGAAATTGCCAAAGAAGATTTGCTAGCTGGAATTGATGGTCTTAAAGCACGTTTAGATGATAACTTAGTCAAACAGAAAGAATTACTCAATGAGTCACAGCAAAGAGTAGTTTCCATAATTGATGAAGAAAAGGAAGGAGTTAAAACAAAAATTGAAAAGGGAGTTGATGGATACTTTACTGAATGGCAAAAGTATCAAGAAGAACAAAAACAATCCATTGTAAATATAAAGGACAATGTATTAGAATCCTTCCTCTCTGCACTAAAAACAAATGAAGAATTACAATCTAACGTTACAAAAGATTTTGAAAACTCACTAAAAACGGGTTTTCGTCAACTAGAGGAACAAATCATATCTTCACTCTCCCGTGTTTCATCTGATTACACTAAAAAGCGACAAAGGACTTCTGAGACATTAATTAAAGCTTTTGAAAGTTGGTATGCCAATATAGATAGTTCTCTTAGCCAATTTGGGGTAAAAACGAAATCTAAGTTACAAGACACTACTTCAACCCTTAATGGGTCTATCATGGATTTTTTTGACCAATCGCAAAAAGGAATGAAAGATGTCTTAGTGAAGCATGAAAAAACACTTGGTGATCTACAAGAAGGGATAAGTCAGCAATTCAAAGAAATTCAATCTGGTCAAGAAAAAAATATTGAGATTACATTAACAGATGTACGTCAGAATTTAAAAACAAAACAAAGTGAAATTTTAACAACCATTTCATCGATAGCTCCTTCTGCTGAGACTACAGTAGAAGCGAATAAGGAAGTTATAAAAACAAAGAATTCTGAATTTAAAAGAACCAGTACGTCTGTATTTGATGATCTAAGGAAACAAATTCGTACAATAGAGCAAGATGGACTTGTTACACTACAAAATATTGCCTCCACAACCAATGATAAGCTTGATGAAGCCGTCAAAGAGAGTGAAGAATCATCCAAAGCTTTAGTTGAAGGGTTAGAGGTAGAGCATAAGAATTCTCTAATTCAATATAAGACCGAAACTTCACAGAAACTAAGTGATCACCAGGATACTTTAGATAAATTTAGTTCCTCATTACAGGGTAGATTTTCGGACTTTTTTACTGAAGTTCAGAAGACTTCCAACCAATTTATTGAGAAAACAAGAGATGAACGAGAATACTTTGATGAACAAAGAAGGAAAATGGATGTGAAGTTTGAGGAGGTTCAATCTAGTCTTGATTCCTCGATTGATTCATTGAAGAATTCTGTTTCAACTAATTCAGATAATGTAAAAACTTCGTTGAAACAAGTAACCACTGCAACCAAAAGTATCATTAAAGAGATGCGATAAAAAAATATCTACTTTCTTTACAGGAACAGTGAGTAGTTGAAAGATGAGTTATCCCAAATCATTTGCCTGTCACTTCATCGGAGTCGGGGGTGTAGTAATTCACAATTCTCATGTATTACTTGTAAAATTAACATATGGGCCTGCAAAAGGGAAATGGTTAATCCCAGGCGGATTAGTTGACCCTGGTGAACTTTTACAGGAAGCTGTAGTAAGGGAAATACATGAAGAAACAGGTATCTCTGTTCAACCCACAGGTATTATTGGATTAAGAAGTATGGTTAGAATTCGAGACCATTTAACAGATCTTTATTGTGTTTTTGTTTGTCAGGTAACTTCGGATGAGCAAAAAATCGTTCAGGAAGATGAGGAGGTAGCTGATGCACGGTGGATGCCATTATCAGATCTAGATTCTGAACCTCTTGTTACTGAATATACAAAAAAAGTTATTCTCCAAGCCCAGGGTTCACCTATGGTATATGATACTCTGTGGAGTGAAGATGCCATTAAACGTCCTACATTGGAAAAATATGAACACTTCTGGGTACAGAAGGAATAATCGGATAAAAAACTCTTACTCTGCTGTTGAAAGAATATTAAGTATCGCCATGAGTAAGAATACCCCTCCCAAAAAATACCAGATGGTTATTGGTTCTGATAAGAAGATATAACCGAGAAATATTGCTGCAATTGGTTCACCCAGCCCTAAGATCGATTGAATAGATGATTCGACTTCAAACTTATTCGCAATCATCAATAATCCATAGGGTAAGATACTTCCTAATATTGCGAAAAGGGCTCCAAAAATTAGATTATTTACCTTTATTACGTTTTGAAAGTCAAAAGCGAAGCGAACGGATTCGAATGGGAATATGAAGAGTAGGATAATAACTATCATTCCCCAAATGAATCCCCATACTAACACCCAAAATATTGAGAGAGATGGGGGAATTTTTTTGCGAATTTTAACACTTGATGCACCAATCACTAGATATACAGCATAAAGTGTGCCATTCAGTGTAGCAAGGAGATCTCCTAGTAATGAGGAGAGGAATCGTTCCCCTTCCCAGGGTCGTGTTAATAATAATAAACCAGTAATACCTAGAACTATTGATGAGATTTTTCGTCTATTAACCACTTCATTAAGAAAGATAGCACCAAGGATAAGTGTCACAAGGGGATGAATTTGAATAAGAAGTGAGGCCTCACCCACAGGAGTATCAAGTACAATTGACCAGATATATACTACAATAGCTATCGTAAAGAAGAAACCTTGCCATACATATGTTGCTTGAACAGTTTTATTGATAGCTTGGGAAAATACCTCCTTTTTCCACAAAAAAAATCCTAGAATACCGAATATGCCCATTATCCCTCCCAGAGAAAGTCTTAGAAATAGTTGTTCTAAAACTGAGACATTTGCATCTCGTAAAAGAGCTATGATAATTGGAATGAACCCAAATGAAAGACCTGCCACCAATGACACTGAATAACCAATGACTGTATTTTTCTGCCTCACTACAAATCCAACTGTGGTTGATGTGTGTTTTATGAGGCAAATTTCTTGTGTATTAATAAACACAAAGAACAATCAAAGAGTACTAATACAGTGTAAAGGAGAAGCAATATTAAGTTGAATGACAATAACTCTCCTCAAACAGTAATACAGAAGCGAGAATATCAATCAGTTATTCTTAAACGGTTGAAAAAGAATTTTTCTCAAGGAATTCATTGTATAGCTGAAGTTGACACCGGTTTGGGGAAGAGAGTTCTTACATATCTTCTTATAAAAGAAATATTACCTACTCAACGAGTTCTTCTCCTTTTACACTCAACAACCAGCTATTTAGAAACAATCCACTATTTTGAAAAAGAATATGGTGGTTTTACGGAGGGAGATTTTCAATCATTCTCTTCACGGACTCCTACTTGGCTACGAAAGAGAATCATCACCGAAGCTCGAATTGTAGCCTCAACTCCGCAAACTTTTGCTAATGTTTTTGAAAAAATATCTGGGGATAAACCAAAATTTGATGCCATCATCATTAATGAAGTGGATAAAATAGTAAGACGTCAAGGCGATTCAAGATTACTGATATTTCCTTACAATACTTTAATTCCGTACTTCATTCAATATGCGTGGATCGTTGGTATGACTGGAACTCTTCGCGATTCACATATCTTCTATGATCATCGACAGGATCAAATTAAAATTCGAGACGAACGAGTTACCCTAGATAAACGAATTCCAGATTTAGAAATTATTTCTATGGATGAATTGTTATCAGAAACAGATGTTGACTCGTACATTCAATATACCAGAATTAAAAAGGAGTTAGTCGAACCGAGTGAATCTTTACGCACTATTCTCCAGCAGATAGATCAAGGAATCAAAAGTCTCAGGGAACTGATAATCGAGGAACAAATAGCTGAAAATCCCACTCTCCTTGAAATGATTCCTAATTCACAACTCGCACTTGTATCTGGGATGCTCGAAGCAAATGATACACAGAAGTATAATGGATTGCTGCTTACTCGAAAATATACGGTTTCAATGCAAGTTGAGAAGTATAGAAAATTCCTCTATCGTCTTAAGAAATTTGGAATAACTAAAGAGATGATTCATGCGATTCCCAACACAAATGCTAAGGTTAAGCAAATACTACATCTTCTTAAAGATCGATCAGATACCTCGAAAACTGTTGTGCTCTGTTCTTACCTAGATACTGCTCATCTACTTGTTGAACGAGTTAGTGCTGAAGGATTTACCCCTTTCTTGGTAACAGGTGAAGTACGGAATAAGGTTGAAGTTTTAAACGCGTTTAAAAACCATTCAACCAGATCTGTCTTACTTATGACTAGTGTGGGAGAACGAGATATTGACATTCCACAAGCAGATCTCCTAATAGTATATGATGTAGTAAATACCGTTAAAACAATGTATCAGCGCATGAAACGTACCCGAGGAGGAACAGTTCTCACATTATGCTATCGAGAAACTTTTGAAGAGAAGAAAGTTGATCGGTTATTGTTTGAAATATCCAAACGATACCCTTGGTCTTCTGTAATTCGTTAGGATCATAATTATCTCAAAAAAACTCAATCAGTGTTGATTTAATAGATTCAGAAAAATCCGAATCCTCCACCCACGAATGAGAAGAAAACAAAGATCCCAATGAGGGCAATCCAGATTCTTGCATCCCAATCTAGGACTTTAGCCCCATCAAAGACACCTAGTGGTAGTAAATTAAAGAGTCCAATAAAGACATTTAATGTTACACCCCACATCCCAGTAAATAACAGAATCCCCGCTAATTCTATGTTTGAGGGGAGTATTACAAAGCTAATTCCAATTATAATATAAGAAACTCCTATTAGAATCAGATTTGATATTGGACCAGCAGCAGATACTCGGCCTCTTACGCCAATAGACGATGCTGCTTCTCCCCACCAAAATACAGCACCTATTGCGAGCATAGGAAATCCAATTATAATTGAAAGTAGAGTAATAAACAGACCTTCTTTTGATATCCGAAAGTATGCCCTAGCACCGTAACGTTGAGCCGTAAACTTATGCATTAATTCATGTGTAAAGAAACTAAAACCGAAGACTAACAGGAAAATAATAAAATAATCAGGTAAAGATTGTGTTTCGATTAAAGTATCGAGCATACCAGTTATATAAATGAGTATAGTTGCTGAAATTAACCATGCAATACCTAACTCTGAAAGTTCCTGAACAGATAAGTTTAACTTATCTAAAATGTTCTGTTTTTCTAGATCCTTTTTCCAATCAAGTTTTTCAGACATTTAGTGCATCTCCTTGCATTGATGATCTCCAGCTAGTATATGTTTAGCACACAAGAGCTGTCCACAGGCCGCACATCTGAATGGACCATGTACTTCTTTTCCACATGCCCCACAAAAGGCACTTTCAGGAATTTCTTTCTTGAGTAAACTGTTCGACGAATGATCTTTAACAACTTTAAACGTTTTTAAATCAGGAGAGGCTTCAAATTCTAAATTCAGGCCTTTAATCCGTTCTTTTGTGAAAAGTAATATATAAAAATAAATTCCCATGGCCATAATACTGAATCCAATAACAAAAAAGGGTACAGGATCAAATGTAAAGAATAGGGAATCAAATGATAGAGTGGGAAGAAAAACTGTGTCAATTGAGAACACTGAAACAAAAATCCAAAGTCCAGCAATGAAACCTGAACCATATAGATATTTTGTGCTTAAATCCATGATGATCACTGATTTTCTATAATCGTTCATAAATCTCGGTTAATTCGTGAATAAGAGGACAGTTATTGATTACTTCATTAAAATCTGTCTGCGTGAACATCCCAGCTCGTCCAATAAATGAAATTTGATTAGCTTTTGCTCGTTTTGCATCATGTAAACTATCACCGATGAAGAGAATCTCGGAAGAATCTAATGAATGTTGCTCTTTAATGTAATTAAAATGATCAGTTCCCTTTTCGAAGCCTGGACGAAACCCTAGAATATCATCTACAATGTCAAAATTGATATTCTTTAAATAAGTAGTAATAATTGATTCAATCGTTCCACTAGAAATTCCCAGCAAATAGTTTTGCTCCTTTAATTTATTGAGTACTTCTAATGCATCATTAAAGGGATGTTGATCATAGATTAGCTCAAGCTTCATTTCTTCAAACTTATTTACAATTTCTGAGTTGTTATCATGTCTAGGAGCGATTATTTCTATCTGTTGAATAAATGGTAAACCAGTAGTTTCTCGATATTTGGTTCGTGCTTCCTGTTCTGAGAGTGAGAAATATTTCATTAATAATGTAACAGCGTTCTTCTCCAAAAAAGGCATACTATCAATTAGCGTTCCGTCAAAATCAAAGAGGATATACTTAATGCTTTTATTTGTCACTTTACCTAATCGCTCCAGTTAATTACCTTTACTAGTATGATTTAAAATCAAACTTGAGTAGGAAAAGTCAATCTATTCACTTGAGGTGACACTTTCTCCATTTACTCAAAAAGACTTTGTACAATAACTTTTTAATAAGCTCCTACTATGAAACATTACTGCTGAAGTCACATGCGTACTTATGATAATATAATAACTCAAATAATTGCATTTTGTCTAATTCTTGGAAGTTTGTGGTTAGTAATATTTCTAATTGAGTTAAATCAATTAATCGTTAACGTGCTAATCCTTTCCAGTTTCCTCGTCTTGATTCTGGCCCTTCTGTTTATTTTCTCTAGAATATATAGCCTGAGAAAGGAAAGGAGTTTGATTCATACAAAATTAGATGGTTTACAATCTATGGGGTTACGTGTTTATCGTAAGCAGTTTGAAAGATTACTTTATTCGCGTGATGTAGCTGATCTTCCCAAACTTGGTAAATTCTTATATAATTTTAATGTTTTAGCAGTTTTACAACCTAACGATATTAAACAACTGAAAGGCATTATACAGTTATGTGAAGAGTTTTCCGTTCCTTTTATTCCTCGTGGAGCAGGAACAGGGGGTTATGGAGGTGTTTTACCTACCAAGAATGGATTTATAGTCATACTCACCCAAATCAAGGATATTATATTATTTGATCCAGAAACAAACATTGTAGAAGTAGAAGCCGGGGTAACGTGGGGACGATTACGAGAATTTCTGATCCCGAGAGGATTTGATCTATTTACATATCCTTCATCTGCACCCTCTTCATCTGTAGGGGGATGGATAGCTTCTGGGGGGTATGGAATTGGGAGTACAAGATTTGGTAGTATCAATCAAAGTCTTCACTCAATCACACTAGTAGGAACAGATGGTAAAGAATTTGTTATAGATAAGCCTTCGGATTTTGTGGGAAATTTTGGAACTTTAGGAGTCATATGGAAAATATCCTTGAAGATACGAACAATTCAACCCATGCATCATGTTGCAGTTACTCCAAAATCACATGAAGCGGTCTTTGACCACTATAAGGATCTTGAAATGAGAAATCCCTACTATTTACGCTACATTGATCCAGCTAGCTTGGTATGGATTAAAAAAGACAACAAAATGGGGTCAGTTTATAGGAATGCAAGTTTTGGTATCATATCAGCGAGCTTCTTGGAAGAAGATTGGATTAAATCTCAAGAAAAATTAGAAAATTTAAGTAAATCCCTACCAGATAAAATTACTATTGAATTATGGAATGATAGATTCCATACGTTACGGTTAAAGCGAAAAGGACCATCATTAATTATAAGCGAGGTTATTGTACCTTCTAATGCACTTGATGAATTTCTAATGCTCTTGAGTAAATGGTTTGCCACAGATAAGTATAGTATCGAAATCATCTCTGTAAATAATCAAACTTCTATGGTAATGGTTTGGTTCCCAACAGACCAAAGAAAACGGAATCTTCCCATAATAGGCTCAATTCCATATCTAATCCATTGGTATAGGTCATTTCAGGTAATTAGGTTAGCTTGGAGTATTGGAGGATCAACGTACAATAGTGGAGGGTTGTGGCTTAGTCCCTATCCGAATGAAAGTTATAAGGTGCAATTAGAAAACATACATAACATGAAAAGGAAAACTGATCCCAAGGGTATATTCAATCCGGGAAAAATAGAATCTTCTCGAATTCCACGTTTTTTTCCGATTATACCTTGGGCTTTATTCCTAAAAATTGGCTTACCAATTGCTAGTATCCTGTATCGTATTATACCTAAAAAGTATCGTTAACCCTAAATGAATCTAAGTAAAACTCGGATTTTCAGCCTTTCTTCATTATGTTTTTAATGAAAGTTTCAATTTCATTAAATGCAGGTTCTGCATCTGTAGGATTCAAGTACCAGCGCAAAGAGGAAGTATTCATAGTGTATTTTTTCTTCTCCTCGGCTTTTGCGAGCTTATCAAATATAAAATCAACAGAGCCTTCAGCAGTTTGAGTATTGATGACAAGGGTGGGTTGAGAAATATTAGCTAATCGATGGTTAGTAAAACCAATCACTCGGTATAACTCAATAAGTGCTGTAGTGGGGCGTTTAGAATAGAAAAATTGTCCTTGATCACGTAATTCGTCATTAACATTTTCTTCTACCATCGCAAAGTCTTTTTTGAAAAACTTAACAAATGGAAGAATGTTCTTTACAAGGGCAGAGGGGGAATGTTGGCTTGGAGAGATTAAGATTAATCCGTTAATTGTCACTGAAAGGTGTGAGGCCGCCAGAATCGTTGCAAGGACTGAACCAAGAGCTACTCCTACAACAAAAACATGAGAATACATATCTTTCAAATAATAAAGAGAATCTCTAGCTACGGCATACCAATCTAACCACGTAGTATTTCCAAGATCTTCTGGAACACTACCATGACCAGGTAATAAGGGAGCAATTCCGGAATAACCTTTATTTCGTAGGTATAATCCGAGAGGACGAACTTCGCTAGGCGATGCAGTAAAAGAGTGCAATAACAAGCAGCTAATATTTTTATTTTCATCAGTTCCCTGAAACTCAAACGGTAAAGCGAGGGGGTCTACATCATGCATTTTAATCATTCTTTCAATGGTTTCATGAATTGCATGCCAGTTTCCATGGATTTGAGAGGCATATGATAATTCATTGGAACTTCTGGTCATGGAGAGAAATATTGCTCTTTATTCATTTCCAAAAAGATATATATCTTTTTAATTTATGGTATAAATATGAAATCAATGAGTACAATCCGTACAGGGGTTCAATCATTAGACTTGTTTTTAGGTGGGGAAGATGATCCAGGAATTCCCAATAAAAGTGTTATTCTCGTATTAGGCGAACCAGGTACAAAATTTGAAGTATTTACTCAACAAATCCTCTTCCATATGCTTAGACATGGAGCTACTGAAAAAGTTATCTATCTAAACTATGATGGACGACCAAATGAAATTGTAGAAGAGTTGTCCATCTATAATTTCCAGTTAGAACCATTTATTGTAGCTGGAGAGAAATGGCAATTTATGGATGCATTTTCAGCAAGAATTGCAGCAGAAGGCGCCGTTATTGGACTCCAATCTGAGACTGGGGTTGATCTTGATGATAGATATGCTCAAGATTCACTCCGTTTCTTCACACGAAGGTTTATTCCCGAAATTAAGCAATATGATAATGTTTGTACATGTATACACTCTGCCTCCTCATTATTGCGTACGAATTCCGTAGAAAGTGTTTCTATTGCAATAGAAACCTTGAAATATGTATCTCGAGATTTAGGATCAGGATTGCACTTTATACTGATGGTAAAAAATCTACACGATCCTAATGTTGAAGTTCTTGCATCTCATATTGCAGATTTTGTTTTTGATATCTCATTCGGCCGAGTCGGCGCTGGTAAAATCGCTATCAATTTTTCTGTTCAGAAAGCTTGGAAATCAGTACTTCTACCGATTTCAGTTCCCATGACCATCGATCGAAAAGGAATCCGTCTGGAAACAACCGTACGAGTTTGAGATTTCTCTGAGTAGATTATGTATTAGTTATTAATCTCAAGAAATCCCTGGTTCCTGTTGCCAATCCAAGAAGGAATACAACCCAAAGTAGCCATCGTTCTAAATTTCTGTTTTCAAACCCGCGTACTGACCAAAGAAAGAGTAGAACAATTCCGAACTTGATGAAGAGAAAAGACCAAGATCCAACCGGTGATTGAAAAAGCATTGCTGGAAGATAATGTTTTTCTTCATAAGCAAAGAATTCAATGGCAATTACAGTATTTATTGCGTCGAACATTTGCGTAATCATAGCAAATTTTTCCTCTCTTCTTATCGGAACATCTGGGAAGTATTTTTGTGACCACCAATCCGTAGAATAGTGAAAAAGTATAGCAAATATTATCGTTAACCCTATAATTGAGAAACCTCCAATTATATTAGATTGATCCTCAACTAATAAGGGGATAAAAGGTAAAATAAGAAATATTTCTAATATTGTGCCAATTAGGGCAAATGTGAATCTCCAATTAGAAACGTACTTTCGTTCCTTTAGGTATTCTTGAGAAATCACAATTGATATAATACCTAACATTATGGTTAGGAGAATAGTAACTATGTATACTCCTGGAGTGACAAACACTCTATCAGCAAAGAATTCATAAGGTGATATTATATTTCCCCCAACTGCAACATCCTGTAAGGCTCGCAAA
>JAEOTM010000004.1 GCA_016839815.1 Candidatus Hodarchaeota archaeon
CATGAATTCAGAAAGACTATTCCTCTCTTACGAAACAATCCAGATATCGTCTATTTAGATTCAGCTACAACTACACTTATTCCTGATATCGTAATACAGCGTATGAGAGAATTTTATGAAGAAATTGGGGTCATTCCAAATCGAGGAGCTTATAACTTAGTTATAGAATCAAATAAAGCATTAAACACAGTTCGTAATACTGCATCGAAACTTTTTAAAACGGAATCAAAACGTATTGCTTTTACGACCAGTACATCTCATGGTTCTGCGACTGCAGCTAGCCTTATCAATCTTAAAAAAAAAGATCGAATCTTATTTGCAAGTAATTTACATAATTCATCATTTTTAAACTGGTTTAGAGTAGCTAAGAGAAATTCGGTAGATATTTCCTTCATTGATTTATGTGAAAATGGGCAAATAGCGACTGAAGATTTACAGGAAAAGATTAACCTAAAAACGGAGGGAAAAACGCTTGTTATCTTAGATCATGCTCCAATAGGCATAGGAACCATTTTACCTTTGAGAGAAGTTGTGGATATAATTCATGAATCAGAAAATTCGATGATCTATCTCGATGCAACTAGAACAGCGGGGCTAATAGATATTAACGTTAATGAATGTGAAATTGATTTTCTTGTTTGTCAGGGGCATACTGGACTATTTGGTCCACCTGGGACAGGAATCATCATAGTTCCAGAATTAGATTTGGGTGAACCAAATTATATTGGTTCTGGCTCTGTAAAGTCGTGTTCTAAAGAAACCTATCTATTGGAAAAAGGTCCAAGTAACATTGAAACTGATGGAGTGAACATAGGAGGATTCGTTGGACTTCAAGCGGGGATAGAATTGCTTATGAAAATTGGTATAAATAAAATTAGAAAGCATTGCTCTAAATTAAATTCTCTACTAATCAATAGACTTCTTGATGATAGAAATATTAAAACTTATGTGACAATGGGAAAAGAAGAGCGAGTTGGAATTTTTAGTTTTAATTTCAAGGAAATAAATTGTCACGATGTTGCTTTTTGCCTTTCTGAACTGGGAAATATCTTTGTACGGTCAGGGGAATTATGCGGTCATATTCTTATGAATGAATTGCAATTGAATGATAATCAAGGATTAGTTCAAATATCAATTCACTATTATAACACGATTGAAGATATTGAAAAAACAATTATGACAATCGACAGTTGCAAATCTTTTTATTAATCGTCTAGATCTCTTAAACGCCATTTGATTTTACGTTCAGGGAATTCAGCAGGTTGGAGACTATTCTGCTCATCCAAAACATATTGACGACATTCAACAGCTAAATCAACAATTTCAGTTAATTCCTCTGCAGTAACTAGCTTATCGGGATATATAACTTTCATTAGTCCAGATGCGGTTTTTAATATTGCTTTTTCATCTCGAATTTTTAGATCAGGCCCGAATTCAATTTTCTCTCTGAAAAAAGATTGAAAGTTGTTTTTCCTAAAGTTATTGTAAAGCTCGCTCAAGTAATCTGTCGCAAAACCTAGTACGTTGTGAGCAAGGTGTTCAGAGCTCTTCCCGATCTTTGGAAGTTCCCAACCTGGAATAAAACCACAGATTCGATCCATAAAAGCTGTATCTCTCATTATTTCTGGAAAATAAGAACTTAATCCCCCAGCTGGATTCAAATCTTGTCCTAAGACAAGATTACCAACCATAACTATTGAAGTTTCAGATTGGACTTTTTTCTTTCCTCTATCATAATTTCCGCTATCCATAAAATCCTTTAACTTGCCAACAATTTCATCCCCATGACCAAATTTAATAAATGAAATTTCATCAAAAACAAGAGTATCATAACAAGCAAGTAAACCCGGGGTATTTCTACCAAGATGATAGAATAAAACAGCTGGTGTAAGCTGGCCGCCAGAAACAACACGAGAATGAGAAGAGATATTTCTAAAAAGATAGGTTTTACCAGTCTGTTTTGGGCCAAATTCTACTAAGTGCGTATTTGATTCGACTAAAGGGATTATACGTAATATCAATATCAATTTCTGCCTTCGCGTGTAATTGGTTGGATTTAATCCAAACGAGTAATATAGAATGTCAAGCCACTCATCTGAATTAAAGAATCGACGTCCTTGAATAAAAGCCTCTAAATCGATTCGAGAAACTTGCAATGGTTTAATTTGTATCAATCTGATTGTATTATCTAAATCATCTAAATCTAGTGTTCCCGCGCCCCATAAACCTTCTAATAGGAGTTGTGGATTTTCTCTCACGATTTTATCTACAATTGTTCCGGAAATATTTAAAACAGGAACATCTAGGACATATCTATCACCAGAAATATCAACTTTTGCTTGGAATTCTGCAATAATCCTTAATATTCTTTCTTCTTTCAATCGAGCTAAAAACTTTTGACATTCCCTTGGAGTTGGTATTCTTTTTCTTACAAAATCTAAGAGCTGTTTTGTATCCATATTTTGAGTATTTGGATCACTAAATCGTGATAAAACCCATTCTTGGACATATTTTGGCAGTAAACTTATTTCATCTTTTGGTGGTTCCTTTTTTACTAGAACACCAGGGAAATATTCTTTTAATCGTTTTTGAGAATCATTAGACATCATGACCAATCCTCTGGTAGTGAACGATCAATTCTCATTTTTTCTCTTCTACTCGGTTTAATAATTACTTCCTCATAGAAAGTTTGTGATTGTGATTTTCCTCCGCATTGGTAAGATAATGTGAAAGCCACCTGTTTTTTACCTTTTTCGAATGGACCAACACTTAATGAAGTAGATATAGTTCCATTAGACTTGATTTTAGGAAATTCTATCAGCTTTTCTTTTCCCAATCCTTTGATTGTTAAAATCAGTTCCTTTCCTGGAATTGGATTTGGATTGATAATCTCAATAAAGATTAGACTTTTCTCATATGAAGATAGATTTATTTGAGAAAATAAATTTAAAGGCAAAATTTCCTCAATATTATATTCAAACACTTCTAAAGGAACTATTGTTTCGTAAAACGATAAACCACCGTGTTGAAAGCTTTTGCTAATCCTACTGGAGAGGGAATAGTTTTTGGGAACGAAAGCAAGTATATCAATGGGTTGTAAGGTTCCATCTATTCTCTGAAACGTTGATAAACCATATTGTGGTAATTCACTTCCAGGAATAAGCACAAAATTATTTCCTAACTTAGTTCTAATAATAGCCCATTTATCCAATGGTGATAAGGTTTGCAACCTCGGATAAGAATAAAATGATAGGA
>JAEOTM010000120.1 GCA_016839815.1 Candidatus Hodarchaeota archaeon
AACTGTTTACGTTTCATGCTCTTTTTGTCAAATAACGCAATTTTAGGAGGTGGGTAGGTGTTTTGGATCATTTGATTGACCAAATCTTGTGTTAGATGAGGTATGGCATACTTAGCACACATATGGCCAATTGCATATTCGGAACTACTCATTTGCTTTGTAAATTTCTGAGGATAGTGATTTCCTCCGAAGCCTATACTAGAAATCCAAGTTTTATTCTCATACAGATTATCAAAATCAGTCATATTGACTGCATCAGCAATTAAGCGACATGCCTCTAAATCAGCCCATTGGTCTTCTGATGATCCAACCTCGATGTAAGTAATGGGATTTGGGGTGTAAGGCCCATGATGAGTGACTTCAATACTTGTTTCATACTCATACTGCAAATCATAGTTATCAGAAGAATGTAAATTAACTATATTTAGATAAAGTTGTTTTTGAATAAAAGAATTGCATTTAATAAGGGTATTATCTGTTCCCCCAAATTCGGCTTTAGAAAAATTCCCAATAGGATGGAGTGTCAAGCTAGGCCTTAGACTCTTCGCTCTATGTCGTGATAGAAAGATGAGTGTATACGAATCATGCTCAATATGCGCAGCAAGTTCGTCGTCAGCAAATATCGATTCCCCTTCTATCACAATAGTGTCCTCCTGCAGAGGTTGTTTGATGAACTTTAGAATATTCATACCTGCATTATCAATTCTACTTGCTAGTAATTGTATCTGGGGAGGGATTCTGTTTGGCATATATACACGTCATCTACTTGAATTTGATGTTTCCTCAATCAAAACACTGAGATATGCAACCAGTAATTTCATTGCATCGAGAACTAAGGTTTTATTTACATTCGTCATGTTATCATTCTTTGAATGAATCATTTTGCTTCCATTGATTAACCAATTAGTACGATGACCGTCATATAGCCAATGAGCAAAATCTGATCCTGGATACATGAAATTTGATCCTTTAAGGTCAATATCTAGCTGTTCTGCTAATTCAATGAGTTGATCATTGAATTGTGTATCCAGCTTTGTTCTCAGGATTGGATTAATACCCTTCACATAAGCTATTGGAGGTTTTTCACCGATCATATCTACAGAAATTACGTGAGTATTCTTGTCTATGGACGAATTTCTATGAAAAAAGGATGATCCTATTAATCCTGCTTCTTCTGCACCAAAAAATCCGAATGTAAATCGAAAGTTATCTATATTTTGAGTTTTTAAATACCTAGCCAACTCTAATAGAATAGCTACACCTGTACCATCGTCAATAATACCGTGTGAATTATTTCCACGAAAAATCCGCGAGATCATTAAGAACTCTAATGGTATAGCAAGTGTGAATAGTAAAATTACATAAAATGGAAAGAGTAAGTCAAAAATTTCCCACTCAAAAAAGAAATTTCCTAAATATTCGGTAGTATAGATTAAAGTAAATAGTAAAAACGAGATAAATCCTATTATTCCGATTATTTTTGAATATCTCATTGGAAGTTTAGAAGAAATTGAATCAAAATGAGCAGTAAAGAGAATTTGATGAGAGGCATCCTCTTGTCCAATTTCAGTAATAACATTTTGACTCGGGATTATCGTTTCTTTATCTTTCTCAGACAGGTCCTTATCTTTGATATTTTGTTCTAACTTCTCTAATTCTTTCCGTTTTCTCTTAAAGAAAAATTTCATTACAGATTCGAATCTAAATATAACGAATAAAATAATTAATGGGAGAATAAAGGTAATTAGACTAATTAGTTTATTATTGTCTAAAAAGGTAAGGTTTAGCAGTGTAATAATTGCCCACAAAGCGATAACAAGTGGAATTCTAAAACTTGAAACCAACGACGACTTTTTGTGATGGAATTCTTGGATTATAGGTTTATATCCCAAAGTACTCAAAGTTGAAGCTATATATTTAGCAGCATTCTTATCCCCTAGGGTTCCAGCTCTTCTTGGAAAATCAAGCTGTTTTAGGTGAGAAAGGGGATCAATCCCTGACCTAAAGATCTCATTGATCTTATCTTTGAGGGTATATTTTGAAGAGGGATGTAAAGTGGCATCCATATAATCATCAACCGAAATTATGATTCCATAACATCAAGGAATTCAACTGCAGAAATTGCACACTTTATTGTATTTAGAACTCCTTGTTCAAATTTTTTGAGATTCTCCTCAACTGATCCTGTGTAAATACTATCTGGATCATTAAGATTACCATCTGAGGTTAAGATTGTACCAGTATGTACATTTTTAGTTAAACCAAAAATATAAAGAAGAGCTGATTCCATCTCGACACACGTTCCACCAACTGTATTCCACTTCTTAAATTGGTTTTGATCTTCAGAATAGTATACATCAGATGTCCAAACTAATCCTGTGTGATAATTTATGTGCAAATTGGTAGCTGCTTGACACAGAGCCTGAAAAACTGGTGGTGAAGCTACAGCAGGAACTTTTAATGAGGCAAATTTTGGAGAAGTTCCATCGTCTCGAATCGCTCCATAGGGAATATAGATGGAACCAATACCATACTCATCTCCAGGAAGTAAGGAACCTGTAGATCCAATTCTAATGAATATTCTGCCACCTGCACGATAAGCTTCTTCTAAAACAATAGCTGTACTTGGACATCCCATTCCTGTTGTTAGTACAGTAACTGGGATATTTTTTGAGGGAGTGACTCCCTTATAGGCAATTAGTCCTCTGTGTTCTGCGACTTTTTTTTCGTTTTTCAAATGAGAAGCAATAGTCGGGACTCTATCGGGATTCCCTGCTATAAAGCAAACTTGATCGACCTCTTGTACCTTGATGTGAGGTTGTAACGGTTTTTCAGACATAGGAATTTCCTTCATAAGATTTAGTTGATTCTAAAACATTATAAGTGATAATTGGTAGATTAGAAGGAAGAAATAAGAATTTTAGCTTCAAAAAAACAAACCTACAAATCCAGAAGAAATTAAAATATACACTCATTATTTGTACATTAATTGAATAATCTCTTAGAGGTATGATGTATGGTTCGTATTGCGGGGATACAAATAGCTCCCATTGTATTAAATAGTCAGAAGACATGGGAGAAGCTGAGTGACTTCATTAGAGAAGCATGCGATCAAGAAGCTCAATTAGTCTCATGGGGGGAAACTCTGATCCCAGGATATCCATTTTGGCCTTCTCCCACTGGAGGTGCAAAATGGAATGATTCCGATCAAAAAAAGACATATAGTACATATTGGCATGAAGCTTTGGATCTAACAAATTCATCAATACTACGAGAAATGCAGAATCTAGCAAAAGAATTAAAGGTTATGATGATGGGAGGAATAGCAGAAAAATCCAGTGGATCTACATACTGTACACTAATAACAATTGATGATAATGGAAAATTAATTAACAGACATAGGAAAATCAAACCAACCTACGAAGAACGCTTGATATGGGCTGATGGGGATGCAAAAGGACTTGTAACTGTACCTTTTCAAAGCTATAAAATAGGAGGCTTAAATTGTTGGGAAAATTGGATCCCCTATGCTAGAGCTGCTCTACATCGTCAAAATGAAATGCTTCATATAGCTGTTTGGCCTGGAAGTGATGGTTTAACCAAAGATATTACACGATTCATGGCTTTAGAGGGTCGCTATTGGGTAATTTCGGTTTCAGGCTTATTAAGGACAGAAGATTTAGTTAATTTATCTGAAACTGATTTTCCTGTTAAAAAATATTTAGATTTAGAGAATAATCAACCTAAATATTGGCAAAATGGAGGGACTGTAGTCGCGGATCCTAAAGGTAGACTCATCAATGACCCCTTAATCGAGAAAGAAGGGATAGTTTACGCGGATATCAATTTTCGGGAAGTAATCGAAGAAAGAATGAATTTTGATTATTCTGGTCATTATTCTCGTTTTGATATCTTTAATGAACCTATGAATCAGGGAAAATGAGTCATTAATGTCTTCGCAAGTAAGTTCTAATTCAATGACCTTTTTGACGATGTTCTTTCAATAATTCCTTTGCAATAGTCAAATAATTAATAATGTCCGTCGCAATTTGACTTTGAGCTAGTTGGTGGTTTAGATGGGACTTTAATTTAGGATTTGACTGTGAATTAGAATTGGGAGACATTTTAAGAATCACATAACCTTTGCTCATCATAGAAACTCGCTTTAATTGTCATTCTCATTATTTGTCTCTGCAACAATATTTTCCAGCTTATCTAATAGCTCCTGTGCTTGTTCTTCTCTTTTCATCATTTCTTCAGCAAAGAATTTAACAATTTCAGGGAGATCAGAAACTAACTGGAATTGAACTTTTGAGGGTAACTCAATGAATTTTAGATTTTTACCCTTTCTAAGGCGTGGTAAATAATTGGATTTTACATCGGGAGGATAAGCTTTTAGGATCCATAATCCTGATGAATCTAAAGCCAATACTACTGATCGTTCAGCCTCACCTTGATATTCCAGTGTAATGTATTGAACTACTTCACCATCTCTACCAAAATAAATTGGATCAAAACTACCTTCAACTTTCAAATACTCATCTGCAAATTCATTAAATGTTGAAACCAATCGTTCAGTTATTCGACTTATATTCACACTTCTCTCCTGCAAGTATCTTATGTCTTTTTGCATGATAATCATCCTTATTCAAATAAGATATCTTATTTGAACAAACATCCTTATTCATATAAATACCTTTCTAGAGCTAAGAGTCTAACACAAGGATAATGAGTAGAATAGTATTTAATTCTTAAAAGGAGTCATACCAAGTTTACTACGTAGAAATAAGACTGCGTTTGATAATAAGAAAATGTTCAGAACGTATGTAACATCAATGAGATAGCCAAGATTAATTTTACTGGTTCCATATTGATCATTACCAATAAGCGTGTCTGAGAACACAAACAAACCAGTCGCGATGATCATTAACCACCGAAATAATCCTGAACGACGATTATAAATTAGACCAAACCAAGAGATACATGCCATAATTCCAATAGCGACTACATAAGGGACAACTATCAGTGAATCTACATCACTATAAACTAAGACAAGGTAGATCGTGGGTATTAAAATCACCCATAGAAAAAGAGCTATAACTATCTTTCTGAACGCTCCAGGATTAATTCGATACTTTAAGGGATTCACTGTTATTATTCCGGAGAAAGCTACAATTAAACAGAATTGCATGAGTAAATAAACCAGCATACCATAGATAAAATTCGAGTGTATTGTAATCGTGGCAATTAATCCAACTAACATGGAAACTACCATCCAATTCAAATAACGAGTTGGATTTAATTCATAAGCTTTCAATGGATTAGATTCAATCATTATTTGATTAACTCGTTTACTATCTAGTGAATAAAATCTGATGATCAATGTTGAAAGTACTACAAATAAGCTTGCAAGCCAAGAAACTTCTACAATTTTTTCCCCTTGATCTATAACAATATATTCCGAGAAAAGAACTGTTAAAAATCCGATACTACCCAAAATAAATGGGATTAGAAACCTACTTGATCGATACTGACTCATATTTTCAGCTCCAGAATAACGTTAGATTTACATAAACTGTCTATAAATATATCCCCCTTAAATGAATATAGAAAGATACTATCGTAGAAGAAGAAAAAGTAGTACTAGTAGAACTAGTACTGAAAATTTTAAATTTTGATCAGCCTCGTGACCAGAATTTGAATGCTTGTTTTGTAGCCTGTCGCTTCAGTGTTTGAATCGCTTCTTTGGGATTAAGTTCCTTTGGACAAGCCTCCACACAATTGAAAGCAGTGTGACACCTGTAAACACCATCTTCACTGGTAACTCGTTTTAAACGTGCTCTTCGATCTTCATCCCTTGTATCATTGGCAAACCTGAAAGCTTTGAGTAGCGCTCCTGGACCTAAATAGTTGGTATCAGTCCATACAGAAACACAAGATGAATGACATGCTCCACAAAGAATACATTTCGTCGCTTCTTCGATTATATGAAAATCATCTGGACTCTGGAGAATTTCTGTTTCTGGATCTTTTGAATGATCACGTTTAAGATAGGGATCAATAGCTAGAAGCTTCTCATAGAATTGAGACATGTCTACGACGAGATCTTTGATCACTGGATATGATGGGAGTGGTTCAAGCTTAATCACCTTTTTCTTAAGCTGTAGAACCAAAGTTTCACATGCTAATTCATACTTATTGTTCACAAGAAGGGCACATGATCCACAGACACCTGCTCGACAATTATATCGCATCGCGATCGAACCATCTTGTTTGGCAATAAGCTCCTGAATTGCAATTAGAACCGTAGTACCCTCATTACATTCTAATTCATAAGAATCCCAGTAAGGTTTATCATCAACAACAGGATTGAAGCGTTTGATTTTGAATGTTAATACTTTAGTTTCTTTAGTTGAACTCATGATAACACCTCAGTACTTCCTCTCTTCAGGTTGCCATTTTGTGATCTGGACATCCTGATACCTTAGCTTTCCTACACCATTTTCGAAATTGACTAAAGAGTGCTTTAAGAAGTTTTCATCATCTCTTTTTAGATGATCTAAACGCCAATGACTTCCACGACATTCTTTTCTAGCCAGAGCTCCCATACAAATTGCTTCTGATTCATCAAGCATTCCCTTGAGAGCAAATACCCACTCTAATTCTCTGTTATATTGTCTAACTTTTGATTTCAAATAGACACCCTCATTGAATCGCTTTTTCAGGGCTCTAATGTTGTCGAGAGCTTTTTGGAGTTGTTCTTCCTTTCGATAGACAAAAACATTTAGCTTCATGACAGCTCGCATCTCTTCCATAATTTCAAAAGGATCATTCTTACCTTCACCACTGTACCAAAAGTCCACTTCTTCTTGTTGCTTTTTATAAGCGTCAAAGATAGAATATTGAGCATCAGGTACAGGTGGATTATCTTTGACATACTTAGCTGCTTCTAAACCAGCTACTTTGCCAAAAACAGCACAACCCAAAAGAGAATTTCCTCCAAGTCGGTTAGCACCATGAACTGAAATACAAGCGCCTTCTCCAGTGGCATAAAAACCAGCTAATTCCTGACTGGCACAGTTTTCATCAACATGGATACCACCCATCAAATAGTGGAATCCAGGTTGTACAGGGATTGGATCTTTTACCATATCTTGACCAGAGAAGCGTAAGGCCAACTCACGAATTTGGGGCAAACGTTCAAGAATTTGTGATTCTGGGAGATGAGTTAAATCCAGATGGACATATCCGTTTTCCTTTGTCCCATAACCTCTACCTTCCAATACTTCCTGATAAATTGAACGAGACACAATATCTCTAGGAGCTAATTCCATCTTTTCAGGTGCGTACTTTTCCATAAAGCGCTCACCCTTATTGTTTCGAAGGTAACCACCTTCTCCACGGGCAGCCTCACTAATAAGAACGTTATTCCCATACAATGATGTAGGATGAAATTGAATGAATTCCATATCTTTCATTGCAACTCCAGCCCATGCGGCAACGGCAATTCCAAATCCTGTACAATTAAGAGCATTAGAAGTAGCCCCATAAATTTGGCCAGCTCCGCCTATGGCAAAAACTACTGCGTCACATTCCCACATCTCAAGCTCTCCTGTGACAAAATTCAAGGCAACTAATCCTGTGACTTTTTTGTCCTTTGTCGCAACGCGTACGACAAAGCGATCCTCATATACTGGAACTCCCAATTTTTCAGATCTTTCCCAGAGTACGTGAATAACAGAATGTCCTGTTCTATCAGCAGCAAAACATGTACGGGGGTAACCTGCGCCACCAAATGGACGTTGACCAATTTTCCCATCTTCAAATCGTGAAAATGGACAACCCCAATGCTCTAGCTCATAAATTGTTTCTTTAGCTAATCCAATCATCTTGATAACTGCTGGTTGATCGGCTAAATAATCAGAACCTTTGACAGTATCAAAAGCATGTCTTTCAACAGAATCATCTTTCGATTCAGGTGCATTCCCTAACGGTGCATTAATACCACCCTGTGCAGCCACGCTGTGACTTCTCACTGGTTGACATATTGAAATTACCGCACAATCTACTCCGCTCTCTTTTGCTGCAATAGCAGCTCGCATTCCTGCTAAACCAGATCCAACGACTAATACTGAATGTTTTTTAATCATGGTTATTCACTCTCCAGCTAAAACTATCTCTGGAACAATCATTATGAGATACATGGCTAAAATCCAAGAGATAATACCAAGGATAAACAATATCCAGAAAACCTGTTTTTGTTTCCGAATTCCAATTCCTAGATCAAAGAGAACTACACGTATTCCATTATACCCGTGATAAACTAATGCAGCTAATAGAGCTGCATCAATCAAAAAAGAAAATCGGAGCATACTTTCTACTACATCAGGAAAACCCATTCCCTCAACGAGAGAAGAGCCCATTGCAGATGTTATACTATTATAGAGTAAACCAGGTGTTTCAAAACCAAGGAATGTGTCCAACATCATCGTTCCAATAATACCAAAATGTATGAAAACGTACATTATGAGAAACAGACCTGTTAATCGTTGAGCTAACCAAGAATACATCCCAATACCACGGGAGAAAGGATTAAACCAACGATAGAACTTAGAACCATGGCTATCCGTTTCAACCTGAGTTTGGTGTACAATTTGTTCAGTTTCTGACATGTGTTTCACCCTAACGATAGCACAGTTGAATTAAGTGTAAATGCGTATATTACCGCTAACACTCCGATAAGAAGTAGTAAGATACCAATAAGCTTTCTAAACGAATGACCTGTAGCTATATCCAGTACAACCATTCTAAATCCATTTAACATGTGTAACATTAGAAAAACTACAAATAAAATGGATATCCAGAAATACAATGGATTCTGCATTTTCCATTGAACAGCCGCGAACGATGCGATTCCTTCTTCTAGCTCAGGATGTGCATCAGTATCCATCAATAAAGTTAGATAATGATTGACAATCATATGGAAGAGGACAAAGAGAAATACGAGAAAACCCGAAACTCTTTGCAGTACCCACCAGAAAGCTGATGAACCAGAATGTTTAGGAATAAATACTTTGACCTTTTGTTTTTGAGAAGGATTTAATTTCATGGAAGACCTCACTTCACAAATTTTTGACCGTAGATGTAATTTATAATAAAATACATTATAAAGTATCTGTTTTTCCACTTTTTAGTAAGATAAAACACATATTTTATAATTATAACGCCTGATAGCCATGTTGTAGCCCTTATCTATTGTTAAGATTACGTTTGCAGGCATTTGGGAATTCCTTTTAACTAACAATCAAATCCCTCCCATAGGAGGAGCAATCTATGTCCAACGAAGTTATTATTAAACTCAATTCTGTCGGTTCTTTTTCAGTTGGAAAGACTTCTCTCATCAGACGATATACTAACAACACCTTTTCTGAAGATTATCTACCTACTCTTGGAGTAGACATCACTGTCAAGCGAGGAATAATCATTGATGCTAAACCAATTCGATTAGTCTTTATGGACACAGCTGGAGAGGAAAAGTTTGGGAGTTTGCGAAAAACTTACTTTGAAGGTTCATTAGGGTGCATTGCTGTTTATGATATTACCCGTCCCGAAACCATGAAAGATCTAGATAATTGGTTAAAGGAGTACCGGAGTGTTGCGGGAGAAGATAAGATTATTTCTGTAATAGGAAACAAAATTGATTTAGCAGGAAGAAGAAAGGTACCTGCCACAGATGGACAGCGCTATGCTAGATCCGAAGGATCTGATTTTTACGAAGCATCAGCTAAATTCGGTGGAAAAATTATTCCAAAGATTTTTATTGATCTAGTTCAAAAAGTTCTTACTAATTTGAATAAATAGAGAAAGTTGATCCTATTTTAGATTGAATAGTACTCATCAAATTTCATCTCAATGGATCTTATTTGGATTCAATTAACCAATGATATGAAGTATGTCTCTCTTTCTTTTCTCTAGTTACGTCACCTGTTAATTCAAGTTCATCTAAGACTAGAAATATTGTATCTCTTGGAGAAGTTCCTTTTATCTTTCGTTTTCTATACCATGGAATACTTCTATACCGGAACCAATAACTAAACTGGTCATTCATTAGTTTTTCGTCGATTTTCTTTGAATTTTCAAGAGAATACCCTCTAATCTTCCACTCTTTCTTCCTATGAGTTCTTCCTTTACCCATAATAAAGTCAGGATTACTTTAATCTTCACATTTAAGTCCATTCAGAAGAAGGCAATTAGAAAATTATGGATTATTACAATATTACTATTTGGTATTCTATCTTCACTTTTGTACCCAACTTCAATTTGGTTTTACCATGAACGTAGAGATTAAAAGGTGATTAATCCAAAACTATCTCTGTTTTACTTCATACTCACTGGAGTTTTGAATCTTGGAACACTTACCAAAGAGTTTAGAACATTCAGGAGCCTTGGATATAAAAAGGCAGTTAGAAAATATTATTGGTGGGAATATACTTGATGTGGCTACACAAAGTGGAAGTTTTATTCAAACCTTAATGGATTTTTTATCTGATTATGTTTCTTTTACTGCTATTGATATCACCAGTAAAGAATGGAATCACTCCAGGTTTACCGATAAACCCGTAACCTTTTTGCAAATGAATGCTGAGATTCTAGAATTTAAGAATTCTACATTCGATACGGTCACGATTTCCCACTCTTTGCATCATTTAACCTCTGTGGAAAAAGTATTGACGGAAATGAAAAGAGTTCTAAGACCAAATGGGTACTTCATCCTACAAGAAATGTTTTCTGATAAACCCCAGACTCAAGCTCAAAGGACAGATGTTTACTCTCATCATTGGGGGGCAAAGATTGATACATTATTTGGTATTCCCCATTATTCAACTTTAAGTAAGGATGATATCAAACAGTATATTTCTGATTTGGGACTAGAAACTGAAGCTATGATTGAATCTACTCACCCTGTAAAATGTTTACTGTGTGATGACAAATTCAAGTGTTCTAATCCCAAGAATCCTAGCATCATAAAATTCGCGCTGAAAGAAATTAAAGAAAATAAGGCTAAATTGCAAAAAGGAATAGCTGAAGGGAAGATTATAGAGAGTACTTATGTGAATAACCTCATCCTTGAGGGAGAAATGATTAAGAACAGAATCAAGATGTATGGATCTGCTTCTGCTTCTCATTTGATTTTTATAGGGAGAAAATCTTAATAGAATACCTTTATTAGCTTATCGACCCTTTTTTCTGGGAAAGGTATAGATGATTAATGATACTATGGCAAATACACAACTAATAAGGGGAGTACTCTTGGAAGTATCTGTTGTAGCCGTCTCAGAAGCTTTCAATCCATGTGCATAATAAATATCCATTTCATCATTCCTGCCATCAGACCAGACAACATGGGGAAAATTATTTGGATCAACTCGAATGGTAAAATAATCTCCAGGTCTTGTAAAGGTATTTGATGTGGGAACTCCGTTTGAAATATCAATGGGGGTATTAAAAATGGGTTCTTCTGATACTGGAAATTCTAGTACTCGATAAAACGGTTTAAAAGATGATCCACCTTCATCATCATAATAAACAACGTGAACATTCCCCTCAGAATCGATATCCATGTCAGGTTCCCATTGATTCCCTGGAGTAGTAGGATTAACTTGATATCTGGGACTAAATGTAAGTCCATAATCATCTGAATATCTTAGGTATACATCCCACAAACCATCCTCGACATATTTTTCCGACCATAGGACATATAATCGGTCGTTTCGATCAAAATGTATAACAGGAATAGATCCTTTTGTGGGTCTTTGATCTAAAGAAGTTTCAAATGTACCATTCTCACCATCTTGATTGATATCAACTGGAATAGTGAATGTTTGCCCTTGATCAGTGGAAGAAGTGACATAGATATCTCCCCATATGTTGTCAGTAAACCATAACCAGGCGATAAACACATTATTATTACTATCAGTTGTCACATAAGGAGCTAGATGATCTACGGGATTAGTGATGGAATCTGTTATCAAACCAACTTCAGTAAATGTACTTCCACCATCATCAGAACGTGTTAGGCGAACATAGGTAGCACCCGACGTGATATTGATATCATCATACGCAACATAGAGTTTTCCATCATTACTAACTGTCATGGTTTCTTTATCTGCAAAACCAATTCCATAACTTGCAGTTACCATAGTCCATGAATCTCCATAATCCGTACTCTTCGCAACAGTCATTTGTGAAAATCCCTCCCCTAAAGGGGCATTTAACGCATATTCTAGGTATGTATAATACAAGGTCTTGGTTTCTTCATACCAAACTAACCAAGGATCCGATTGTCCGGTACCAGGAATAAAATTTGGCATATTGAAAGGTTCTAACCATGTTGCTCCATTATCAACTGACTTTGAAAAACTAACACGAACACCCCCACCATTGTGAGTATATGCTTCCTTCCATCCCGCAAAAATTATTCCTTCACCACTAATAGCAAGTGTGGGTTCAACATGATGAGTATATGGAGAATCTCTGGTTGATAATAATTTATTTTCAGAGAAAGACTGGATTGAGGAGTCTTCAGCAGAGATTAGACCAATTTCAACCTGTATAAATTGAACTAGTATTATCAGAAGGAGTAATTCTTTTTTCATTCAACTCTCAACTCGTTATATGAAGGATATCCAGCTACTAATTCCACCGTCTTTTAGGTTTTCTAGATGTGTGCAACTACTAATATTATTTTCAAGAGAAAAAAGGATGAAATTTAATCAGATTTTATGGTTCCCTAGTTCGAATTTTGGGTTTTTTTCACACAAAAATTTAAATATCTGTGCAACGCCTGAACAAAATTATCTCGGATACATTCTAGTTGAGTTATGATCTAAATATGGATTTATTACTCTTTCCCGAGATCAACTTAGAACATTTTTGGTGTAAAAATATGAAAACACGTGTAAAAATAACACTTTTACTTGTTGGAATAATGTTTTTTTCAACAGTAGCTATTAATGTTAGAGCAGCACCTCAAAAAACGCATGCTCTACCAGCGGAAATAAAAGTAGGAGGAGTTTTCCCTATTACTGCACGACCTGACGCTGGTCCAGATCGTCGTGATGGATTCCTCATTGCAATCGCTGAAATCAATAACCAATCAGGTCCAGACCGAATTTTACCTGAAGGCGTTACCTTAGTTCCAAATGTCCAAGACGACTTGAACACTGCCGCAGGAGGAACAGCTGCAGCTGAAACTCTGTTAGCTTGGGAAGCAGACATTGTACTTGGTTCTTCTGGAAGTAGTGTAAGTGCTGCAATTGCTAGCACATTAACTCCATCGAAAATTGTACAAATCTCCTATGCTTCTTCTTCACCTTCGTTAAGTGACAGAGAACTATATCCATACTTCATGCGAGTATGTGCTTCTGATGCTGATCAAGGATTGGCTCTTGCTAAATTAGTTATTGCTTTTGGATGGGAGCGTGGTGCAGTTATTCACACAAGTGATTCCTATGGAACAGGATTGATTGAGATTTTCAAATCCTCCTTTAATCAAACTGGTAAGGTGTTAACAGATCAATCGTTTGAAGCTGGAGCAACTGATGTCTCAGCAGCAGTCCAGGCCCTCAAAGATAAAGATCCAGAATTCATTTTGGGTAACTTTATTGATGAAGATGCTAAAACAGTCATGAAGAAAGCTCACGATTTAGGCATGTTAGACTTTGTTTGGTTAACAACCGATGGTTGGTCAACACAAGCGACAATTACAGATGCTAAAGTCAAAGAAGCTATGAACTATTCCATTGGTACAAACCCCGCTCCTGCAGGAGGAACAGGTCTCGCTGATTTCAATGATACTTGGTTTGATCCTAATTGGGCTTATTTAGAAACACCTGGTAACAGTCAAAGTACTGGTACTCCCTTTAATTCCTATGCACCCTTTTCTTATGATGCAGTTTATGTTGCAGCTAAAGGATTAGCTGCTGCTGGAACTACAGAAGGAGATGCCTTAAAAGCAGCCCTTTATGATGTTACTCATGAAGGTGCTACTGGATTCATAGAATTTAACAACCTAGGAGAAGTCATTGGTAGATATGACTATGTTCAGCTCAGAGATGCTATATATGTCAAATTTGGAGAATATGCCATACCTGCAGGTGGTGGTGCTGCAACAGCTGTCTTAGATGATACATCTGCCTTCTACTTGAAAGATGAATCAGAATGGTCAATTTCCAACAATGTCGTAACAAATGTCAAAGAAGGTATTCATGGAAAAGTGGCTTCTGGTTTTGAACTTCTAGCTGTAGTACTTAGTATCGGTGTTTTAACCATCTTCATAAAGAAGCGAAAAAAATAATTGTTAGAATTGCTTAAATCACAATTTAAGTATCTAACTTCCCCTTTTCTTTTTTACATAAAGATATTATATTATGATTCTTGACATTTCAACTCGTATTTTGGATGTATTTACATGGGTCAAACAGTGCTCCGCGGTGAACAAATTTATTCTGGGTATGGTAAACTTCAGGTAATTAATGGAATTGATATTTATATTGATGAAGGCGAATTGGTGACCATTATTGGGCCAAATGGTTCAGGAAAATCAACTCTAATTAGGACTATGATTGGCCTGGTTGAGCTATTTAATGGCCATGTTTATATTCGTGGTAAGGAAGTGAGTGGAATGAAACCACACGAAATTATTGAAGCAGGCATCCCACTCGGTTATGTTCCGCAACTAGCTAATGTATTCCCAAGTTTAACGATTGAAGAAAATCTTAAAATGGGCCTATTTGTAAAAAAGTGGGATGAGTACTATCAACAACGAACAGAGGAAATGTTTAAACTTTTCCCAATTTTGGAGGAAAGAATTAAACAAAAAGCGAGTCTTCTAAGCGGAGGAGAAAGGCAAATGCTAGCATTAGCACGAGCACTAATGCCCTCCCCAGAAGTATTAATCTTGGACGAACCTACAGCAGCATTAGCTCCAAATTTAGCTGAAGATATGTTACAATTAGTCGTTTCATTAAAGAAGGAATTAAATATATCCATTTTACTAGTCGAACAGCGTGCTAAACGATCAATGGAGCTTTCTGATCGTGGATATGTGTTAGTTACTGGGGAAATCGCGGCAGAAGGTCCAGCAAACGAATTACTTGCTGAAGATAGAATAAGGAAATTATACCTTGGAGTTAGAGATCGTTAAGACTAATCAAAGTATAAAGAGAAGTATAAAGAAAAAAAGTGAATAAAAAATGGTAATAGCAGGTTTAATACCCATAGATGTTTTCAGTCACACAGCCTTAATGATTGTTTATGCATGTACATTGATATTATTAACCATTGGATTAAATATGGTCTATTCTGTTCTTAAATTCTCAAATTTTGCACATGCAGAGTTTATTACGTTTGGAATGTTTACTTCATGGTGGTTACTCCAAATTCTAACCTTTGCTATCCCATGGGATAGCACTAACTTTTTAATAAATAATTTAATCGTTCATGCATTATTTGCGTTTGTAATGGTTGGTTCTCTTGGTATTGCTAGTGAAGTATTGGTATTTGGAAGGTTAAAAAAGCTTGCAGCAAGCCCAAGATCTTTTACTGTCGCATCTATTGGAATAGGTCTTATAGTTAGAAATTTCTTAGCAATGATTTTTGGGAATTTTCCAAAACCAAGAATTGGAGGCACCTCTGTTGGGGAAGTTCCAGCCATATTTGAATGGATTATTGAACCCTTTCCAACACGACAATACTTCTTCCGAAATCATCCTATATTTAGTAATCAAGCAATTTTCATTACTGACTACGAAGTATTAATCATTGTAATGAGTATTTGTACAGTCATTGCCGTAGATTATATGTTTCGCAAGACTAAGCTTGGAATTTCAATGCGTGCTACATCTGATTCAGTTGAACTTGCACAAGTATCAGGTATTAATACACGAAAGGTTGTTTTCTATACTTGGTTTTTAGCTGCTGGAATTACGGGTTTCGGTGCAGCTTTATTACGTGCTAACCAACCAAGATTTAGTACCTTAGACGGTTTTATGATGCTCTTACCAATTTTCGCTGTGGTAATTCTAGGGGGTGTTGGCTCATTTCGAGGTGGTATTATTTCAGCTTTTATTATTGCTGGAGCTCGACAGTCAACAGTTATTCTTTTTACTCAATTTCAAAGTCCAGGTGGTCTTGAATACATGATTGAAGACTTTTTTTACAATATCCTTGGAATAAAAGGACTAACTATCTCTTTTGCTCCTGGATATGCGGATGGAGTCGGTTTTTTTGTACTTATTCTTGTCCTCTTGTTCAGACCACAAGGGATAGCAGGAACCATTGATGCAACTAGGGAGAGAGTTTGAGAAAAAGGTGATCCACTATGTCAAGAATATTTAAACGTGAAATGAGCGACAAATTACGAAGTATTCTCGTTGGTGCTACTCTTGCAGTCCCCATAATTTATCTTTTTATTTACGCTTTCCTACTTCAATCGAATAAATCGATTTTTCTCATTGGTACTCTTCTAACAATCTTAGTCTTCTTTGTAGGAGCACTGAGCTTGGATCTGGAAGTAGGTTCTGTCGGATTACCTAATTTTGGGAAAGTGGGCTTTTTTGCGCTAGGTGCATATGTCTCAACTCTTCTCTATAGCGTTTATCAGTGGCCATTCTACCATATTCCAGGTATTGGACCGATTGCACAATTCCTTTTTTCTAGTTTTGTAGCAATAATTGTTGCTGCGCTAGTTGGTTATTTAGTTTCAATACCAACAGTTAAGCTTCGAGCTGACTACTTTGCAATCATGACGATTGCTGGTGGAGAAATCATCCGTTTGTTATTACAATATGAACGAAGATGGTTCTGGGCACCAGCTCCTGTAGGGCCTCCCACTCAGGTTATCTCAAATCGTGTAAAGGTTGATTTCACAGGCCTTTATCCCTTTGATCAAACTTTAGCCCAATACTTTGGATTTACTTTCTTTGAAGATAATAACTTAGGTTCAATCTTTATTTGGCAGATAGTCTTAATTATCGTATTCGTTCTAATTGCAGTTATCGTTTACTGGTTTGTTGAGCAAATAAGAACATCTCCTTATGGAAGAACATTACGTGCTATACGAGAAGACGATATTACAGTTACCTCTGTAGGTAAAGATGTTTCTCGATTCCGCTGGCAAGTAACCACACTTGCTGCGTGTATTGGTGGTGTAGCAGGAATAATGTACGCAATGACCTTTGCTGCTTTTGAAGCAGGTGATTTCAGGCCGTTCTTGACTTTTGATCTTTATATTTTCATCATAATCGGAGGATTAGGAAATAGTCGTGGGGCATTTGCAGGAACAGCCCTAGTCCAAATGTTTCTCCGAGCAGCTCAAGTTCAAGAAGTAAAAGAAAATATTTACCTGTATTTAGGGAGTGACACACCAATTTTCGGTCCACTGTTGGACTTTTTGCAATTAGATGTCTCTATAAACCCTGATAATATGAGATTAGTGATTTTAGGAGTTATTTTAATTTTATTCTTGTTATTCATGCCTGCGGGGTTAATCCCAGAACCAAAAACAAATAATGAAAAATATCTAAAGTCCTTGACTCCTGAAGAACGTAGACGTTCAGATGAAGCAGTTACAGCCCGTCAAAGTCTAACTGAAAGAGAAAGAATTGATAATGAAGCTACATCTAAGAAAATGGAGGCCTTGTAAATGGCAAAAGCACAAAATGATGTAAGTCTAACCGCTAAAAATATACACAAATATTTTGGAGGAGTAAAAGCATTAGAAGGAGCATCAGTAGTTGTTTCTAAAAACAAATTAATATCTCTCATTGGTCCGAATGGTTCAGGAAAAACGACTCTTTTTAATGTAATATCTTGTTGGCTGGACAAATCTCATCCTGACGACTTCATTGCAGATAAAGCTAGTGAGGAAAAAGTTAGAAGAGGGCTTCTAAGAAGTATTAAAAGTAGGTTTATCGGAAAGACAGAAAGTGAGGAGGATACCCCGAAAGAGGTAGGTCATGTCAAATTTGAAGATTTACATCTTGATGGACTTAGTGCACATGAAGCTGCTCTAACAGGAATGATGAGAACTTTTCAAACAACAAGAAATTGGCCAAAATTAACCGTTCTTGAAAATTTACTCGTTGCACCCCAATATCAAACTGGGGAATCATTCTTAAATATTTTCTTCAAACGTAAGCAAATAGCAGAAGAAGAACATCAGAATACCCTACGAGCTTTAGAAATATTGGATTTTCTTGAGATTACTCATATCCGGGATCAGATTGGGGAGGAACTTTCTGGAGGCCAACTAAAACTACTAGCCTTAGGACGTTTATTGATGACTGCACCCCGATTGATCCTATTGGATGAACCAATGGCAGGTGTAAATCCTACTCTAGGTAATAAAATCATGGACAAAATTCTAGAACTGAAGGTAGACTCTACAATCTTTCTAATTGAACATAATATGGATGTGGTATTCAACTACTCCGATGAGATTTTTGTTATGGCTAGAGGAAAAATTATTGCACAAGGAACTCCTACTGAGATTGAAACGAATAAGGAAGTCATTGAAGCATACTTAGGAGCAGATTATTAAAAACAACACCTAAAGATGAAGAATTCTCAAAAGTACGAAATACACCCTAATACTACCTTAGCTTCCGCGTTTCTGGTTCATTTATTTGTGGAAGCTCCTTATTTCATTTTTCCTGTGCTTATTCTGGTAATTGGTGAAGATCTAAATTTAGGAGACTTCATGTGGATAGGCCTAGGATCAATAGGTACAATTGGTGCACTAGCGGCTGGTTTACCGGCCCCACTTTTTGGTTGGCTCTCTGATCGATACCAAAGGGGAGTAATGATGTGTATAAGTTTAGTACTTAGTGCTTCAGGAGCTTTATTGATTGGTTTATTCGGTTCAAGTTTTTTGGTTATAATTATAGGTTATGGAATAATTGGACTTGGAGTTGGCCTCTACCATCCGCCAGGATTATCATGGGTTACGTCTGCATTTAAAGATGAGGAAAAAGGTGAGTATTCGAATTATCTAAATAGAATTTTGGGTATTCATGGTGTAGGTGGGACAATTGGATCAGCTATAGGCCCAATTTCAGTTTTTTTCCTATTAGATTTCATGGATTGGAGAGTTATTTATTTAATTTGGTCGATTCCTTTATTTATACTAAGTTTGATCTTTTGGATCTTCGTTGCGAGGTTTGAAACTTCATCCAAACAGAGAGAAATTTTTAATTCCTCCAATAGAACGATTAAATTATACAGTTTACTTAAACTAAATCTAAAGGATAATCTTGTTTTAATATTTCTTTTTATGATCATGATGTCGCTCACATGGGGAATGACCAATTTTATACTTGCACCATTTCTTTTTGATATCAAAGGTTTTGAGATATCATATGCAGCATTATTTATTGGAGTATCACACCTTTTTGGTGCTTCTGGTCAGATATTAGGGGGAATTATTGCCGATAAATATTCTGAAAAAATTGCTCTTCTATTCGCTTCTGCTCTTCAGAGCATAGTCATACTCGGGATTTATGTTCTTAACCTTCCATTGCAATTATTTTTTCTGTATATGATTTTGTTTATTGTGAACGCAATTTTCTGGCCCATAACTAATAGTTTCTTAGCAAAAAATACAATTCAAATTGGCAGTGCGTTTGGTGGGTTTATGCTAACAGTGAATGTTGTACGAGCAGTAGGGCCTAGCATAGATGGCTTTCTAATTACCTATTTTCCGAGTGAATATCTTTTGATATTTCTATTAGGAATTTTATTTTCAACGATAGCCTTTGTAACACTTCTACCCATTGAATCCAAGCAAGCAAAGGTTCATGATCTCGAAGGGCAGTGAATAATTGCCTCAATCTCTACATGAACATCCCTCAGTAATGGACCAACTTGAACAGTTGATCGTGCAGGAGGATTTTTAGGAAAAAATTCAGCATAAGTAGCATTAAACTTTTCAAACAACCTCATATCGGTTAAAAATACAGTAGTTTTTACTACATTCTTTAAAGATGTACCTGCTGCCTCTGCAATCGCAGAGAGATTTTGCATTACTTGACGAGTTTCAGCTTCAATGTTTTCATTAACTATCTTCTTAGTTTCAGGATTAACGGCAATCTGACCCGCTGTAAATAAGAAGTCTCCTACTTTTATGCCCTGACTATAGTAACCTCCGGGAGGAGTCCCCCTTTCCGTTTTTATTACTTCAAGCATGAATTTATCCTCCTTCAGAGAAGCTTCCCCAACTTTTAATTATCTTACGAAGAGAAAAAGTAGGAATTTTTAGTAGTAATACCAGATACTTCTATAATCAGAAGGATCTTCTCCACCTTTCCTTAATTTCTCTAAATAGGATTGAATACTTACATCTGTATAGAGATATGGTTTTACTTTAGCAAGGTTTTTTTCCCATGGATGAAACGAATACATCCTTCTACCATCTGGAAGAATTGAGATAAGCTCATGATCCTGCCATGCCCGTAAATGATTTTTTCCCAGAAAAGGGACGTTGAAAACAGGTTCATCACCCCTAAAAATTCCTGGTAATAGACGTGCCTCTTCTTTTCTCTCCTGAAGAATTCGTGCCATCGGAACCGAGTAATCAATTATTTCATCTTTACCCTTCATATTAAAACTATAATATGGATCTATTCCAATTTCTTTGAGTTTAAGCCTAAGCACAGCGGTTTCAAATCGTTTACTGTTGTAAAAGGTAAAAACTTGTTGGTTATACACGTCTAATTCACTTTGTTTTACCTTCTTTATTGCTTCAGCCATATGATAAGTAATTTCATAGGGATGTTCCACATGAATTACCATACTAAGATATCTTTTTCCAATTTCCTGATATTTAGCAAAAATTTTGCATAATTCTTTAGTGATCCGCATTGGAACAGTAATAGGAATTCTAGTGGCAATACGAATACTACGAATGTGTTGCATTTGAGACAAATGATCTAGTATGTATTCAATGCGATCATTAGACATAACAAGAGGATCTCCACCAGTAACTAATACATCCATAATCTCTTGATGTTCTTTAAACCAATCTAGAGCTTTATTCAAGGATTCGTTACTAGCCATTGCTCCTGGCATAAAAGGAGATGTAATTTCCCAATTTCGTTGGCAGTAAACGCATATCTGTGGACAGGAATCATAGGGTTTGATGATAGCTACCTTAGGATAACGTCTTGTAACCAATCGAACAGGGGAGGTATCTGATTCTCGCATAAAATCGAGACTTGAACGGTCTTCTCCAATATCTATCATTTTTTTAACATATGATACTGGAGGGATTACTTGTCTACGAACACATAAATCTTTAGAACTGGGTCTTTCATCCATGAGATGTAAATAATGGGGAGTAATTCCAAAAGGAATATTATTTTCGAGAGCGAGCTGTATTGCAGAGTCTTCTTCTGACGTAAGCTCGATTAATTCCTTTAATACAGAAAAACTATCCAAATCCTTAAAGACATGTTTAAATTGCCAGCGCCAATCCATCCACTCTTCTTCAGACCCACCTAGAGCATCCAAAATTTTAAATTTATGTTGTATCCTTTCTTGTATAATTTTCTTGTTGAAACCACTGGGGTATTTAATAAGATGAGTATTCATACTTTTTGCCAATTCATCTAAGTAGTTAGATCTTTTCACACTCGCTTCATGTCCAAAAATTCCTTCAAAATTAGGAATAGTGAGCTTATCCAAGAATAATGGTGGATAGATCTCTGCATTTCCGTTAATTGCATGAAATAGATGATAAAACTCTTGTATGAATCCATTATCAACTTCTGTATCTCCTTTTGTTGCAGCCATCCAGAGATGTTCAAGAGAAGAACAAAGAGCTAATCGTTCATTTCGAGGTGAAACAATATTTTTCATACACCTAACTGCTTCTTTCAAAATAATATAATCCCACGAAGCAATTTGAGTCATATCACGCCTGTATGCCCATTCTAATCCCTCTAAATAATGAATTAATTTTTCTCTGGCTTCATCAATGGTATTACTTCTTTTTAATAACATATATATTGCTGGATCTGAGTTCCAACAATTTTCCCATCTAGAATTCATTTCTTCGACGTTTGATAGCATTACTAACTACTCAGCTCTTTTGAGACTGAGAATAATAGCACCCTTAAGTAAAAAGACTCATTTAAGTTTAGGTGCTCATTCTCCTCAAGGACCCCGAGGGGTCAATCTTCTTACTATAAGTATTTCTAACTTTTTGTGAAATGACAGAATAATATGTAGCGTTGGTCTGTCCCGGTATATGTATTCACTATTGAGCAGGTTTATATAGAGGAGATTTCAGCATAAGTCAAAACTATTTATTCTTAATAATGATTGATTTGATTGGATTATCTTAGGAAACAAGAAAATGGAAATTGTTCCTGAAATAATGAGGTTAAAACCGTCAGCGACTTTAGCAATTAATGAACTAGTAATTAAAATGCGTAAGAAAGGACAGAAAATTTATCATATGGGATTTGGAGAATCACCCTTTCCTGTGCAAGCAAGAGTTAAGAAAGCCTTATGTGCACATGCAGATAAGAAATACTATTCCCCTACTCAGGGTTTCCTCGCATTGCGAAAGCAAATCTGTTCATTTTATGAAAAAGTCTTCAACCTGAATTTTAAACCTAAGCAGGTTATAGTTGCCCTTGGTAGTAAATCATTGATTTTCCACGCAATCGCTGCACTTGAAGGTCCTCTTCTTCTCCCCACTCCATCTTGGGTAAGTTATCAGCATCAAGCATATCTAGTACATAAGAAAGTTGTTTATATGGAGACTTCACCTAAGTCCTCATATCTTTTAACTCCGTCCTTATTACTGTCTTCTTTGGAAAAAACGCATCTAGATTTATCTAAACAAAAATTGTTGTTATTGAATTATCCGGGTAATCCAACAGGACAGTCTTACACAAAGGAACAATTAGAGGCACTAGTACCGATCTTAAGGAAGCATAATGTAATAGTCATTTCAGATGAAATCTATTCTTTGATAAGTTATAATGGGCAAAACCATTATTCCATTGCATCACTATATCCTGAGGGTACAATAGTGACTGGTGGATTCTCAAAAGACCGATCACTAGGGGGTTACAGGTTAGGTGTCCTACTACTTCCTAAACGAAACGATGATGTTAAACGGGCGATTCTATCAATTGTGAGCGAGATATGGTCTTCTGCTTCGTCACCTATTCAATTTGCCGCTATTGATGCTTATAATCCTAATGAAGAGATGATGAATTTTATTCAGAGGTGTACAGATATCCATGGCATTATGACAAACTATGTTTATAGGCGCTTGAAAGATGCAGGAATATCATGTGTTGCACCTAAAGGTGGGTTTTACTTATTCCCAGATTGGAATGATAAGAAGAAAATACTCAAATCAATGAATCTAACAACCTCAAAAAAACTTGCGAAATATCTTCTTAGAGAATATAATCTCGCTTCCTTACCAGGATCCGAATTTGGGATGCCAAGGAAATATTTATCTCTTCGTTTATCAACAGTCGATTATGATGGTGGTCTTGTACTAAAAGAATACACTGAAAATACCTCAATAGTGCAAAAAAATCCAATAAAATTCGTGGAACAATACGCTCCGAATCTAGTAACAGCCTGTGACATTTTAGAGAAATTCACATCTTCTTTACAGTAATTCTATTCTATAGTAATGCTCATAATACTCATTACTCGCCAGTAATGATATCTTTTTCTCATATTTACTAGCTGGACTTATTTCAGATTTACTTCTTCTTCTTTCTTTTAGTCTTGGAATCCTTTTCAAAGAGTAATTTTCGGACAAACGAACCCAAAAATACGAAGACTATACAGAATCCTGTTGTAAGAAATAATTCAACAACTAGATTGGCTGGTATTAAAATAAGTCAATTTGAAAAATTCCTCTCCAAGTCCTTGGACTACTTGTTGGTCTTCAGGGGATAATCCTGCAGTTGGTATTGTAGCTGGAGTAATTATAGCGAGTACTAGCCCAAAAATTGTACTTAACACGAATAATAATAGTACTGAAGGAATTCCTTTCTTTATTCCAACAAAATAACCTATTAATCCACTAGCTCCTAATAGTAAAAGAAATAGTATCAAGGAAGGTAATGAGAGTGGAGAAAGTAAAATGTTTAAGCTAATTACGTGAATAAATGTAGAGGAAGTCCATAAGTTGAATACTAAACCAAAATACTCAAACGTATAGCTACTAGTGGATCCATATCGCTGAAGAAATTCTTTTAGCGCGGAGAATGGATCTGCCAAGGCAATTAAAGATAATCCTACAGTACCTACGGCAACTAGCACCCAACCTGAAAAACTGACGATAAAAGTTTCCTTTATATACGCTTTCATTTTCTTCAATCCTTCTTTTGCCGATTACATTGGTGTTGCCTTCTCATTCTGCTGACAAGAGGGATTACTATCACTAATAATGTGAAGAAACTAAACCCTGATACATCAAGATTACTCATTACATTATCTATATCGCTTGCATACTCCGCTACCTGTTGTGCATCTTCACCCCAATATGGTGGCAACTCAACATAATAATTTAGGACATAGTATCCTTCACCTCGGTACAAGGTATCTGTCCCCGAAATAAGTTTAGCAATACCCAGTTGTGTTTCCCTAATGGTTTCTGTATGGTGTTGAGTTAAAACCTCTGCAACTTTGGCAAGGAACGATGGTGGCACATATGTTGAATATACTCAGAGTGTAAAGCGATAATGGAAATTTGCATAATCATCTTCATCTGAAAAATTCACCTGATTCTTTTATATAGTCTTTTGGTTGTGTAATCGGAAAAAATTATTATTAAACCTTAGGGTTAAATATCAAATAACAATATGAATCTTCATCAAAAAACTCCAGATCCTCTTAGTCGCGTTTTTTTGGCTCTGGCGCATCCTATTAGACGAAAAATTCTTTCAAGTCTCGTAAATGGAGAAGTATCAGTGGGAGAGCTAGCAGAAATAGTACAAAGAATTCCCAAATATGACAATATAAGTCTTGTAGCAGTCACGAAGCATATGAAAATCTTAGAAAAAGCAGGTCTCATAACAAAACGCAAGGACAAACAACTAAGGCTTTCATATCTACAAGCAAAACCATTGAGAGAGGCAGGCGAGTGGATTATCGGATATCGACAATTTTGGGATGAGAGCTTGGATAAATTAGAAGAATATATTGAAGAACAGAAAAAGAAGGAAAAACAAAATGAAACAACAAACAGTAAATGAAAATATAAAAGAATTGACGATCACACGAACATTTAATGCAAACCGTGAGATGGTTTTTAAAATGTGGACTGATCCAGAACACGTTTCCAAATGGTATGGCCCTAAAGGGTTTTCAATCACTGAATGTAAAATAGATTTACGTCCTGGTGGTGAATGGTTAGCACAAATGAAATCACCTGATGGTAAAGTCTATCCATCAAAAGGGTTCTACAAAGAAATCGTCCCCTCGGAAAAACTTGTCTTCTTGTTTCCCTCACATTTTGATGAGAATGGAAATTCACAGGTTGAAATGTTAAATACTGTCACTTTGATTGAGAAGGAAGGTAAAACAAAGATGACTCTTCATATAGTTGAGGTTAAAACCATCCCTGGTGTAGTACCGCTCAAAGGTTTAGATTATGCTTGGGGACAAAGTTTCGATAAGTTAGCAGCAGTTTTAGAAGAATAAATTCGTTTCTTCAGTTTACATCATTAACGGATTTGTGATAAGGTAATTATAGACAAACCTTAACAGTTTTTTTTCCACAGCCCATTCTATTAAGTTATAAGCAATTTCAAAGCTGCACCATTTCCAAGCTGTATGTTCAGCAGGATTTAACACTGGATCTTGAGATTGATCTATACATGCAATGAAATTATAAAATATAATCTCTTTCATTGCTTCTTGAAGGTGAAGAGGAGATTTTTCCCCTTCATCCTCTTCATTTTCTGTGTAGAATTCATGAGGAATGTTAAGTGGGTGTATAAGAGTAGGAATGTATCCCGTTTCTTCAAAAAGTTCTCTTTTTGCACACTCAAGGGGGTCCTCTCCTTTCGGATGATCAAGCGCCCCCATTGTATCTCCAACAGAGCCACTCACACATTGCCAATTATAACTCAATGTAGCTCTTTTTATGATAAGGAACTCTATATCGTTATTTTTGTGTCTAATGGGATAAACATTAACCATAGTTTTCTGAACCATTTTTTTCACCTATATTTCAAATGAGTAGCATCTCTATAGGCTTTAAATAACAAACTTGAACTTATTATTGCCTCTTCTATAAATTGATTGTAAGTTTTCCCCTTAGATGACCTTTTTCAAGATAACAGATTGCATCTGGAACCTTTTCCAAAGTGTAACTCCGATCGATAACTGTTTTTATTTTTCCAGCTTCAAGAAGATGTGGGATTCGCCACATATGAGATCAACTTCTTGCACCTCTAATTTTCTCCGTATTGCGTTTTACACCCAAAGTAAAAAGAATACACTATTATGGTAATTCTTTTTCTGGAGTCTTAGTCTCATATTTTTTTGTTAAAGACGATTATGGTGAATATATTCTTGATAACGCTGATGCTTTTCTTGTTGAAATAAATATGAGCTTACTAGATATACATGTGAACAGAGCCCCAACTGATGGAAATATTGAAACAGTCAGCGGTCAGAAGGCTGTTTTTCGGGTTAAGTTTGGGCAAAAAATCTTTCAATTGTAATAGCGTTCTTTGCTTTTTGCTTTTTCTTTTTTATCATAATTGCGGAACCATTTATAACAGTAACAACAATTAAAACTGGCACAACTGGGTCGTTATTAAATTCTAACAATACTCCGACCAGTAATGAAATAGTATCATCTTCATGAGACGAAATTGTAGTGGTGGTATCTCCTTTAGAGTTATATTCCACTGCTACATAGTCAATAAATAAAATTTGCTTTTGAGAATCAGAAAATATATTATCAGATACATACCTCCATCTAATACTAGTACCAACTATTCCTGTAAAGCTAGATAAAGAAATATTGTACCATTGCAAAGTATCATTGTCAATATTGATGTTTGAATTTATCCATGAATTATCATTTGAATCCCAAAATTCGATAGAAATGTTTTTTCCTTCAGCAACAGCTGCATAAATCGTAATAGTATAATCTGATCCATCTTGATCAATACCGAGTACTTGATGATGCCCTAACAAATGATTTTCATCGGATGTAAAAGAATTTTCTTCTGATCCCCAAAAAACTTGTACGGTATCATCAACATCTAAAGAAGCTGATAGAGAGGAAACTGATGGATTACCATAATAAAGATAAATAATTTGATTCGATCGAGATAAGTCACCATCTAATTCCACCCAAAAACGAGCGTGTTTGCCAACCGTTCCGTTCAAGAATCCTTCCGATCCCCATGCAAACAGTTTGATGAAATTAAAATTTGAACCAGAAATGTGCCACTCCGTAATATATAGAGTGAATTCGTCATCATAACCTCCTCTTGGGATAAAAGCCTGATGCCAACCGGGACTAACACCATCCCACGTATAAATCGTTTCCTCTAATGTCCACATTGTTCCGTTCCAGCTGTAACGTACCAAATCCCTATCTTCTGCACCAAAATAAGCAGTTATATTAGTCGATGAATGAACAATGAAATCAGTTGGGGGACTATTTCGATAATAAGTGCTGACATTATCAATATCTGACCATGCCGATAACGTGTCGTTCCAATAACGAAACATAACTTTTGCATTATCAGGAGGAGGGACAACCATTCCCCAAACGATATAAGGATTACTATTAGCATCTACATGTACTTTTTCAGCTTGAACAGCAGTGAATTGAGAATTAAAGACCAGACAATAATCATCTTCATCATAACTTATTTGTGTACCTAGATCATAATCAGAGGCATTATACAAACGACCCGAGGTAATATTGAGGTAAGCGTAAAAAATAGACTCATAATTTCCACTACGAGATCCATTGTACCTACTCCAGACTATATGAAGAAGTTCCTGATTGTTAGGGTCGAGTTCACCTTGCTCATAATATATAGTCGTTCCGTTTGGTGGTTGGCCGTCACCTATATTGAGATTGACAATAATCTGAGCATCACTCCATGTATATCCATGATCAGTAGAATTCATATAAACCATGACAACTCCCGTACCCGTAATAATCTCTCTATGCGTCATATGAACAACATCATTAATCGTATCATAAAAAACATGAGGATAGGTCATGTCAGGTGAACCATCATCACTAGTTGACCATACTCCAGTATAATTACCATTAAGGATGTGAACCCAACTACTGATATCTTCTGGATATTCTGAGACATAGTGCTGGAAATAGTCATTGTGACTCCCAGCAAAAATATGTATATACCCATCGTTATCCACAAAAAGGGCTGGTGAGCCGTGAGTATCAGTATAACCCAAAACATTCTCTGATACATACACTACGTCTCCCCATGTATCATTTTCATGATCATAATAGGTAATGTGTATATTAAGATAAGCTGGGTCTCTACTCTGATCTAATTCTCCAACAAAACCACAATAAGTACGATTATTATAATAATACGCAGCTGGATAATTGAAAAGATAATGACCATAAGCTACACTAGAATTAGTGAAGTGAAAAGTGTTATCTTCTTCAAAAGTAGTTTCAAGCCAGTAATTGAGTAAGGTTTTTCCTTGATCATCAGTGAATCGAATATCGTCAAAATCGGGCTGGCTTTTTCTATCAGTAAATACTCTTATTCCATGATCCGTACTTGCTTGATAATAATCCCCATAGTACACATCAATAGGGATTGTATATTTCGGACCAGTAGAGGTATCTTGTGGTAAAAATATGGCTTTTCGATAGTCCCAACCTGCTAACCAGTTCACATTTTCAATATATGTTATATTCAAGAATGCATGATGATCATCAGAATTTTCATAAGATTCTAATTGATTATCATTTGGTAAATATCTATCTAATGAATACTGTACGCCAAAATAGTATCCAGATTGCCATTCTGGTAGTTTTACTTGATCTTGAAGCATGTTTGTGATAACTGTTGTACCCCATGCTGATGCACTCTTATTAAAAGGATGATAGGCGAGATTAGTGTCAGTAACATCTGGTATCTCAGTATCACTCTCGAGAGCACCTACGTTAGTTTCATTAATTCTCCTAACAGTTGCATCATACTCACCAGATTCCTGTATCTCCCATACATTAACGGTAGCATATTGTATTGTCGAATATTGTGGAATTGGCACACTCCATCGAAAATTAGAATATTCTCGACCTCTAGTTGGATCATACGTAACACGAACTCGAATTTCTTCGGTGTGATGAGTCCAACCTGACTTATTTTGCCAATAATCATCATCTACACCACTTGCAATGGGAATTATGAGATTTTTTGATACTTCCTCAACATAGCTGACATTTATATAGGAATGATGAGTATTGATGTGTGAATAATCCTCAAATGAATTAGTAACATCATCCTCCGAATTCATACTGAATCTTACACCAAAATAATTGCCATGGACCCAATCTCCCAAATTTAACTGATCTTGAAGCATATCTGTTATATTTATTACCTTCCATTCACTTCCCGAATTATCGAAATCATGTTCAACCGAATTAATATTCGTTGTAAGAGGTATTATGATATCATCTTCTAATGAACCCACATTGGTTTCATCAATTCTTTCTATTGTTGCATTAATTGTTGTCCTATCATTTATTTCCCATACTGTAAGATTAGCACTAGTTATTGTTACTCCTTGAGGAATGTTTAATTGAAAACGCATTTGAGCAAGATCAGAACCATACGAACCGAAATCACGTACACTCACCTCATCCAACTTGGTATTGTGCGTATAAGCTCCTGCTTCTTCCTGACTTGCAAAATTCATAAAGGTAGAAACACTATATTGATTATTCCATTCTGTATTAATCCAACTAGCAGAACGATTAGTGGAAAGAACTCTTGTCTCATCTAGAATACCGTTCAAATCATTATTAGCTCCCATTTTATATCCTCCTAGTCTAAACTTTTCTCCAGTATTTTTTGAGGCAATATAAGACCCAGACATCATCCGAAGGGAAGAATTATCTTGACCGTTGAGAAACATGCTTAATCCCTCCTCAGTAGAATTTCCACTATAAGTTCCACAAATATAGTACCACTCCCCAGTTACTAGAGTATCAGAGCTATAAAGACAAATGTATGGCGAAGTAGAGTCATTTCCATAAATTATCAAATATAATCTGTTATTAGAAGCAAGAGAAAGAGTAAATTCTCTATTGGAAAAAGTTTTCGAGAAAATAATTTGATTTCTATTAATTTCATCAAATTTAACCCACGTACTCAACGTAAATGGAAAATCCTGAGCACCATTCCCAACAGATAAGTCGTCAGAATCAGGATACTCAACAAACTGATCATCCCCATCAAATGCTTTCCCTCCTGCAATCTGACCATCTATATTATGAGTGTTATAATTAGTGCCGTTGTGCGAGTTGCTGGTGGAATCATCATAGCTGTAGGCGTCCAAATGCCAGACAGCCTCATAATCACCACTCCAAACGTTATTAACATCCTCCTGATTACTAATTGAGTTATTTCCATAATACATTGATATTGTGGTATCAGAAGATGTTGAAAGACTGGGTATCCGTACCCAAGCTGTTAATTCTCCATTAGTCTTATTATAAAATTCTATTTCGTGATCAAGCTGTGTAGAACCTAGATAGAAAGCAATATCCTCACCATTAGCTCGAGTACATTCGGCTAAATCAGAATCTATTACATCAATAAGAACAGTAAAATTAATATGCGACCCTGTACCGGTAATTTTACTATTAAGAAACGTAATATTCTTTCTATATGACCAAGTGTTAAGAAATAACCCTCCTTCTAAAAAATTCCAAAAATCATCATCAGAATCGGCCTTTATTACTGATGATACTGTATTAGTTCCATTAAAATTCCAGAAATCGTCATCACTATCCATTGTGACTGGTACAACAATGTTTTTTGTGTTATTCCGATTTGTTACAATTGTTTTTGCTTCGAACTTGAAAAGTTCATTTATTTTAAGAAAAAAAGCTGGAGCTAGAAATAGAATCAGAAGTAGAGAGATTTTTCTTTTTGTTTTGAGTTTCATTTTTTCCATCTATCAATCTAGTCAATTCTTGATATCAATCATGATTCCAAATAGACTCTATTATGAATTTCAAAAATCTTCATCTAAAAGGGTTTCTGAACATTTTATCAGCAGATTATATAAATACCCGAGAATTGATCAAGTTTTAGTTTGTCATTCGTCGTATTATTTAAACAATCTCTCCGACATAACGTATGATATTAAGAAAAAAAGTAAGAGGACAAATTAAATTGTCTTATTCTAGTATAGACTGAATAGAAAGGATTCTGATGAGTTTTGTCGAAAAAAAAAATCACCAGTCTTCGTACCGACAAAAATTCTAGACTTGATAATACGTTCGTAAAGATGAGTAAATATATATTTTAAGCACAAAAAAACCATTTTACGTATGTTTTTACGTAAATATATTGACTTATCCAACATTTAACGACATTTCTAGGATTATACAAATCTCTTTAATTGCAAAGACTTGAAAATGACTTTATTTCATATACCAATCCAACATTTGACGAAAGCCAACTTTTCCAAATTAATTTGATGATTTATTAATGAACCCTAAATTTACAACAACTTATTGTGAGCTCTTCGTAGAACTACACCAAATGCGATGAGGGGTAAAAATAGAAGAATCGTCCATCCAGTTGTCAAATTTGATGTACTTGTCACGTTATTGGGCTCCGATGTTTCAGACGAAGTTTTAGTTAATGATGATCCCGTTGTCCCAGAAAATTCAGAAATGCTTGTTGTATTTGTGGGAGGTTTATAGTCTTCTGTCGTGGTAGACTCCGGTATAGTGGATGTTTCGGTGGTTATTGAAGTGATAGCTTCTATCCAAGCAGTATATCCTCCCAACATATTATAAACACAAGTATAGTTTAATGAAATCAATGTATTTGAAGCCGTCACAGATCGGCCCCCTAATCTACAATAAACAAGGATGGGACGTGATTTATTCTGTGGAAGTTCATCTTGTCTCAATTCAAGGAGATTATAAGGAATTAAAACTGAATCGTTAATATGTCCAGCATTATATTCCTCTTCTGTCCTAACATCCAAAATAAATAACGTTGTTGTACTTTCAATTAGTTGAATCGCTTCGGTAACACTGATATTTGTGTAATTCTCTAGAGACCTAGCTTGGATAGATATTGCTTCCCTGTTGTGAACAAAATTAGGATTCAAAAGAAATAGGAATAAAACCGAAAATAATAATTTGTTTTTCTTAATTTTAACAAAGGATATCAGTAGTCACCTAATGAAACGGTGATTGGGCCAGATTTATATGAAACTAATGGAGAATTTAAATGTACTATTCCTGCTTAAAAATTCTCTACTGGAAGCTAAAAACAGATACCAGAGCTTATTTTCAATCTAGATTAAAGCTGATTGCATCATGGGGACATAATTCGACACAACGATTACAAAAATAGCATTCACTTTTTCTACTATCAGTAGGGCATGTCCTGGAGTGAGCTCCAGATTTCGAACCCTGAGGGTGCTGAATTTGTTCGCTTCTATATGGGGGAATTAGGCCTGCTCAAGGTGAGCTGGTCCTTCCTGGTCTTAGCCATTACTCTAACTGGCTTCCGGAACGGAGAAAAGTGGGCTTGGTACACGCTGTGGTTTGTGCCTATTGTCTTGATGAGCAGTGCACTCTTTCACTTTAGCTATTCTGGTCGTATCAGCGTATCGCTGCGGTGGATCCCGATTACGACTGTGTCAATAGTGGGACTCCTACTTCCCTACAGGACGTTCTTCCCAGAGAGTCACTTTCGGAGATTGCTTGCGCGTATAAAGGGTCAAACATAAGATTATCATACTCCCCGTATTTAATTCTAAATGAAAAATTGAGACAAAACTAAATCAAAATTTTTTGGAAACACTAATCGTTGGTTATTGGAAGAAATGTTCGAATAATTATGTAAACAAAAAATGAGTTTTTTTATTGTTCCACCTATAAAATCAGCATCTATTGAATATCGTTCAGTAATAACTTCCTTTAATTTCTCTAAACTCATAAATCTTACTACATTTTCGAAAAATGCCAAAAACACAGAGGTAAAAGACTAACGCTATAATGAAACATTGGAGTCAATATCAGATAAGCGTGTTAATATATCAAGGGCAAGAGAAAGAATTAATTCCGAAAAGCTTTGTACTTTAGTCTCTCTCATTTCATAATAACTTACTCCTAACTCTTTAGCTAGTGTAAATCCTTCTTCACTAGTTATCACTTCGGAATCTCCGTTAAATCCAAGAAGAACCATTGGGACGTCGATAAAAGTACCCTTTTTTTCTCTTAATTCGTATTTGAGATTCGTATTCTTTTTAAACTCAGTATAATAGTTTTTAACCTGTCCAAATGATTTCCGATTACTTTTGTCAAAAGTAATGATTGCCCCACAAGCCCCGCGATAATAATTACCCCTTACTTTTCCAAAAAATTCCTGTTCTGCTGTATCCACTAAGATCAACTTAATAAGATTATTTCTAATTTGAATGGTTTTGGTACAAACATCCACACCCAGAATTGGTAACCGATTAACATTATCTACTCCATCTGCATAATTCCGAATTATTTTAGTCCTAATTTCAGTTGAAGAACCAATAAAAACGATTTTCATCAAGTATTGGTTAAGTTCATCATATTCTTCAAAGTTAGAGATCAATCGTTTGTATTTTCGGATCTTCTTACGTAATTCATGTAATTGACTCCTTCCTTTGCTATCAAGTTTGATGCCTAATACTCGCCGAATCACTGCTTCAGCTTGACCCATACTGATGGCTTTATCGTACTTTATGTGAAGATCTCCTGCTAGCGCTAAAATAAGCGAATTAATTCCAGTTTTTTCTTGTAGTTGCTCTTGTGATTCTGTATTTAGCCGTTGAATAAATGTCCTAAACATATGTGTCATTTTTTTTTCTAGATTTTCACTCTGAAAATATTCAGTTGGGGAAGGAGCAGCTGGGTCAAGCTGGGTTGCCAGAGCGGTTTGAAAAATACTTGGAAAAAAATTTTCACCTTCGATAAAACGCTTAGAGAAAAAATTGTGTTTTTTAAGAAAGGAAATTAGGTTGTCAATTTGCTCATCTGTGAATCTAGTTTTCTCTAGAGATGAATCCTCCAATACTTTTTTGTCAGTCATTTTTCTATTCCGCACTTCTTATTTTGTCATTTATGTCATTTATTCGTATTTCCAGTAAGTCTAAATGGTAAATAGCTGATTGCATAAACAGTTGGATAGTATTTGATAAGGAGGAGATTGTATCAGCTAATATTTCCACATTAGAATAATTAGAATCCATTTTAATTACCTTCATTTTGGTTTCCTTCCTTCATATTTAATGATGGACGTCCATAATTAACATTTACGTCCATGAATTACTTGGACTTCAATATTTATAAACGTTTCTATTTTGTCCATGTCTGATTTCATCGTCCATAGTTAAAGTGGACAATTGGTACAGGAATATTAACGAAAAA
>JAEOTM010000121.1 GCA_016839815.1 Candidatus Hodarchaeota archaeon
AGGATAATGTTTGGATAATGTCCAAAGGTGAACCAATCTCATTTAAAATATTTAGAGTGGTTTCAAAACTGATTATACTGTTTTTATTTAGATGATCTTCAATATATTCATTGATAAAATAGTATAATCCCTTGAGAATGAAGCTTTGTTTAGTTTGAGGTACTCCAGAAGTTTCCAATTTATTCTGAAGGGTATCAAAATATGAATGTATTAGAAACATCGCGTCTTCTGTAAAACTTTCTGACAGCGAATTTGGAATCTCTGTTATATTAATTTCATTATTTTGTCTCATTTTCATGCTCCCTTTTTTATTTCGCTTTTATCAAATATTAGTTTTTCAAACAGATGTGTAGTGTCCTTCCATTCATTTAGCATACGGTTTCTTTTGCTTATCCCCTTTGGAGAAAGAGAATATACAGCTTTCACCTTTTTTTCGGTAATTTGCTGGATTTCCTGATTAAGAAAACCCTGGTTCAATAGTTCATCTACTTGATCGTAGATTTTTCCAACTCGAAATTTGAATTTCCCATCTGTGATCTCCTTTATTCGTTTCAACAATGAATATCCGCTGTGTGATCCATCGTGATATAGAAGGCTTATAATGATAAGAAAAGACATATCTTTACCTATATAAGTGGTGTAGTTTGGTTCTTTGGACATGGGAAGCTCACTTTCACATCTGTAAGTTTGTACGTACAATAAGAACTCTGTATATTCAGCACTTTCAGTATTATTTATATGTTCCGATTTCGGAATAATATATTTTCAAGCTAGTTTTTTATTGGACTAGAAATATAACTTTCAATGGACCAATCTAGACATTGAAAACAGGAAAAAAATCAGTCTGAGATAAACCCTGATATATTTTTGGTTGTCTCTTGTGCTCTGTATCCGTCTGGTCATTCATATAAATCAGAACTGATTGTTTGATAAAAATAATTAATTTTACTTGTTATCCAAATATAAACGATACTCCTATGATAGTCAAGCTAAATAGTGAATTTGGAGATAAATAATGCCAGAATCCTATTAGTTTTAAAGAACCTAATTCTACGTAAAAAAAGGAATTCGTAAAATCTACAATGACAAATAAAAATTCTCCGAAAAGATTGGAGCCTACAATCTGTTGTTGAAGATGTTATGATTGAACATTGTATTATAAGTTAGGACAATGCTCCATCTCACAAAAGTGGTAAAACTTTTCCTCCTCATCTCACCTTGAGTCTAAGGGGTTAAAATCACCAGAATTATTACACGGATTTATTTGGCTATCATGTTCTTAATTAGGTCAATGGAGCATAAAATACTCCTCCTTCTTTTTTGATTTACTCTCCTTTTGAACATATTAATTTTTTTATGTATATGTAAAGTTATGGGGTTATCCTTAAGATCACATATACATTTGAGGTCATTTTTGATCATAACCAACGTTTAGGGACAGCTCATCATTGGATTTTGGCTAGAAAAAACCTTAATTGAATAAAATTAGAATAAAACCCTTTGGAACGTTAATCCTATTAACAATATTTATCATTGTCATGGTGTATCAATCGATTACAGCCTTAATTTGAGCCCAAACTTGTGAAGGAGACCCATTACCGTCAATACGATGCCATTGGTGATATCTTGTGACATGATTCATTTTATGTTGCATTTTTTTGAGTTTTGGTATTGTTTCGAACATTTCTTCTACTCCTCCCCGCTGCGCTATTCGTTCTCGTGCCACTCTGGGATCAACATCCAGAAAAAATGAATACTCACTTGTTGGTAGAAGAGAGGAAAAGAAACTGTAACCAAACATCACAAGGGAACGCGGTAAATAGCATACTCCAAGGAGATAGCGTGAAAAAATTAGCACTTCTTCCTCATGACGGTAATATTTCACCAACGATCGTATTACATCTAGTATATAGAAGAATGCAGCCAAAATAAGAGCTTTTGTACCCTCTGATTCTAATGCCTCCTTAGCACGCCTACCAAATCGATTATCCAATGCTGGATGACTTCGAATTCGTACAGGTGAAAATTTCTTACTAGTAAGATATTTGACGATTAGTTTAGCCTGCGTATCCTTTCCTGAACCGTCTCCACCGTCTACAATGATAAATAGTGGCCGTTTCTGAGGTTTTATCATTAATAGAAAATTAGCAAATAGTGTTTTTTTAATTTTATTTCTAATTAGAAGGAAAATTAGAGACAATTTTAATGAAGCCATACAATAACGTGGATCTAACATGGCCGTTCAGCACACTAATAATCCTAACATCTTCCTGTCGGCAGATGATGGGATTTATTCACAAGGAATTAAAAGATTAGCCCAAGCAATGCATAAACGACAATATAATCTTACGGTGATAGCCCCTCGAACACAACGATCAGGAGTGGGTAAAGCAATTACTTTTGAGGAACCAATTCGTGTAGAAGAAATCCCTCTTGAGTACCTTCAGGGAGCTCCTGGATGGAGAATCACTGGGACCCCCGCAGATGCAGTTATTCATGGGATTTATGAACGCTCTCAAAACAAAGACCAACCTCCCTATGACTTGGTAGTGGCAGGAATAAACGCAGGGGAAAATACATCGGTTCATTCAGTATTGACCTCTGGGACATGCGCTGTAGCCTTTGAAGCAGCTATCCTTGGAAAGCCTGCTGTCGCATTTTCTCTTGATGTTCATGATAAACTGTTTTTTGATGATCGACAATCTGTTGACGGCTACAAAGTTGCTGCGGAATTGGCTTGTGACATAATAGAAAAGATTTTAGAAAACGGATTACCTGATGGAGTTGCATTTCTAAATGTTAACTTTCCTGATAATGTTACAATGGATACTCCGATCGAAGTTGTCGGTTTATCACCAACGAAATATTTAGATTATACAATAAAACGAGAGGATCCAAGAGGAGTAGCTTACTATTGGATTTGGGGGGATCGTCTTGAGGTACCTCAAGGTACTGATGCTTATGCCGTATTGGAGAATAAAACTATAAGTATTAGTCCTGTTAGCTTAGATTTTACCTCTAATCTCTCAGAAGTTAAACCAAAACTGAAATATCTTTTATCTGAATCAGAAGAAGGTAAGTAGAATGAATACTTTTTTGTCAATCGAATGAATGACAAACGCAGTTCTGGGTCTTCAGTTTTGACAAGCGAGCTTTTATAAATAAGAGAGTACGAAAGGAACTAAGTAGTAAATCATATTTATTCGGATTTAAGTAGGAGATTTGATCAATCATGGGATTCTTGGACAAGTTTACATGGAAAGAGTACTTCCTTATTGGAGGGCTATTGATTATATGGGCTGTTGTGGCTTACGCTGTCTTTGCTAGCTTCGGAGAAAACGATATTGTAACTTTAGGATTCGCGCTCTTTTTGGGTGTAATCTTTACTGGTGTACTATTTATCTTAATTGCATTAATAGATCGAATCTTCTAATCTACCCACTGCTCTTCAATCTTGATTCAAGGGCGTACATTCATCAAAACTCATGAACGCAATGGATGACGACCCACAAATGGATGAACTTGTAAAAAAGTTATTAAAGCGCAATAAAAGGGCTATTGCTAAAGCAATAACTCTTGTCGAAAATCATCCAGAAGAATGTGAGCTATTTATTCGAAAAATTTATCCTCACACAGGAAAAGCCTTGGTCGTGGGAACTACAGGCCCACCAGGGTCAGGTAAATCGACTCTTGTTAATAATTTAGCACTTGAGTTTCGTAGGAAGGGAAAAACCGTTGGTATAATTGCTGTGGATCCCTCATCTCCTTTCAGCGGAGGAGCTTTACTTGGGGACCGAATACGCATGGATGAATTAAGTTCGGACCCAGATGTTTTCATCCGATCCATGGGATCAAGAGGTAATTTAGGCGGATTATCTCGCGCAACCATGGATGCTATTCGTGTTCTTGATGCCGCGGGTTTTGATTTGGTCTTGGTTGAAACAGTCGGTGCAGGACAAAGTGAGGTTGAAATTGTTCGTACTGCACATACTACAATAGTTATTGGAATACCTGGTACTGGTGATGCAGTACAAGCTATTAAAGCTGGTATTTTGGAAATTGCAGATATATATGTTGTTAATAAGAGTGATCGGCCTGGAGCTGATGAAATTGCTAGGGAATTACGGTTATTACTCACTCTGGATCCTCATGCAAAGGATGAAGATCGATGGCATGTGCCAGTGATTTCTACTACCAATCTTCCTCCTATTGATGGCATTTCTAAATTAGCTGATACCATACTTGAGCATCAAACTTTCCTCAATGATCCCAAAAATGCTGGTTTAGCCTTAAAGCAGGAAATGACTCGTAGAAAAAACGAAATTCATGAAATTATTAAAGTGGAAATCTTTGAAAACATGCTAACATCATTAATAGGGAAACAAGAGTGGGAAAAGATTCTTCAGGATGTAATAACCAAAAAAACCGACCCTTATTCAGCTGCTCGGTCAATAATGGACCCATTATTTCGTTAAAACGAACTCTCGTATTATCCTTCTGCTATGACTAAGATTTTATATTCATATATTGCACAAAAATCTATTCAAATTTTGCTTTAGGATGTCCCCATATGAGTGATAAAACTCCAATAGGAAAAGTACTATCCCCAATAACAACTGTATCCACTGCTATCCTTCGTGAAGGGAAATCAATCCCGCAAAAATATCGAAATATGATTGCATTAGGATTGCATAGCTTTTCTAATGCACTTATTGTCTCTTTGATCATTCTATACTATAATGATGACTATATGCAAGTGCATTTAGAGATTTCAAAAAGTATGGCAAACTCAATCTGGAGTTACTCTACTATGGCTGGATCGATTGGATTATTACTTGCTGTGATTGTGGGCGGTGCGTATAGCGATGATCATCGGTCAAAATATGGAGCTCGAGCACCATTTATTCTTACAGGGGCAATTATAGCCGGTATCATGATTTCTCTAATCCCTTTTTTTGCTACAATTCTTCCCCGAGATTTTCTTGTGGTTGTCTTCCCCACAGTTTTTTTTATTGCCTATATAGGATTAGGTATTGGATCTTCACCTAAGCTAGCATTACTTTCAGAATTATTCACACGTGAGCAACGAGGTTGGGTTGGATTAGCTATAGCTGGTTTTACCACATTAGGTTCATTTGTAGGTATTGTTGGCTTAGGGTTTATCGTTTCTGAGATTTATGTCACAATGATTTTTCCATTTACTGGCATATCAGTAATTTTAGTTGGAGTTTCGGTTTTCTTTTTAGTGGAAAAAGTTAATCCTCCATTTGATCCAATTGATGATACAATTGAGGATATTAGGAATACTCCCAAATATTTAGTAACATATGGTGGTAAAGATTTCGGGAAAATGTTGGTTGTTCAAAGTTTTTGGACATTTGGAGCTGCTTCGGTTTCTCTCTATATGGCTGAGTTTTTGAGATCAGATGCTGCTAAGGAAGTTGTTGGGAATAATGAAGGAATTGTAATAATTATTGCTGGTGTAGTAGCTGCTCTGATGGCCATTCCGTCGGGATTTATAATTAAAAAAATTGGAAAAGTAAACACAGGGATTATAGGGTCTATCGTTTTTGCGCTTTATTGTTTCTTACTGGTTTATGTAGATATAGAAGGAGCTTATATTCTACTTATTCCTGTGGCAATGCTTGGAGGACTTGCTTCGATCTTTATTGAATCAGTCAGTCTTTCTTTACCTGCGGATCTGGTTCCAGAAGGAAAGGAAGCTCAATTCATGGGAATCAATAAATTTGCTGCCACTTGGACTCAACCTATTGTTTCGATGCTAGGAGCTCAAATATTCATCATGTATGAAAATCGGCATCCTACGGCAATCATCTTTGGCCTTGGAGGTATTGCTTCAATTATTGCAACTGTATTCCTACTACTAATAAACTATGAGAAGATGCTCAAAGAAGAATATCATAACTTCTACAAACGGTATGTTAGAGCAAAAGGATTCCTTGAACAACAAATAGGTGACATTACTAACGGTATTGTATCGAAATTTACCTGAATTTTCGGATACACTTATCCTCGCGAATCGTCAGAATAGCCAATTCTACGTGATTGTGGAGATAGCCAAGAATAAATGAAGTCATAAACTCCATGATTCTTTCCGCTTACTAATGCAGTGTGATCACAATCAAAGATTACTCTGTTTGAGAATTGAATATCAATATCCATAGCTAGGGCACTTGGCTAATCGACTAAACCATCACAGGGTACTCCATCAAATACGAGTCTCTTACTAAGATAGCATAAAGGATCATTACCTATTCCACCCACCAAATACCAATGAATCTCATCCATATACTCTCTGGGATTTGAATTTAAGGTCTGTATAAAGGTACTCTGAGGGGCAATATCATCAATAACTTTCGTATC
>JAEOTM010000043.1 GCA_016839815.1 Candidatus Hodarchaeota archaeon
CCTGAATTTTCAAAAATTATGAGATGTTTCCCCTTTTCAGCATTTAGGTTGCCATAGAATTTCTCGACAAGAACGGTGGGAGTTGTCATATCATACTTTCCTTCAAAAAAGTATATAGGAACTTTAATAGATTGAATTTCCTTTGTGAGATTGATATTTTTATATTCCTCCCATATAGCGTTCATAGTAAAGTCAAATCCCTTGTTTCGGAAAGTTCTATATCCTTCTGATAATGAATATTCGGGGGAAAGAATGAAGTAAAGCATTAAAAATCCCATTTTTAGATATTGTTTAAAAGAAGAATCCGCCAAAAATCCTCCATAATGCAGAGTATGCCCTGCTTGTTTTAAGTACTTTTTCGGTGAGTCATAAGGAGGAGGGCCTATGGCTTTGATTGCATTATATCTGCTTAGATCACCAATTTTTTCAGCTTGTTCAAGTACGAAATCGTATGCGACTTTTTGTTCGTCATAACCGTCTATAGATTGCCCTACTCCCACATAGGCATATATTTTGTCTGGATATTTATACACAGTTTTCATACCTATTACCGTCCCCCCTGAATGCGCAACGATAAACACTTTTGGGATGCGAAACCGATTACGTAGATAATCAATTAACTCATTACAATCCTCAACAAAGCGGTCATAAGTCATTGAATTAACCGAAATGTCACGGTGAAACGATTTACCCGCGCCTCGTTGATCCCAATGAACTACAGTAAAGTGTTTAATCAATTCCTTATCATTTTTACGAGAGCTGGATATCCCCAGTAAAGGCGCCCCAGGACCACCATGTAAAAAGAGTAAAATTGGATTATTTTGATCTGTACCTCTAATAAATATCCATTGCTTTAATCCTCCAAGTGTAATCTCCTCCAATGAACTTATCCCATTTGTTGTTTCTATTTTCGTCGAATATCGTAAATAGCTCTTATACAATAATAACCAGATAAAGAGAAGCAATAATAATCCTGCTACCCATATACTGACTAGTAAGATTGTATTCATTTTTTTCTTCCTCTAATATCTACAATAGTAGTTAAATGATTCCTATAATTAATTCATGCTTCTTTACAGGTCATAGTATTCATTGTTAATGCCCTCACTCCCTCTTCAGATAGACAGAGAGAGAAAGAACCTTTATCACATTCCTTCTCATGTGTTTTTCAACTATTACTATCGTTTTATTTTAATAAAATCTAGACCCAACTAATTCGGGATATTCTGGACATCTTTTGATGCTATTTAAATACGAAAACCTGGGAGGTATTCAGAGGTAAGTTTATCTTAAATTACAATCTCTTCATAGGTTTTTACCTCTAATAGAGGATCAGTAGATGTTTCACACTCTCCCAATTATAAAACCGAGTGAATATGCAAATAGACCACTGAAACCTGTTGAAAAACAAAATATTCACCTTTTCTGTGTACAAACCAATCCTGATAAAATTAATCCCATTCCTTTCTCTTCAGAACCATTGAATGAAGATATGGTTTATCTCTTCGTTAATGATATCTTACGAAAAATCTTTTTGTGGGTCGGTACGACTGCTTCAATCCGATCCAAATTCGTTGGCGCACATTCAGCTATTGTACTCCAGCGGAAAACAGGGATTACCTATCGCGTGGAAAATGTTGATCAAGAACATGAATCGTCTGACTTTCGTATGACTTTATCAGTATTTGAAGCTTAATTAACCACTTAGATTTCTTTCTAGAAAATTCTACCTTAGTATTGATTCAGAATTAGTTGTCTACGAATTAACATATAACCACGTGGTTTCATAACTGGTTTTGATAAGATAAGAGGTTCTGATTAGAAACTAATATTATCTGACAACTCTCCGAGAATCAATTGCTCAAAGCTTAACACAACTAGACAAGATATAGTCTAATTAAAATTAAAACTAGAACAACAAATCAAAACTAGGGACTTTTAACGGTCAAAGACAGCATTATTTACGAAATTTTTACTGCTTTTAGGAAAAACCATTTTTCCTGATTTTCAATTACTTCAACTTGAAATTTCACGTTTAGGAGTTTTTGTTTGATTTCTGTTACACTACGCTTCATTATTTTTGACCCATATGCTGTTCTTATTTTTTTACCATTTGGTAAGGTCACTGACAGACGTATAATGAATAATCCTGCATTTTCAGATATTTCCGCATCCCAGATCCAAAACTCTCCTCCATTCTTTAAAACACGATATACTTCTTCACATACTTTTTCAAATGTTTCAATTGACATATACATTCCACTGAAAAAAGCAGTGGCATTGTCAAAGTATCCAGATTCATATTCAAGACTAGTTGCATCAGCTAAAACCCACTTAGAGGTTGGTGATTTTGATTTAGCTTCATCTATCTCTCCTTGGTGCTTATCAATTACTGTTACATTATTTTTTCCTATCTGTGCTATAATTCCTTCCCCGCCTCCTCCAATATCTATTATCGATCCATTAGGAATAGCGTCAATTGTGATTTTTTGTGATCGTGTGAATAATAGCTTTAAGTATGGCAGATATTTTTTCATGGCAAGGAGATTGTCTATTAAGATTGATATATTTTTTCACACAATACTACTATATTTTCTTTTTTCTAGGACATTTTTTATTGGTTTGATCAAGAAAAGTACATTCTTATGTAATCTAAACCAGCCTTTTACAGAGATAGATTTGAGGAATACTCAATATAATGATTGTTTGGATTTTTTTTTTCATTTCTCGATTTATACAAACCTTAAAAAAGAAAAAACAAATTTCATGATGATAAAAGGTTATAATCTCGTTACTGTTCAGTTAGGAAGAATAGAAATTTGACTGAAGTATATCGCTCATCTAATCTACGACATCTGTTGTATCCTAAGTGTCCGTACAATAATTCAGTAATTGTATTGACGTTAAGGATAGCTACGATAGTTCTTGGCACCGTAGGAATAATATTTTTCAATGCATGGGTTGCTGTAGTGTATTTAATATATTCTGTTTGGTTTAACTTATTGGTATGGCCAATTAAGCATTGTAAAAACTGTTACTACAAAGTAAAGGAATTTACAGTGGATGAAAAGACAGGGAAGACTGCTCAAACGCTATTACCAGTAGATGAATGGAAAGAAACATACTTAGACAAACATGTTGCGTGTGGGAAAAAATGGTTTTGGCATTCGTACATCCTATGGTTAGGACCTATTATCTTCATTCCTATTTCTTTCTTTTTGGATTTTTCTGTATTTGCTTTGATAACATTAATTGGTTTCATAGTCTCACTAGCAGGGACTCTTCTTTATGTACGATTCAGAGTTTGTCCAAACTGTGCTTTCATGGAAGAATGCCATGCAGCGTTTTAACTTAGATTGGTCAATCTGAAAAAATCCATTTTTCATAGGTTTTCTAGATAATTACACCCACATTATTAATTAGTAAAGAGGAGAATAAGTAATGACAAATAAAAGAGATATTGAATTTGTTAATTTACATCCTGAAACCGGTTATACTCATTGTACGTATGTTAAGGCCGGTAATTTTATCTATACAAGTTATCATGGTGCTACAGTAGATGAAAGGGGCAATCCACTTACAGATATCGAATCACAAACGGAATATACCTTTAAAAATCTAAAAAAGACCCTTAAAGATGCAAATGCGACACTCGATGATATTATTAAAACCACAGTTTTAATAAAGAACAAAAAAGACTTTAGAAAGATGGTTGGTATCTACAAAAACCAATTTAGCAATGAATTTCCAGCACGAACGACAATTATCACTGATTTCTTGAATGATAGTATTTTAGTCCAAATTGATGTTGTTGCTTATGTTAGCGACTAGGAGGATAGAGGTTTGATAGTAATTCCTCTGGTATATGCTTCTATAATCGTGAAAAATCGAGAAATTCTCTCTCATTTTCCACAATAATGGAAAAAAGGGAACAATTCAAATAGACCTCATCGTTTGTTTGCTCTTATGAACTCTAGAAATATCAACCTATCTCCTTATTTTTACATTGTGAATGTTGAAGCAGCCATATTCAAGGAAAACAAGTGGTTATTAATAGAAAGAAGCGAAAAAGAGGAATATGGTGGAGGTTTCATATCATTTGTAGGGGGAAAGGTTGACAAAACGAAGGAAAGTGTGAATATTCTTGAGAAAACACTCATTAGAGAGATTTATGAGGAGATTGGAGTTGAAGTTGAGGATCAGATGACGTACGTGAATAGTAGTCTGTTCCTTGCTGATGAAGAACCTGTGGTTGATATCGTATTCTTGTGTAAATATAAATCTGGAGTTCCACATTGTAAGAGCCCTGATGAAGTAGCTAACGTTTTTTGGATGTCAATTGAAGAAGTTAGAAATCATCCTAGTATTCCCGTGTGGCTTAAACGCAATATTAATCTGGCAGAAGAAGTAAAGAAGAGAATTTATGGATGAAATTCTTTCTTTGTTCTGTATATCCTGTGTCTTGATGTTTAAACCAGCTTACTTAACGAAAAACAAGATGGATTGATTCTTATGATAAAGGAAAAGGAAAAGCTTGCTTTAAGTGAAATCGACAAATTGCTGTATGAAGTTGGGGAGTTAAATGAAGGAGAAAACATCAAGATATTAGAGAATAATCAACATATTTATGACGAAAACATAAGTGTTAAAATTTTTACTTAGACTTCATGTAATCCAAGTAATTTCTCCCGTTGTTTCCATATATTTCTCTCCATACCAATGTGGTAGTTGATCGAAAACGTAGGAAAATATAGTTCAAATCATTATTTACCATTGTTTCCTGGTGAAACTTTCACTTAGCTACTCCTTGGATAAAGGGATTTAATATACTCAATAGGTGGATGCCAATCTTCGGGGAGGGGACTCGTGTAGGGAGTCTTTGCAATTCGTTTCTTAAATTCATCTTTTGCTTTTGCTAACAACTCTGGATTAGTAAACAACTCAAGAATCGAGAGGGTTAAGATTTTAGCGGCATGAAGCATCCCTTTGTGCCCTATACTCATTCCTGCTTGCGCCACAAGTTGCCAGGAGTGACCTGGAGTACCTATGCTTGCGCAAGCTGTGGTAAATTGAGCCAACGGTGTTACCCAACTTACATCCCCTACGTCTGTAGATCCAGGAAGGGTTACTCCTCGACTCACTGTTGGTAGGTTTATTTCACACAAATTGATACCTCTAAATTGTTCCATTTGTATTTGCATATCTTGTGGGAGTGTTGATAAATTTCGATCAAAGTATCCATCTGGAAAAGATTTAATAATTTCATTTGCGTAATCTTGATCTGCTTGGTCAAATTTGAGTGGTCCTAGCTCTATCATCTTTTGATAGAGTAAATCTTCAAGTATATTATTAGCCATTAAGTTTGCTGATCCCCCTTGAAAATCAATAAGTACTTTGGTCTCGGTCATAAGAGCGGCTCCTTCCGCTACTTTAACCACTCGTGGATATATATCCCTTAATTGATCAAGTCGAGGAGCTCTCACAAAATACCAGACAGCTGCTTCTTCTGGTACAATATTTGGTGCTTCTCCACCTTTAGTAATAATGTAATGAATACTAGCATCGGGGATAAGATGTTCTCTTAAATAATTGCACCCCACATTCATTAATTCTACCGCGTCGAGAGCTGAACGTCCATGATACGGATCTCCTGCTGCATGAGCAGTTTTTCCTTTAAAATTAAATACGATCGAATAGATAGCTTGAGAATTAGTTGCCCATACACTATTAGTGGTACTAGGATGCCATGTCAAAGAAATATCTACATCGGAAAAACCACCTTCTTTTACCATCCCTCCCTTTGCATCCACGTTCTCCTCCGCTGGACACCCATAATAACGAATCGTTCCTTGGATATCACCTGTATCTATTGCCTCCCTCAATGCTAGACATGCAGCAATTCCTGCTACCCCTAGTAGATTATGCCCGCATCCATGTCCAGGATCACCTTCCTTTAAAGGTTTTTTTACTGGATCAGAAGTTTGACTCAAGCCAGGTAACGCATCATACTCACCTAAAATAGCTATGACAGGTTTTCCATTTCCATAGCTTGCAATAAATGCAGTTGGCATCTTTGCGATTCCCTGTTCAATTTTAAAGCCAGAATCTTTTAATATTTTAATTAAAAGGGCGGAAGACTTCTCCTCCATTAGACCAATCTCAGCGTGTCCCCATATGCTGTCACTGAGTTCGATAAATTGTTCTCTATTTACTTCAATCCATTCTATTAGATCTATAGTCAACTTTATCTGCTCCAAATATTCCTATTTTTGTTTTCAGACATACAGTCCGATTGTTTATTGTATCTTACTCCGATCCTAGTTAAAGATTAATTCCTCGCCTATTTACTAATGCTTTTACAAAATCCATTCATTATTTAAAAGCGTTTGGTCTGGTACTTCAATTTTCTTTTGATTATGATGTAAACGAAGGAACCTATCATCCCAATTAGCGTAATCGGAATACTAGATTCTGTTGTTACCTGAAAGGAATTTAAATCGTATTCTGTTACTGCTCCTCCCACTTTTGGACCAGTTGCCCATAATTTGATATGTAAGGAATAATTTGATTCATCAATTAAAAATATGATTGTAGTTTGAGAGGTTGATTTCGCCTGTAGTTCACCAAGATTCACTGTGTACGTGGTATTGAGAAGAGTCAAACCTGTGACTTGAGAAGCTGTCCAATCGAGAGTAATGCTGCAATTCGTTCGGATATATGTTGAAGGATTAGTTACACTCACTGTAATCTGGAGCTGTTCTCCTACTTGTTTATTATTAGTTTGGATTGAGAGATAAGGGGCTTCTTCTGCCATAAACAAGAGTCCTGGATAGGTTTGTGCGCTATTCTCGATCACCTCGTCTCCTGGAGGATTACAATAATCCCATACTCCACGATAGTGATATCTGCCAATTGTTTCATTATAGATTGAAAAGTATGCGGAAGGATTACCATAGGTTTCAAACGTGAATGCTAAGAGTGTACCATTCGAATACATCCAGTCGTCCCACACACCAGAAAGAGGATACACACTTTCCTCTATTTCAAGTGAAAAACCAGTGAGTTCTTGCAGTTTTGTCCCTGTGCTAAGATACAAGTCCTTATCTATTCCTTCTAGCAATCCACCTTCTCCTGTTGAAGGCCCTAATACCATACTATAGTCCATTCCAGAATGTAGAGAGATTGCAGTTATAAAATTCCTTTGTAGTACAAAATCACGAAATCGTGCCGTACAATTTTCAGAAAATGCATAGGGTCCATGATAATTCCAAGCAGAAGGATTATCTGAAGCGCCTGGTTGTTTTCCAAACTGATAAGCATAATTACGATTAGGATCGACTCCCCCTGGTTTATCATTTCCTATTCGTCCGTCTCCATCTAGATCTATTCCTTCATGTCCAATGAATCCATTCTCTTCATCACGCAATCTATCAACATATCCGTCCATATTAATGTCTTGTACTTCATATTCATCCTCAACTCCATCTCCATCTTCATCGATTGGTCGTAAGGTTTTTCTCTGCCATGGATTTTGACTCATTAGTTCAGCACCATCAATATTGAGACTAGGGATCACATAAATCGCTTTAGTGTTCAACAGGTTCTGAATTCTGGTTGAAGACGAGAAGAATTCCAATACTACTTTATCGATAAAATAAAGGGCATTTTCAACACTGATTTGTTCCTGAGCGTGGTGTTGACCAACAATCAGAATTTCAGTTTTTGGAATCGTAATTGATTCGTTCGTGATTCTGACACAATAAATCTTTCGTTCAAAATAGGTTTTTCCTATCGTAAAGACCTCAATAATCTCTGGGTATGTCGTATTGAGATTTTTTAGTTTATTGATGAGCTCTGAATAGTTGTGGTATGGCCCAAATGTAGGACCAAAGACTATGCTATCGTCCCCTGGCTGATCTCCAGGGGCGTTCTCATATTCCTCCCAGATAGATGTGTACCCTCCTCTAGTTTGAAATTTTGTTGAATAATTAGAATTATCTGTTTGATTGATTGTAATAACCACTTTATGGGAAGTGATAACCTCTATTGGGCATGAGAGTATGAGTCCAGTAAGAAAAATCCCAATTAACAACAGTTTGTTCATTTTTGTCCTTCTCTCTTTATTGATCTATCCTCAAAAATAGATTTAGTTATCCTCTTTATAAACATTGAATTCTAATTGATCGAGTCTTTGAGGAAAAGTATTGGAATTTTAACAAATGATGATACAACGATAATTACTCCTCTCCGTTATTCGTCAAAGAGCTTGAAACCAGCATCATCTGAGTAGTTAGCCATTTTAAATGTAGGATGAGTAGATTCAGTAATGAGAAGAAGGAAGATGAGTTTCTTCTAATCACTTGATGGTTCCTACACTTTTTATCGGAAACTGGTCATCCACACTCTCTGCTACATAATCATCTATGATCTATAATAGTAGAGCGTTATTTTAAAAGTCTATATTGATATACAAAGACAGCAAAAGTTACTATGTTTCCAATCACACCTAAATAGAACGCTAATCCAAACCACCATTTGTATGCCGTTGTCACACCAACAATTGTACCAAATCCAGCCATAAAAAAATGAAATCCTGAAAGAAAAACACCATATTTTATGACTTTATCAGTTAGAAATTCACGATCAATAAACCCTGCTAGAGATATAAAAGCACATATAGCGGAAAATGTGGCCACTAGAATAATTATCGGCCCAAAAATCTCTGTACTGGCATTAACAGAGTAACTTAATTTTCGGAATTCGTGCCAATAGTCTTCATATCCGTGGATATAATCAAAGATTAACAAAACAAGAGCTACAAACGAACTCGAAATGAAGGAGATTAAAAAACTCAATTTTTGGATATCTGTTTTATTTTTGCCTAAATTCAATGCTAGGTTCACCTTTAATTTGAAAAATTCAGAAATGAGAAAACAACCTATTTTGAGATTAGTTGTTGTATATAAGATTGCTGATACTAACCTGTTGTTTTAACTAAATGTGTGTTTTGATTGAAATATGCTTGAGTACTTTTCAATTCACAATTACAGTTTATTTAGTAACAAGTCATTAATATATTGCCCTCTGAGGCTCATAGATTTCATTCCACCACCATGTTTGAACTGCTGATCTTCACTTGACACATCTAACTCGTCTTTTAGACGATTCATGATTGTTTCTTTTTGAATTATATCAGAATACATTGTCGATAACACGAACTTAACATCCTCGAACTGATTATTTTCTATATAATCGAAAAGCCAGTTTGTAGCTCCTGAAGCTTTCCAGAATTTACCAATCGTTGTTCCAGACGGTAATTTGGTGACTTGTTTTATTTCGTAATTTCGTATGGGTTCATTAAAACGAATTAAGCCATAATACGCTGATAGAATAATACAATCAAAATCATCGTTTTTTAGTAATGAAGTCCATGCTCCTTCAGTTACTTTTGAAAAAGTTCTTCCCTTATATCTTGAATAGGCTGGAAGGAAATCCTTATCATCAGTTGGTTTAAGATTGAAGTGTGTGTCAGGCCCCTCAGAAAAACCGAACTCTTTTAGAAGACTACTTCTCGCATGAAGAAGTTCTTGCTGATTTTTTTCACTTATCGAGTTAGAAAATGTTTTACTTGGCTTCTTAAAAATAAGATTCTCTTTCCTTTTACTCTTGGACGAAGCAGTGACAATTAAAGTTCTCATGTTTGGAAAATTTCATTTAATTTTAAAAATTCTAGTTTGTGTTTTCCAATATCATATTCTTCCTTTATGTACTACTAGTGTTTCTATAATAGGATTTATGCTATAATTTCGTACCTTCTTTCTCAGCTCTAATAAAATAGTCGTAAATCGCACTAATTGTCTGTTTATCGTTTGTCATTATTCCTGCTTCAAAATTGTGATTTTCTGAATGAAAGGTTCCGTTCATTGAATGAACAATAGCCATTTCTTCAATTAGCCATATTTTAGCATGGATTTTATTGTCAATGAAAACTTGAATGTTCTTTTTTAGTTTTAATTCCTCTAAAGTTGGATCAGCTAAGGTTTTTATACTTGGTAAGTATCCTTTTTTGTCCCTAGTAAACATTTTCACCTTTATATGGTTTGGAATATTGAGAATCGAAGTTAAGAGTTGTCCCCGTCCAATAAAGGGTACCATTATGTAAACTGACTTTTTTGCGTAAGTAGGAAGTAGCATCAAAGCGGTTCTCAATTCATGGCCTTCTAAAAACTTCACAGATTCTCCTTCACCCATATTTGATTGTTCTATACTCATGTAACACACCAAGAAGGGAATAATAATCCTAATCTTTTTGAGATACAATCTTTGGAATCAGACCTGTGTTTTCCATGATTGGAAAAGATCTTCACAGATGGTTCAGAAACGTGAATTCATATAAAGATGTAAGAGCAATGTTGAATATTACTCTTTCTCTCCCTGAAGAAATATATCAGAATCCTCTTTCGAGCAGGGAACATTCTAGAAGTCGATATTTGAGATAAAAAAAAAGAAGGAGGATGTGAATTACTCCTCCTAAAATTCTTCAAGATAATAGCAATAACCGAAACCAATAAGAAAACCAATTAGCATAAGAGGCGATGTTATAGCAAAGAGAGGATATTCAACTTCTCCTAGTAAGCTCCAAAATGCTCCTAGAATTCCGAAAACTAACCAGACTATTTCCATCTGCACAATAATCTTTACTTTGTCCCAACTAGTTGTTAAATAGCCAAGAAGTGAGCTGGTTGCAATTCCAATAAATGCAGCTCCAAGTACACGGACGACATAGAGATCTTCGACTGGCCATTCAAAAAATTCCAATAAGGCTTCTGGAACGAAAAAATACCCTAGCCCAAAGGCTATTGCGACTATAAAGTGAATTAAAAATACATATTTTAAAATTTTAGAATATTCTTTATCCATTTGATCAACCTCCAAACATGGGATGTTGTCTGAAACAGACACTCCATTTCTAGGGCCATTTACCTATAAATACTTGTCCCACAGTTTCTGGTTAAATGCCTTTAACCGTAAAGGTGTTTTTTCTCTTTATGAGACGTGTATCGATAATTCTTGGTCATGATTTCACGAGAAAAGGTTAGTAAAGGAGTAACTTATGGATATCCTTTGAGAAAAGTCAATAGGAATTGTTATTTAGTGTCTAGTCGAATCTTTATGTTCTCAAATTTGTTTCTTGATTTATTTATTTCTTCACTAAATAGCCGTGATGTTTTTCAGTTTTTGTACTGTGCATACAATTTACAATTTCCCATCCTTGCTCAAGATGTTCAACCATTGCTTCTTCAAATTTCCCTTTCTTTCTTTCTTCAATTACTTTAAATTCGGTCATCTAATCATCATCTCTATAGGTAGAATACTTGTACTTCCGCAACCTCCAAGGATGCATTTAAATTTTTTATCCTAAATCAAAAATATTTCAAGAGAGGTTAATTTTTCTCATTAAGGACACTGAAGAATCAGGGTTAAATTTCAAACTATAAGGGGGATATTCTAATCCTTGTATATTCTGATATTGTACTCGTTTAATCGTTCAGAATTTCCTCCGCTTTAAGACTAAGATTGGAACAGCTATTAGCAAACATATAGCAGGTATAGGAGTAATTCTAACTCCTGGATCATCTGACGAACTAGAATCATCTGATTGAGTGGACTCTTCGGATTGACTTGATTCGTCTACAATTCACTTTGCCAGAGGCTGGGACTTGGTGGTTTGTTCTCAATAATAGAGGTTCACTAGTAACCCCAAAAACAGTTACAATCTCAATTACTGTGGCTTCCAGCGCTCCTGGATTTGAGTTGACTTTGCTCCCCTTACTGATTGTAACAATAGTTTTTTACAGAAAGAAACGAAGAAATTAGTTTTCTCTTCCTTGTAACAACAAATTAAATTACTAGAAGGGAAAAAGATAGAGCAGTTAACATCACAATAAGTATTACAAGGATCATGAGGAAGAGAGTCGTGGAGTAATTTCTGGGTTCAATCTCATTGAACCTTATTACTTCTTGATATCATATATACCAAAAATAATATATACCAAAAAGGGTATATATTTCTAATGAGTAAAAATGGAAATTCAAGAAGAAACAATACAGAAATCATATTCTAATGCTTTGAAACAAAGAAAGTCTAGCACCCCGTCGTCATGTTGTTCACCACAGACTCAATCCCAGAGTTGTTGTCCTTCTTCAACAGTGTTAGAAGCGGGAGAACCTGTTTCATTCGGATGTATATATCTAAAACCGATTCTTAGGGATTATCTTGAGGAAGGAATGACGGTTATTGATTTAGGATCAGGTGCGGGTCATGATCTCATGACCGCAGCAGATTTAGTAGGACCTACTGGTAAAGCTGTTGGTGTCGATTTTACTGATGATATGATTCAAGAAGCAACAGAGAATGCCCAAAAAAATAATTTGACTAATGTTACCTTAGTGAAAGCGAATATTAAAGACATTCCTCTTCCTGATAACAGTGCAGATGTAGTTATTAGTAATTGTGTAATCAATCTTGCCTTAGATAAATCTCAGGTATTCAATGAGGTGTTCAGACTATTAAAACCTGGTGGGATTATGATAGATGCAGATGTCATTGCGACTCAACCTTTAAGTCGTGAAATTAAAGAAGATTCTGACCTGTGGTGTAGTTGTGTTGGTGGGGCACTTACTAAGACTGAACATGAAGAAATATTACATGAAATAGGATTCACAAATATTTCTGTTAAACTTGGGAATAAAGATTCCGTACAGTTTGATGTGCCAGAATTGGCCATCGAATCTGGGATAATTTTTGCTTCAAAACCAATCGCGTGATTAGAATGCAATATTCTTGCTGTGATCTAACCTCGAAGGAAATAGATAAACTCGCCAACTCTGAGCTTCCCGATGTCGATGGGATTCGCGTTTTAAAAACTATTGCTCACCCCTTGCGATTAAAAATTCTACGCTTGCTCTTAAATCAGCAAGAATTATGTACTTGTGATCTAACTTCGGTGTTTAATGAACAACAACCAATTATCACCAAACAGTTAGCCAAGCTAAAGACAGAAGGTTTGATAATTGGTCGAAAGATAACTTTTAACAAAGACGGTATGATAACCTCAAAATCAAATGGTAAATGGACTGCTTATCGGATCAATCCCGATAAGTTTGAAATTCTTAACCATTTCCTTTCCCCGTTTATTTCTTCTCCACGAGAGAGAGAAGAAGGTGAATACAACTGCTAAACCAAGTATGATATATATCTACAACTCCTACTTCAAAGTGATCTGATTTTATTTAATATTCACGTGAATTATAATGCCGATCAATTTTCACAATGTAGAAAATCGATTCTCATATTCAAACCGACAGGTTGACCCAGAATGGATTAAAAACATCTTAGCGATAGCAAATCCGCAGGGAAAACAAGTGCTAGACATCGGGTGTGGAGGAGGTCTTTATACAAGAGTATGGGCCCAGCTTGGGGCATCTAATGTTCTAGGAATCGATTTCTCAGAGGTTATGATTCAAACCGCAAGAGATTTATCCGCGAATATTCCTAATATTTCTTTTTCTGTTGGAGATGCGACTTTGACGGGTTTAGATGACAAATTAGCAGATATCATCTTTGAACGTGCTCTTATTCACCACGTTTCGGATATTTCAAGTTGTTTGAATGAAGCATTTAGATTACTAAAAACGGGTGGGATTTATATTGTTCAAGACCGGACTCCTGACGATATTGTTCCTCCTGCATCAGAAGAGCATATAAGAGGGTATTTTTTCGAAAAATTCCCCCATCTTTTAGAGTTTGAACATAAACGTCGTCCACATCTAAATAAAGTCAAGGAAGAACTGATTAAATCTGGTTTCAGTGATATTAGGACTTTTTCTTTTTGGGAAACAAGGAAAATTTATCCGAGTATGGCAGATCTGACTACTGATTTACGTGAGCGAAAGGGTAGGTCAATTCTTCATGAGATTAATGATATTCAATTAGAAAATTTGATCACATACATTTCCTCAAGTATTCGTTCCAAAGAAACAATCATCGAGAAAGATCGTTGGACAATATGGACTGCACTTAAGAGTCCATAATCAGTAAATAACAACGACAATTACTTATAGGATTACGATTCAAATACCAAATCATGAATCCAACTGAGTTGGAACCATGGATAGAAAAACAAGTTCCAATGAAGTTGGTCGATCAGTTTAGAAATTTTCGTAAAGAACAATTAGTATTACAAAAACGCGTGATTCTTAAGGACCATCCTTCTTTAACAAAGATTACCCACGTTGCGGGATGTGATGTTTCATATTTTTCTTCTGGGGAGGCTTGTGCTGGAATAGTAGTTTTAGAAATCCCTAGTCTCAAGCTTGTAGAATATAGATTTCATTGTTATTCACCTAAGATTGACTATATTCCCACATTTCTCGCTTTTAGAGAGGTTTCGGGGCTTGTTAAAGCCTATCAAAAATTGTTTAATAAGCCAGATCTTATTGTGGTTGATGGAAATGGGATTCTTCACCCACATAAGGTAGGACTTGCCTCTCATCTTGGAGTTCTTTTGAATAAACCGACTATCGGGATTGCTAAGCGTCTTCTCCTAGGACATTTTGATGAGGAAATTCTAGTTAGAAATAGGAGTGCTCCAGTGATGTATAACAACCAAGAGCTCGGAACAGCAATAGTTACTGATCTCAATTCTAAACCAATTTTTATTTCACCTGGTCATCTCATCTCTATTCAAACAGCGACCTCCCTTATCTTACGTTATATATGTCAACGGTTACCTGAACCCATCAGATTAGCAGATAAATTAACTCGAGATACTGTGAAGGATTTAGAATAAAACTTTCCTAAAGAAATTAACTACTCATTTCAATTCCCAATAATTTCCTTTTTTGCTAGATACATTTACGGTATTCCGAACAATAACAACTTATAGTGTGAGTATTTCTGTTTGATTATTCAGAAAAAATAACAATAGTTAAGAAGGAAAAAATCATGGAAGATGTAGGAATTGAAATTCCCGTTCTAGATTTAGAAAAAGGGATAGAATTTTATGAGACTGTCTTCGGATGGACATTTGATCGTGAAAGAATGCCTAATCAAGGATGGGCTAATATCAATGGTTCAATTGGAATAAGTATTTTTCAAACAGAAAAAATCCGACCCAAAGGACTAAATATCGGGTTCCGAGTAGCAAATATTGACGAAACTCTGAAGAAAGTAATCTCAAAAGATGGGAAAGTTATCAAAGATAAGTTTCATTATGATAATTTTGGTAATGTGGCCATTTTTCAGGATTGCTTTGGGACTGAACTCAGTCTTACCTCAAAATCCGCTTAGAAGTAATTTCTAAGCCAAATTTTCTTTTTTATCCAAATAGTGGTTGGGATTTTAAAAAAACTACCACTAATTGACATTATTTCTTCTTTCTGTCTTTCAAACTAATGTGTATTACTTGAAAAAAAGGGGAAAGTTAAGAATATCCGTAGATAATCTTTCTGCGTTTTAATAAGACCTTCGTGGTCTTCGTTTTCTATAACATTCTTGGCAGTAGACGGGTCTTGTTCCATCAGGTTTGAAAGGAACTTCCGTTTCTACTCCACAGTCAGCACAGGTTACTTTGTGCATTTCTCGTGGTCCACGATTGTATGAATTTCCAAAACTCATAATATTCACATAGATTTTTGTGTTTAGTTTTCATACAGAAGAACGAGAAATCTCTGCTGGTGCTCCCAATAATAAAATTCCAACGTTTAAAATGGATAGATATCAAAGATAAAGGTAAAAATTATACGATTGTAAAACTAGCCTATAAAATCAAATTCTAAGTAAATGAAAACCAAATTAACCAGCAAAATGAGCTCCTTATAAGAATATGGCTGAAGTTATGCAATTTTTCCTTCTAATTGGATTTATTCTTAATTAAAACAGAAGGTTTGTTGAAGAAAACCGATATTTCAATGGATTAAATTGACAACAAGGAATACTTTGTTATTTTTGTTTACTCGAGACACTGTGAAAGGTTTGGAGTGATTAGTCTTTATTCAAAATGGAGATTTTGCTAGTATCCACACTTGTTTCTCATTTGTGTACTACTGTTAGAACACCTTTACTACAACTGTATTAACGTAAAAGGAGTGGTGGAGTTTAATACTGTCTTGAGGTTCTTAATATCCTCTGTATTATTGAGAATGAACCTAGATTTTGTCAGATTTGGAATAATGAGCTATAAGTACTATTACAATCAAAAGAGGAAGGATTTCTATCCAAGGAGAAAAATTAGCAGGTCTATTAAGGAAATATTCATCGAGAATTGAATCTGAGATCTGATAAATATACTCCCATTTTTGATCCCCATTCCACTAGTACTTCCCTACATCTCTCGAATTCTTTTGATTAATTCTCCTGCTTCTTCCGTTCTTGCTAGAATTAAATCAGTTGATTCATTTACTTCGTCCGAATTCGAAAATGCTTTAATAGTAGTTCCAGCGCCTACAATGATTTGGAGAATATTACCAATTTTGTGTGAATAATCATCTTTCAAGATATTTTGTGTTTTAAGATATATACCTTGCTCTAAGTGTAAGAAGACCATTAAACCAAGTAACGTTACTGCTGCGACGGATGAATAGTACGCGATAATAGCTGTACTATCAGTACTCATGTATAGTCCATAACTATAGTCAGGAACACGAGGAACGATAAAAATATTTACTACAACGTAGCCTATCAAGAATATTGTTAAGAGGAGTATCAGTCCATAGCTGTATTGTACCATAATTTCAATTTCTCTGCGATTGGAATATACTTGGAAGAGAAAAATGATTATTATAAGAAATTGAAAGAATATTGAGAGATTTATGGCTATGGATACATCAAATAATAAGAACACAATTAGAGGGGCAGTGATTATCACTAACAAGGCAGTAATCAAGATATGTTCTGGATAGCGTCTAAAATACATGGAAAGGCCTGTTATGAGTAAAAAAAGTCCGATATTAAGGAAGATTACATTTAATATCCGTAAGATGTCCACTATAGAGAGATCTTGAGTAAAAATAATACCAAAAGGTACAAATCCGGAGATTAGAAGGAATGCCCATCCTATAAGTTGTAAAGAGTGTCGATTATCCTTTGTTTTGTAGTACATATCAGAAGAGACAATTGTCCCTATGAAACGAGAGATTATATTAATGATTAGCCCAAATACGACTAAGTCATGCATTTCCAAAGTATACTTAGTTCCTTGTTTTTTACTAAAAGTAGGATGTTATTTTTCTCCTAGTCTTATGAAGTTTCTGAAATACAACAAACATCTACGTAAGACAGATTTGATTTCTAGAATCAATTCAGAATAGAATTACAGTATAGATAGAGAGTTGGTCCTTTAGTATGTGTATTAAAACCAGAATTCTTTATCATTTCATTTTATGACGTACATAGAGAGATTGTAAGCGTAGTGCCTGCCCTATATGGGTTACTGTGTGCATGATATTCAGGCCAATCCATTCCACTCTTGATATGGTGGTCTCAGGATTGAAAGGAAACACAATATGTTCTTTCAATTCTTCCTCTGACATTTGTTCATTAATATCTCTAAGAACATTGAGTACTCGTTCATATAAGTCAATGTATTGGTTAGGGGGAGGCAAATCTCGATTCAAGTTGAGTTCTAGTGTTTTTTCGGTAATCTCTGGATGAAGGAGATTCATACTATACTTGTAAAGAGGGGTAAGGCCATGAATAAATACTTCAGCAGCAGTATTCTCACCTTCAAACAATGAATTTTCGAAAGATTCTTGAAAATTCTCTTTTCTTTCTAATAACACATTTTTAACATATCTGAGCTGCCTTTCCACAACTATTATCTGATCCATCTTATTCCTATCCACTCAAACTTTCTTAGAGCTTTATGAGTTGGTACAGTCCATCCTTCTTCTGTAAATCCAGTACATCCCCCAAAACATGCTTAATTACTTTAAGATTTGTTTCAATATGTTCATACATTCGGTCGAAGGTATAAGATGACCCACTTGGTGCAAAGGCGAGGGGAAGTAACAATTGATCTGCCATCTGTTCATCTACAGTGGTCTGAACGGCTAATTCCTTTTTTGTCATAATTGCCGTATCTCTCCCTAGGTCTTCAGGAGAATCACTTTGACTTCCCACAAGGGCAAGCCCTTTCAGTGAATTACCTGTAAATCTAATAATACTACTACATGCAAACCCTGGATTGATTGAATCCGCATAACCCGCATATTCTTTATCAGCTTGTAATACTGACTTAAATCCGCGTAACTGCTTCTCTGCTATTTGTTGTGTCTTGAGTGATGTTGATGCACTACTTATGACTTCAATTTCTCTCACTTCACCAGTAGTTAGAACTACTTTGGTGAAGGGTACTGGTTCGATTAAGATTCTTCCTTTTGCTCCTCCTTGAGGATAAAAACCTGGTCTAACAAGTTGGATGTGCATGTGTACACCAAATAATTTAAAAAGCGGTTTATTGACATTTAGTAGAACATCAAAATTTGGACTATGAGCAACATGGGTACCTCCCCCTTCAAACTCAAAAGCTAGAGGTTTTCTTGAAGCAAAGACATAGTTTGAGAGAATTTGGAGAATTAAGGATACAGCTGCAGCTGTAGGAATCTGGATTTTGGGTAAAATATTCATTGGAGGAGAATTTGGTCCAGGGGTGAGATAGATCTCTGAAGATCCTATAGTTGCCCCTAATAATTGACTGCCTGTGAGCTGGGCTAGAAAGGTTAATCCGGTTAGATGTTGGGTTTGTAATCCTTTTCGTCGTTCTCTAACTTGTCGTATATTTATAATACGTAGGGATTTTCCTAATGCTATAGCTAGTGGAACTCCTAGTCGAAGAACAGACCCTCCACCAATAGTCCCATCAATTTCCACTATTTCACTCATCTAAAAGACCTATCTCCATAAATGTATGGTGGATTTAACTGATTTGAATTCATTATCAGGGATCGAATACATCTTCATAATAGCTTTTCTAACCTTTAAGGAACACAACACTGAAAATTTACTTGAAGTTAGTGTAGAAAAAGTAAATAGCTTTTCAGATGGAAGATCGAATACTATAAGAAGCTAAATATCTACTTAATCTCAATATACGAATCCAAATCAATAGTTGATCGAATTATGGCAAAGAAAAAGAGAAAAGCGGCATCATTTTTTGAGGATAAACCTACAGATGACGTCACACCTGATACCTCGTATCCTCCAGATTCAACTGAGGAAATGCCTCCGATTTCCACTTCCCCATCTCCCTCAGGCTCTACTGACCAGATGGCTTTAATGTCACAAATGATGCAAACTATGCAATCAATGATGAGTGCTGGAGCAATGCCTGGTCAATGGGATAGTTCCAGTCCCTTTCAACAGGCTGAAGAGACTGTAGAAGCAGTTCCTCATGACATTATTATCCCAAAGACCTTGGAAAGAGGGATAGTTGCACAAATGGGTTTAAATGTTCATCCCCTTTATTCTAAGCTCTTTTTATCAGAAGATAATTCTCTCTTGGGTGGTATTCCACAAGGATGTACTTGTACTCTGACTGGACCTGCTTATAGTGGCAAAACGCGATCCGCATTGGAAATGATAATCAATGCAGTTATGTCTGGGATAAAAACGGCCTATGTTGTGGCAGAAGAAGGTTTTTATGATGACAAAGATTCAGGTAGGAATGATTTATTTTCTCGATTTTTAAAAATTGCTGAAACTGTCTCAGGCTTATCGGAAAAGCAGTTTAGGAAAAAATATGATGATCTGTACATTGTTATTCCGAATCAGTACCATAAAGGGAAAAGCTGGGAGGAATTTATACGGGATTATCGGTATGCAGTTGAAGAACTAGAATGTAAATTTACCATTATCGATTCTATTAATATGCTTGATCCTTCAAAACTCAACACTGTAGATAATTTGAATGCTTTGAAGACCTACAACCACGAAAAAGGAGTAACATGTGTTGTCATTGGTCAAGTTAAAGATACAGGTGTTCCGCAAGGTGGCGAGGCATTATTTCACACCAGTGAAGTAGCACTACATATTTCAAAGAAATCCATGACTTCCAAAGCACAAGCTGAAATCTGGGGTTCTCAGTATCGTGATAGTGTTACTGTCATTAATGCCCGTTCAAAAGTATGTCATACATTGAATTTTTCCGTTAAAATCTCATTCAATGAGAGTGGAATGATTCGTGCGGATAGTACACAACCTAGTGATCATGAATTTCCAGCCAATTTTTGGGATTAAATGCTAAAATGATTCTAACTTCCTATGAACGATCTGTGATTGAATCTGATGATGATTTTAAAGATTTAGTGGCTGAAATCAAACAAGTTACGAATCTTAAGTCATTAGATCCCTCCACATTCTTCCTGTTGGCAAACTCCTATAAACTCCCCTTACATTTGGTTTATTTAATAATTCACTCATTTCAGCATAATAAAACGCTTACCTTATCTGATCTTTCGTCAGTTAGTTTTTACGCTATTTGTCGAGACGTTCTTACTCCATATAAGAATAAAGCTTTCACTTTTCACAGATTATTTGGTCTAAAGTACCCTTTTTTGAAAAATACTGACGAACGGCTAGAATGGTACTTGAAGCATAATAATGGTTTGACATTGACTCAAAAAGTAAGTGTTCTGGAAGGCGAGACTAGCTTTAATCGAATGGGAATTGGTCGTACCCGATTTGAACAGGCATTACGAAGAATAAATATTGAAGCCACTCATCAAGAAATCGAAAAAAGACGATTAGGAGAGACTTTTGGTGAATGGCCTGCGGCAGTCGCTACCTTTATTAAGAAGGAACGAGGAGATCTAACACTAACCGAGATTTTGGCTGTTGGTGACGCGTTAGCTGAGGAATCTAAGATCACCATTAAAGTAGCTGTATTTGCGGAATTATTAAAGCGCATGGGAAAAATCGAGGTATACTTTTTAGCTTCTCAAGTTAATAGGTTCCATGACCATGTATCTCGTACCTCAAGTTTGGTCCGTGCTTTTTCCAAAGCCTTTAATATCGATTTGAAAATGCTAGAACGACTTATTTCAATGCATTCCTTTACTGATATTGCTGATTTAGTCCAAAATAACAAGCAGCTTACTCAATTTGAACGATTACTCCCTTTTCGTCCATTCAAGCCTATGTTGGCCGAAAAATGGGAAAAATACTCCAAATTCCCAGTTTTTGCAGAGGCAAAGTACGACGGTGTTCGTTTATTAGTCCATAAGCTTGGAAATAAGATTGGGTGCTATTCTCGAAGAAGAAGAGATTATACCTATAAATTTCCAGCGATTACCCAGTTGCTAAATCTAATTCCTGCATATTCGGTCATTCTGGATGGAGAGATTACTGCTCAACAATGGACCGTAGAAGGTCCCAGATATCTGGATGTTTATGAACTCCATGAGGCTGTAAAAGACGGAGTGGAGTCAGTTCGTTTACTATATATTGTATTTGATGTGCTTTTTCTTAATGGTGTTGAAACTGTTCAGCTACCTTTTGAACAACGTCGACGAATTCGACATCAACTTGTTACAGGAATAAGAGCACGTGGAAATAATCCAAGTCTAGAAGTCCGTGAAGTCCAAAGTATCTTTGTAAAGGATAATGGAAGTCTGATTAGAGCTTATAATAACTTTATTGATACTAAACACGAGGGAGCGATTGTTAAAATTCCAAAGGGTCCTTATGAACTTGGTAAGCGTTCTAAATTCTGGTATAAACTAAAACCGAAAGAAACATTGGACGTTACAATCACAGGAATTATCCCCTTACAAGAACATGGACGGTTAAGAGTTTGGGGAGTACGATATGCTGTGAAACGGGAAGAAGGATATACTCATTTGGGTATGATACGCGGACTAGATGTTCGTGCAGGTTCCCGATTAGCAGAATTAATTCTCGGGAATGGTTTAATTCCCCCTAATGCTCAACTCATGGATTTAACACCCGCTATTGAATCACGTGGTCGTTTCACACAGGTAAAACAAAGCTGGGGTTTTGCTATAGAACCTCATATTGTAATTACAATTGATAGTTTAGGAATTGTAAGACGAGAAGATAAATTCTCCTTGCGTAATGCCCGTTTTCTATATATTCGTGAGGATATGGATGTGGAAGATGTTTCAGACTGGAATGATGTTTATCACTATTACATGAAGGCTAATTCATAACCGAGCATTATACCAATGTCTTCCTAGTGCATTGTGTTTGAAATCGACATTTCTGGCACTTGTTCGGATTTCCAGTAGGAATTGCTTCCTTGGTTTGATTTAAAATACCCATTATTCTATCGATTGCTTTCTGAACCAGTTCATTGTCCTCTGTGGAAAAATTTTTTTCCCAAATAACTTCCTGTGTATCACGATTCCTTAAACAAGCAATAATAGCTTGATCTGGGTTAAATTTCTCTTGGAATGCTAAACAATACCCCCAAACCTGTTTTTTCATACTAATGTATGCTATTTGTCCAGGTTTATCATCAATAATTCTAATCTGATCAGGATTTAGTTGGACTTCATCAATTATTCCATAAATATTCGTTCCCTCTATCGGTAATTCGCGACAGATGAGAGTTACTTTTTCTTCTTTTACTTTAGAGAGAGCACCTTCAGTTGATAATTTTAAATCTGCTTTTTCCTTGTGATCCTCTTCGAGTTTTTCATGTATCTTTTTTCCCAATTGCATTGCTTTAGTTGGTTTTGATTTAATTTTTTGTACATATTCAAGCTGAATTTGGTACTCGCAATAGCCTTGGGTATGCAACCAACTGATGGGAATTTTAGAATCTATATTTTCAGCCATCAATTCTCTCTCAGTTATATTCTACTCTCTCTTAAAGAATCACGAATATTAGAAGTTGACGGAAATAGGAACCGATTTATGAAATGGATTGCTCTATTCTTCCGAAATGTCCCTAATTATTCGTATTTGCCTTTTCAAGAACTTTTTTTGCCCCGCTGAGATGAGCTGCGATCATTGCATCATCATACGAAGAAGTTGGAGAAGCTAGCATCTGTAATGATCCTGTTATTCGATAATTGCTCTTCTGTAAAGCTTTCACAAGTTCTCGATCAAAAGCTGAGCATAGAAAGGAGAAATGGATAATACTATCAAACGATAACACATATCTCTTCCACAGATCAGTCTTTTCAAGTGTGTTTATCATCCTTTCTCGCAAATCTTGCCAGTTTTTCTGGATTTCTTCCCTCACACGCTCCACGAGTCTTTCCAATTGAGACTCCTCGTTGATGATGGTTAAAAATGATGATATCACTACCATGGGGTAATATGGGACATTTTCACTAAAGGAATAATACTCACGTATCGTTTCTTTTCCCCACTGGAGTGGGATTAGTGCATAGAATCCCTTAACAGTAGTTACAATTTCATTCGTGTTGTTATCTTCAGCCCAGAGTGAGAAAGCTCGTGCACTTTTCCGATCGATATCGGGAATCTCTTGAGCCCAAGGTTGAACATTGGCATAATGGATTGCAATAGGCCCTAATTCTTCGATTACAGTCTCAGTACTGACATCTCTACCCGAATAAAATCTATCACTAAGCGATTTTTCTTCAAATTCAGTCATGCGATCTTTATCTATAAAATGTGACAAGCCATTATAAAATTTTAACTGTGTGATATCTATCTGACTCATTTTACATGGATCCTCAAGAAAGAAACAGAATCTTCAGGTTAAACTACCTATTTTGTCTATATAACTTATATATTTCGACAATATTTGGTCATTGATATTGAGGATTAGATGCTTCAAAAAATCCTAATTCAGATTTTACAGATATTTCAGTAAGTAAAATATCTATTCGAGATTTGAAAGATGAGTAAATCTGTGCCTGAAACAATACTTTAATATCATTAACAATCTTGATGAATAAACAGCAGGTATATTTGAGGGAAATGATGTGAGAATACGAGATATCTCGAGTTTCGGCTATTCAGGAGTGTTAACTGAGTTAGAAAATATTGCACGAAAACGAGGATCATATTTGCACCTATCTAATTGTGATCCTCCAATCTATGGTTATACTCTTGACAGTAGTATTATTGAACAGATTAACCAGCTGCAAATTTCTGCTTATACCAGTTATCCATCTTGGAATGGTGATGAAGACCTTCGAATAGCGATAAGTAAGCGAATTAACAAGTTTTGTAACACTCATGTTCCATCTGACAGATTAATTATGACAAATGGGGTATCTGAGAGCTTTCCGTTAACTTTCGCGGCATTATTTCATCAACGATCGGGAAGTATCGCTATTCCTGATCCTTCCTATGTTCCATTGATGGTGCAGGCTAGACGCTTTGGTGATGTTTGGTTTTATACCCTTGATGAGCTAGATGGTTGGAATCCTGATTGTGATCAGCTGGTTCGTTCACTTGAAGTTCACAAGGAGACTAAAGCGCTGTTACTAATTACTCCTAATTCACCTACTGGGGCAGTATACCCTGAGAAGATTCTTGCAGAGTTAATGAACATAGCAGCTCAATATAATCTGGTAGTGATTACTGATGAAATTTATGACTCACTGACATTTGGAGATTTTCATTCTCCATTACAATATGCTGAGGAAGTGCCAGTAGTTTATTTAAATGGTTTTAGTAAGGTATATCGGTTACCTGGGTACAGATTGGGTTATATTGGTTGGTATGACCCAACAGATAGAAATACCCCCTTTTGGGAATATTTGGTGCAACTATGTAAAGCGAAGTTTGGTGTCTCACTTCTAGCCCAAGAGGTAGCAAAACTTGCTCTACAAGAACCAGAATCTCATTTGAAAGAATTCGTCACAAGTGTTGAGAAAAAGCATCTTCTTCTCATCGATGAACTCTCAAAAATTGAGGGTATATCAGTAGTTCCAGCAGGTGGAAGTACATATGTGTTTCCCAAACTTCACTTTGATCAGATTAGTGATGAACAACTTGTAAGATATTTACTACAAGAATATGGTATTTTTCTTACTCCTGGATCAGCTTATGGTCCTTCCATTGCTCCTGGTCATGTGAGATTTGTTACTCTAGTTCCTGAAGCTGATTTAGTTAAGGGAGTACATGCATTGGGAAAATCATTACTAGATTTATCTACTTGAAGTTATTTTTTCTTTACTAGTCCTTGAGGAAGGTGCAAAGCAAACCGACAGACATTATCTCCCTTAATCACTGACTTTAGTAATTCTACTTGCAATGAGGAATAAAATTCATCATTATCTTGACAAAAAAAGAATTTAGCAAAAACCTTGGATATAATGGTTGTTAATCTCCTCAGGATCCCTAACCTAAATTCTTATACCAATTAAAATATTTTCACCTTTCTATAGGAATTTAAACTAGTGTCTTGATTTAATATTTAATTATGAAAAAGCTCGTCTTGGTGCTTTTAATCAGTCAATTACTAGTAAATCTGAATCTCCTTACGATTTTAAGAGCTGAAACCTCACAAGATTATTGGCCAACAGCTGATTGGCAAACTATTAGCCCAGAAGAAGTACAGGTAAATTCTACTTATTTAACTCAGTTTTGGAATTATGCTGATCAGTATCTCACTAGTTTAAATAGTTTGATAATTATTAAATCTGGCTATTTAATTTTTGAGAAGTATTATCGTGGATGGGATTCTACACAAGCTCATGAGCTATATTCTACAACCAAATCGGTAACATCGGCTCTTGTTGGGATAGCTGTAGACCAAGGACTTTTCTCTGTGGATGATTATGTTGTAGATTTTTTTCCAGAATACTCGTTTGATAATCTTGATTCGAGAAAACAGAATATGACCGTAGAACATCTTCTTAATATGCGAAGTGGATTGGACTGGGATGAATGGAGTTATGACTATTTTAATGTAAATAATCATTATAATCAGATGCTTAATAGTATTGATTGGGTAAAAAATGTATTGAACAGACCTATGGCTAACGATCCTGGATCGACCTTTGAATACTGTGGAGGTGCTAGTCATCTGTTACAGGCCATTATAACCAAATCGACAAATATTTCATCCCTTGAGTTTGCGAATCAATTTCTTTTTGAACCATTAGGGATAGATCCTGGTCCTTGGTTATCTAGTCCGAATAACGTGGTTTGTGGAGCACATGGATTAGATCTTACTCCAAGGGATATGGCTAAATTTGGTTATCTGTTTATGCATAATGGAACATGGGATGGGAAGGAAATAATATCCAAAGATTGGGTAGTTAATAGTACACGCATAAAACCATCATATATCTACACTAGTAGCGGTAACCCAATAAGGTACGGTTATCAATGGTGGGTTCAAGATAGTACATTTGATTATTACATGTTTTATACCTCAGGATTATATGGCCAGCGTATTCATTGCTTTCCCGAGTTGGATTTGATATTCGTCACTACCTCTGAAGTGTCGTATGATTGGAATTCATTAATTGAGAGTTTTATCATTCCTTCAGCTACTGAGTTCGATCCTGCGAAGGTTACTACCCCAACAACCCAATTAGAACCAACATCTAAATTCGATTCTACCAGTAATGGATCAACAATCGGTATTGTCTTCCCATTTTTAGGAATCCTGATGTTGTTAATTAGTGTACGAATAGTAAGAAGAGGTAATTAGGTAAACCAATCCTCAATGATTAGGTGTTCTTAACTTTAGAACACCTTTTTTCTTCTAAATAGGTATATTCATTTTTGCCTCGATCTATAAGATTATATTAGGTGAGTGTTTTAGTGAAGATAGTGATTTTATCCTTCATTCATGAAATTACCAATTAATAAACAGATTGAAGTCATATGTACCATCGTAAACCGTATTTAACCTTGTTCCTATCCTTTAATCTCTTTTTTCTTCCGTTGATTCATTTTAGTGTTGATATTCCCTCTATATCAACAGACCAGGAGGTAATTAACAGTTCTCGTGAATTTTGGGCCTTTAATTTTATCTCAAAAGAGTATTACACAGTGAATGCAAATTTATTGACAACGGGTGAATGTTGCTATATCTTTATGGAGGAAGAGTGTATATCGAAGTTGGGAGAGAGTTCTGTCATGGCTAAAGTCCAAGATATCAGTGATGAATTTGATAATGTTATTTATCCTAGAATAATTGACCTTGCTGGACATCCCAACGGAACGATGGGAGATATAGATGGCGATCCTAAAGTTTACATCCTTTTCTTAGATAGTGCTAATTATTACTCTGAAGCAAATGATATTGAGCATAATATTTCAAATCACTGTGAGATGTTCTATATCCATTATAGGCTTTATCATCATTTCTGGTTATATCCTACCATGGCTCATGAGTTCCATCATCTTATCTGGTTTAATAATGAATGGGGGGAACCACCATTCACTTTAGAGGCTTTAGCACAATATTCCACCTATCATGCAGGATATCTTAATCCTTATCAAAATCTTGTTCCCCAAGTTGCTTCTTATTTACCTCATCCAGAAAATTCCCCATTATATTGGAATAATGATGAAGATTATGGGAGTTCGTATCTCTTTGCTTTTTACCTTGCTGAGAAATATGGAACACAAGTTCTTCGTGATCTAATTACTGAGCCCTCTAATGGACCAGAAGGAATTGAAGCCGTGTTACAATCAGCAGGATATGATATAACATTTAATGAACTTTATTTGAATTGGCTTGTAGCCCTGACTATTGATGAATTGGGATTTGAAAACAATTTATATGGATTTGAAGGACTTGATGCTCAGATCAGCAGTTTTACACCAATTTATGAATTACCTATCGTTAATCAGTCATTTTCTTGTAATCATTATGCATTTAAGGTCTTTAAATTTCAGACTAATGTGGATAATTTCACCATTACCGTTGAAAAATCCCCCGATGAAGTGATTGGAGCTGCTTTAGTAATACATGATACTTTTGGTTGGTTTGTTAAGAAGAAATTATTATATGATGCTCTCGGTACAATCTCTTTCTCATCCCTTGGTACACCTGTTGATGAGGCATATTTAATTGTCAGCTTTTTCTCTAAAGACACACCTACTATTCCTGAAGAGCGGGAAAGAGGAACAGGACCATCAATTGAAACTCAAATATCTATCACTGAAGGTGTAGAACGTGATGAAGTTGCCTCTTCTAACCCTCCTGCCACAAATTCATCTACAAATGGGACTACAATGAAAAACAAAACTACAGACTTTCCAGAACTTCTCCTTATTCTGCTAATGATGATAATAAGCTTGGTAGTATTCACATCTAAAACCGTGGATGACAATATTCCGAAGTAGAAAACTATTAACAGGATAATTCTCACGTATCCTCAACCTTTGTATACTCAGGGGTATTAAGAGAATGAAATCAAAATACGATCTATCGATCTCGGAATTAAAATTCAATGAAATAAAGGATCATATTACGTCAATAATTATTGAAACTATGAAATTTCGCCAAACTACTGGTGGATTAGTAATTTACTCTGGCCAGATAGATTCTTATGTAACCACTAAGTTAACAATAGATGCTTTGGGATTAGAAAATGTTAATTTGGTCATCTTATCAGATGTATCAGAGAAAAGAAGGAATGAGATAATAGAGGAAGCATATGAGATATTTAGTATTCCAGAGGACAGAATTCATGCGTTTAAAATTAGACAGATTATGAATAAAATTGATGCAATTGAAGAAATTGATCCATATATTTCACCAGAATTATCTCATCAGAGAATTCATAATATTGGTCACTTACTTCTCAAATCAACGATCGCAAGAGAGCTAGTTGTGGAGAAGACTCTTTCTCTTGTTGGTTCTCCAAAGTCAGAACGAGAAAGGTTTATTGCACGTACCTTAGCATTTTCAAAGTTGAAAAAACGATTAAAAACCCAATTAGCTTACTTGGTTGCAGAAACAGAAGATTTTCTACTAATTAATAAAACAAACAGAACTGAATGGGATTTAGGTCTGATGACAACTTGGGGGTATGGTCATGTTGGCTCTATTATGCCGTTAGGTAATCTGTATAAAACACAAGTAATGAAATTTGCTAAAATGTTGAATGTTCCCACGAAACTCCTTGATATGACCTTTAGTGAGATAATGCCTGGTGTTGAGAATAAATATCAATATTTGTTTGAGTTATCTTTCCTAGAAGTTGATCAAATTCTTTTACGTTTGACACATGAGCTTTCGATCCCTGAAATCGCTAAAGAATTAGGTTATAAAGAAGAGATTGTGCAGAGGATTAATAATTTTTATGCGATTGCCCAATACCTCCATAATTTACCTGTAATACCAACTTGGTAAGGAATTAGCAATTTACTGGAATTGACTGAGTATGGACGAAGATTTGTTTAGAAATTTCCTAAATAAGTCAGGAAGGAAATCAAACGTTATCAAGAAGTATGTCAATTTTGTTAAAACTTTTGAAAAGTTTATTGACACACACATTCAGATAAGTCAAGGAGAAAATCTCAAAGACGCATATCTTGTCGAGTTTATTGAAGATTACGAAAATAAAACGAAACAGTCTGCAAGAACATTATTATATGCCTTAATGCAGTACTTCAAAGCAATAAAGAATGAACCAATGTTTAATGCTGCGAAAAAATTAAGAGAATCACGAAAAGCGAAAAGACCCCCTTTTCCATTGAAAAATATACTAGAGGTTAATCCTCTTTATATCGAACAGCTCAACAAATCGGGAATTAAGAATGTTAATGATCTGCTTACTGTTGGAAAGACACCAAGTCAAAGAAATGATTTAGCAAAGAAAACGGAAATTCCCTCTGAAGTGATATTAGAATTAGTCAAAATTGCCGATCTTACTCGTGTTGGTTATGTTAAAGAAAAACTCACACGATTATATTATAATGCAGGTATTCAAACTCCAGAAGAATTAAGCAAATGGAAAGCAGAAGATCTTCAAAAACACTTTAAGGAATATATCAACTCTTCTGGTTGGGATGGGATGGTCCCCTACCTTTCGGATCTCAAAAGTAACATCTCTAGAGCAAAACAATTGGAATCTTGTGTTAAATATAAGGAATGATTTATTCTCCCTTTTCTATATTCTTAAAAATTCTAGATTCTTGTTCGGAGAAAACAAACCTTAAAATGAATCTCAAACTGATGCGATTTGATTCAAATGAAAGAGTCCAGAACCGAGTATGAAGAAAAGAAGCAGAAATATCGAAAAATTGGAATTGTGCTACTAGTTGCAGGACTAGTATTCATTATCTTTGGAGGATTATCAATCTTTAACGCCATGACTAGTGCTCCTGATTGGGATAATTTCGATGCTTTCATGTCACAACAGATGGGAGGTTTTCTCATTGGAGGAGGACTGCTTATGATAGGTTTTATTTGCACAGCAATAGGGTATCAGCTATATTTTGTCACTCACATGCGAGAAATAGCTCGTTATGCTGCAGTAGAAACAGCACCTGCGGCGGAAATAATGACTGAAGCTGTTGCTAGCGGTTTATCCAGAGGTTTATCTAAAGAGGGGGGATCACCATTTGGACAGAGTAAAGAAATCATTAAGATTAAATGTCGGAAATGTGGGTATTTAGAAACTGAAGATGCAGATTTCTGTTCCAAATGTGGAGAAAGAATGTAGTCCTCTTTCAAATCCATAGTTCGTTTTAAAGAAAATGAGGGTGTATTCATCTTAATCGATGAATATATTACATCCTCTATTTTTCAAAATCTGGATAGAAGCTTCTACTGATTCAGTTAAGGAGGTTAACGGATTATTTTTGATATTTAGAGTCGCTAATCGTTCCAGTCTCTCAAGTCCATCAGGTAAAGTCTCTATATTATTTTCATGGAAGAATAGTCCAGTTATGTGTCCTCCATCTTGGATAAGATTTGGTGGAAAAGCACTGATTTGATTATCATTGAATTCAAGCTGTGTAAACTGCTTGATCTTTAATATGCTTGGGGGTACGGATTTTAGCTTGTTTTTCTGAATATTTAACGTTTTTAGCTTTTGTAGAGATCCGATAGTCTCTGGTAAACTTTCCAACTCATTATTCTCTAGATCAAGCCGTTCAAGGACAAGTAGATTACCTAAACTTTCAGGTAGGAATTTTATTTGATTCTCTGACAATCTAAGCCACGTAAGAGACTTCAGGCTTCCAATTGAGTCAGGAATTGTAGACAAGTTACCTCCGTAAAGACTTAAGAACTGGAGATTGGATAACTGGCCGATAGAATCCGGTATGGATGCTATTCCCTTATTATTTCGCACATTTAACTCTTTCAAATGTTTTAAATTCCCAATACTCTCAGGTAATGTCGTGAGCAAGTTATGTCCCAGATGAAGAAATTCTAGATATTCAAAATTTTGGATACTCTCTGGAAGAGTTGCTAATTTGAGTTCTGAGAGATCTAAACGGACGATTTTCGATCCATTATACTTCACAGTCCGATCAAAATGAGTCCGTTCACGGTCGAGGATAACCTCATATTCATCCTCCATATTCATTTCTTGAAGCATTGCTCTTAAATGGTCACGATCAGTAAGAGTACTGGGTGAAACTTCCTGAATTGTTGGTTTCAACCATTTCATTGTTCCTCTTAGGAGAAGAGAAATTTCATCTGAATAAAGTTGGAATGGGAATTCTATAGCCGTTTTCTTCTTATGATCATAGCTAATATATATTTTACAAGTTACACGTTCATTGAGGGGAATCACCTCATGATCATAATCTATGCATTCGAAGATGGTAACATTTCCTTCGTCTGAAGGAACGAAGAATGGAAACATGGGTTCAGCTCCTATTATTGAAGTATCTTCTTCCTCTGTTCCTTCTTCATGAACCATTTCTACTCGTCTAGAGATATCAATTTTCTTTTCAACTCCACCTGACTTGAAAGATATTGTTAAGTCTTTAGCCATTCCAGCTTTTGACCCTTCATTATACGTAAGTATAGGGAAGTAAAATTTGATTGCCCCATCTATCTCTTCATCACGAATCAATCCATAATTGACAGGTTGATTGAGATTAATCACTGCTCCGCGTTGCATTTGATACCAATTATACAGAGCTAATAACGCTGCTCCAATACCAGGTAAATATGCGGCGTATGTGAATAACTCACTTGTTAATAGATCTTGTAATATCATTCTTTGCACCTAGGAAAACGAAAAAGATTTTGACGGTCTTACTCCCTCCTTGTTTATAAGATATTTGGATCCCCTGAAGATTGAGAAGTATATCAAGTAACCAAGAAGTCATATCTGAAATCGTTGCTTCATTATGTAGTTGCCTTGTAGCAAATCTGTGGAGAGATTATTTAATTACTTATTTTATAACAGTGTGGTAAGTGTGAATAATTTGGATATCAAAGTGTTTTCTTTTGGTAGACCGAACTTTCCGAAGGATTCTAATCAGATTTCCTGGTTTTATTACTAGTCGGAATAAAATACCCGGAGATTAGATCATAATATTTCTGAAGTGCAATTACACCTTTTTTTGTGGATCCAAAATTAACCATTCCGAATTCATTTATCTCCTCGAGCAATTCTCGGGCAAGTAAAAACTCAAGAGATTGATTTAAAGTTCTAGATTTTAATCCCAAGTGATTTTTTAACCATGTTTTAGTTCTAGGACGAGTACAAGCTTCAATAATTTCCGACCAGATTTCGAATTTCGTTCGTCTATGGGAAGAGAATCTGGTCTTTGTCACGTCATAAAGCTCCAAATTTAGCCTAGTTGTTCAATATCTTCGGCCCAATGATCAAGTTCCAAATATATATTAAGCCAGCGGTTTACTTTTCGCTGGATACCAAATGTTGTGAAAATTATAAAGAAAAATGAAACTATAATACAGGAAAAAGAAGCAACGAAGTATAAGTCTGTTAAAAAATCAGGATTATAGTTGATAGTGAGAAGGAAAATCAGCAAAATTGCCAAACCAAGCGCTCCATTAATGACGGTGTTCCTTATTAGCATTTTCCTTATTGCAGCCTTCATCCTTGCAGTTGTAACATGTGAATCATATTTTGCTGAAGTAATAAAATTTAATAGAAAAAACAGATCATTGACGTAAGTAGTTAAACCACTCTTGAGCTGGTTTCTTCCTTCATCCGTATTGAGATCCTTGATTCTGTTTAAGGTTATATTGATTTGATTCAAGAATGGCCATAAATTTTTTAGAAACAATCCTCCGAGAAAGATAAGAATCAAGACTCCTGATAAGTATGGCGCTCGTTCTAAACCATCCCTTTGTAAGATTGTTACTAGAGTAAATTGGATAAGTGAGGCGATAAATAAAGCTCCACTAATAAAATAGACAAGAAACATACGATTACTGCTTTGGATATGGAGTATTAATAGGTTCTGCTTTTCAGTTAGTTCCTGAATTGGATTCCGAATCTCATTCTGATTTACCATCTAATACACTGAAAGGTACTAGTTTATAGCGATTTATATATTGCTAGGGACCAGAGTTCCTTTGTTATTAAATACTAACCAATTTCTCTCAATATTTTTTCCTATGCTTTTCGTATTTTTGTCAGTAAATACTCTGGATCCCCCTTGTGAGGAAGAAGAAGAAGAAGAGTATTAGAGTTATTCCTCGTAATTCTTTTTATCGTTCTTCTTACCACCATTTAGGTTGAATTATTGGTCTCTTGTTTGATGGAGGGTTGAGTCGAAGTTTATTGGTAAGAATTTTGAAGAAAGCTCTTAGTATTGCTGACCAAGAGAGATCTAAGTCTAAATTGGGGAGCCAATTATCATAATTACCTCCATTTTGAGATTGAATCGTAAAGTTCATCTCGTAACTTTTTTTTTCCATCTTTTCATCACCTTTTAGTCTTAATTTTCCATAGAAAACATTATAAACTCCCTTCAGTGGTATATAAACGAATTTTCGACAGAAATTACCTAACAACTAGTTGAAAGTAGAAAGAGAATCAGGATGTCCTTCGAACTTTTAAGTAATTTACAAGAATTTCTGACAAAGGCTAAGCTCTCGACTTACTGTGTTAACGCCTTTCTGTCTCTTCAGAATTCTAAGGAATTAACTGCTAAAGATCTTTCTAAAATGTCTAATGTCCCGATAGGAAGGATCTATGAAGTATTAGATGAGCTAGAAAATAAGTACATGATACAAGTAAATGATTCCCGCCCCAAGACGTATAGTACAGTTCCTTTAAATCGCGCGATATATAATTTAATTATCCACCAGACAAAAGAGGATGAGAGACGATCATCTTATCTTTACGAGCAAGCAAGAGAATTAGAATCTAAATTATATAGCTCAAAAGCAACTCTGAAGATTGAACCATCCGAAATTTTTTACTCGACAATATTAGAGCCAAAGCGGATTGGAAAAACACTTATCAAATCAATATACGAATCTCGAGAAGAAGTTTTGCTAACAGGATTCATAAATGAACATTCTGTAAAATTACTAACTCTTGCAACAAAATTGATTGATAGCATTAATGACGCTCTCGATAGGGGAGTTCATGTAAAATCACTGCTAACATTTGAATACGATCATAGAATACTGTCAGAAGTTCAAAAAACAGAAATTAACAAAATTGTGAGTGTGATAAGGAAGAAATTTGCGGAAGTGGGTTTATCGATAGACCGAGAAGGTTATGAATTGAAATTCACTCTCAAACAGTTCCCGAATTCTTACGATGTTATTGACAAAGAACGAGTTTTCATGAAGTTGCAGAATCCCTCTGCAGTGTGGCAAATATTTGCTTGTTTAAATATTGTTGATCCTCCACTCGCTGTAGAACTTCGGAAAAAGTATCTAAATATTTGGCACTTTGATAGTTTCTCCTAATAATAAAATCAAGAACAGTTTAGAAAAAAATAGGAAAGGAGGAGAATAATCTCGGTTTATTTAATCTCTTCCCACTTTTCAGGAGATGGAGAGCTCAGAATCCGAGCCCTTTCAGCCTCGAATTGTTCCTCTGTTAATACTTCTCGTTCTCTCAAGCTGGCTAAGCGTTCTAGCTGAGAAAGGCGATCCTTGGAACGAAAATTGCGATCAATGGCTGAGGAAATTTCTTTATCTACAATAATTGCGCCTTTCCCAATACTATAAGTAAGTAATAATAGTAGAAAACCCACAGCTACTAAAATTAGTCCAATGACAATTAATAGAGGCGTAATTAACTCTGGATTGTCTATCAAAAACTGTGCACCTGTTCCCTCAATAGTTCCATATTCAACAATCTCTGGGTAGACTAAAGGAATCCAAGATAATGCTAGGACTACTCCACCTGAGAATGCCAAAGCTCCTCCTGTTACACCCAATGTAAACATAAATAATCCTACAAAAAATCCTGCGATACCTCTGTACCCCACTTTTATTAAGCTTGCACTACCACTCATATTAATTCACACTTCGAAATTTTCTGATTAAAACAACATAATCTACTTGAGTAACTTGATCCTATTATATGCTGCTTTTGTGGCATACAATCAACAATAATTGAAGGAATTTTACTTTATGGGTTTGGTAGCTGTGAGGAGAAAAGGTGAAAGCTGTTCCAAGAAGAATAAAAGGCGTTATATGTGCTAATTCCTTTATAACTGTTCCTAGTATAAAGCTTTTCAATTAGAAGACAAATTTTATTAGTTAAATTTTCTTCGTTTGACAGTTAATATTCCCTGGGGGGATTAATAATAGGAAACTCGGAAAACTGTCCTTTACTGCTAGTGATTAGGTTAACTTCATATAGAAATGAGAGTTCTAGTAAAACATCATGCGTCAATCTATCAATTAATTGGATTGAGTAGAATGGTTTTACCTAGGCCACCTAGACCAGCATATGCAATGGTCTTTTTTGTTGTGATGATACTTGCTGTAGTTCCCTCTCTTAATTTAAAAGAATATAATGAAATAATTACGGATTCTATACCGATTCCATCATTAACTGATCTTTCAGGAAATTCTGTTATTGAAAATAACCCGAAATCCCCTTCTTTCTCCATTCAATCCTTTCAGACTCCAAATATTCTATTCATTGTAGATAATGAAATTTCTCTAAACCCTGATAAGGACCTCCCGTTTCTCAATTTTATGCGTGACACTCTAAACTATAATGTGACATGTCACACTGCAAATGCCTCCTATTCGTATGAAGGATATGATGCCATTGTTATTTCAAATTCAGTTAGTGAATCAGGAACTGTCGATAGTTTAATTTCTGCCCCTATCCCTATTATGACAATGCAGGCTGGACATTGTGATGAATTTCAATTAGGAAGTCAATATAGTATAAAGGGAGCAACCCAATTATATATCCTTAATAACACTCATTTTGTAAGTGAAGGTCTCAAAAATGAGTCTTTCTTTGACGTTTATTCTTCTGAAAATGACATACAGCACATTAAAGGATACAGCTCAGTACCTTTAGGCGTAGAAATCGATCTTATTGCTCTCAGAACAGATACAAAGGGGGGAATTTTTGATAGTGATGCAACGTGGGTAGCACTTGATAAAGGTAAAAGAGCATGGGATTTGTCAATAGCCCCGGAACGAAGAGTATTCTGGGGAGCTTTCTGGGGAAATACGCTCCTTATTGATGGTTGGAATTATTGGAATAGGACATTGAGTTGGCTATTATACGATGATGTACCAGGTTATGCCACTATTCAAGTCGAAGTGTCTGATCTCGATAATAATACTGTTGTAAATGCAGAAGTTAATCTTACAAATTCGTGGAATCACTCACAGTCTTGGAGTCAAAATACTTCAAGTTCTGGTTCCTGTTCGTTTATAAATATACCATTTGGATATTATAATATTACTGTAGAATACGAGAGTTCAATAAATAATGATTATTCTTTTCTAGAGATTGCTGGTGAGCGTACCTATCATTTGAAACCGTTTTTCCTATACTCTGTCCAAATCGGGGCTTTTATTGATGATGATCCACCAATTATAACAAATATTCAGTTTCACCCCACTAATTCTACGTTTTCTGTATCAGTTTATGATGTGAGTAATATCGATAACGTGAATCTTAGTATAACGGTTAGAGATTCTACTAATGATAGCATTTTACGAAATTCAGTTTATACAATGGTTTACTTAGCCGATCTTACTTATATTAATGATACAGCCCTACAAGGTTTGCCTATAACTGGAATAAGTGTGGATTACAATATCACAGCGAAGGATGTAGCTGGGAATTCAATAGTCTCTGAGCCTCAATTTTTTACTCTTGGGGATGTTAGCGCACCAATAGTGTATTTTTATAATGTAACAGATAGTGGAGATGGTAGCTTAAGATTCTATGCAAATGTCAGCGATGTAGAGAGCCTAGTGCAAGAAGTAATTCTGAGAATTAATGATACAGATGAAAATATGTATCTTAACGCCTCTGGATTTTGGATCTTAGAAAAATATGCGTATTTTGGACAGATATTGAACTATTCTATATTTTCAACCACAGATAGTGTTGGTAACGAGAATAATGATAGTATAAACCCTAAATTTGCTCTAATTACTCCTCAAGACTCTATGCAACCATTAATTTATGATGTCAGTGATACTCTCGCATCACATGATGAAGGATTGGTTATATTCACTGCGGTTGTTGAGGAATTAAATCAGTACCAGAGTGGTGTAAATGTCACAAGTGTTGCCATCATTCTTTCAATATTTAATGGGACTTGGTATAACGATTCTTTATATGAGATGACCGCACTAGGAGAAATCACTTACGAGTTTGAGTATTCTTTCCATTACAATGATACCATAAGTTATCGGATAATTGCTACAGATTTTGCAGGGAATTTGAATCCTGGTTATGAACATATTGGCTCAATTGATGATCATATTGCTCCCCAATTATCTTTTGATGCAAGAGAATATGGGAATGGTATCGTAGAGTTTAATTCCACTGTGAGTGACTGGCCAAATAATGCTACTGATGTTAAACTATTTTTTACTCAAGATTACTTCGGTAACTGGTTCAATGTTTCAATGTCAAATATCACTGAGAATTTATATGTAGCTCAGATAGAAGGGTTTGACTTTCGACTTCATGATGTTTGGTTTTATGCGACAGCTACAGATCAAGCAAATAATTCATATGAACCAACCCCTGATCAATACCAAAAGGTCGATTTAACTGATCTTATAGCACCTCATATCTATTTCATTGTTGATAATTCTACATCAGTTGATGGAGAAATCTTCATTACAGCATGGGCAAATGATCCTTATGGTGACACCCCGAATATAAATAATACTTTTAAAATCAATTTTACTTTGCAAGGGCTTACCTCTCAATATGAAATGAGTTATGATTCGTTTTACTTCTATAAATTTAATCAAATTTTTAACTACAATGATGAAGTAAATATTAAAATCTGGACAACAGATAGTGTGGGAAATATAGGAAGTATAAATCGATCTATTATAATAGGTGATTTTTCTGCCCCAAAAATTGTAAATACAGGAATAATTGAGTATCAAAACGGTACTGCTACCTTCTGGGCGGACGTCGTTGAGTACCCAACTGGAAGTGGACTTCCCACCGAAGAATCATCCGTTAAGGTAGAATATGTGTTTGTTTCTAGCTTCAATGAAACCATGAGTAGGAATGAATCATCAAATATATACACATACACTATATCAGGATTCGTTCCTGGAAACGCATTTACTTACCGTATAAGTGCATTTGATAACACAAATAATTCTGCTGTCACCTTTTGGACGAAAACAAGTATTGAAGACAATACACCTCCACTTAGTAGAGGATTTGGATACATTGATACATTAATTAACCAAACATCCACTCAACTTGATTTCTGGGTTGAGGTAGAAGATCCATTTGGTCCTGTAATTGGTGTAGAAATAACTATTGAGTATTTCAGTAGGCTCTCCCCAATAACAGCCAGTAGTGAAATGAGTAGGATAGGTAACGAATACATATATTCACTTTATATGCCTTGCAATACTTCTTTCAACTATAGTATCCAGATTTATGATGCAAAACCAAATATATTAGTACTGAATAGGAGTAACTTGAGAAGCTACTGGGGACCAGTAGTGATTGATGCGGCTGTAGAACAAAACCCAGATAATTCAATTTTAATATGGGCTAATGTATCACATTGGGGCTCAGGAGTTTCTGAAGTTATTTTCGAGTATGAGTATGAGACTCAAGGGGGTTCTGGAAGCAAAACAACTAGAATTAACCTTGAATCAGTTCAGTTAGAATTTAATGGGACTTTATATATCAAGACCATCACATTCTCTGAACCAGGAGCATTAAGTTGGACCATAATTGCCAAGGATTCGTCTGGATCCTTCACTGCTACAAAATCTTCTGTTAAATCTTTTTTCGTATCATTCCCTTCCAATACATTAAGCTGGGAAGAAATTCTTCCACTAGTTCTCGGGTTGTCACTTATTCCCATAATTTTTATTTTGGCTCTTGCCAATATCAGGAGACGACGGACTCGAAAAATTGAAAAGAAGAAGCAAATCGAAATACAAATTTCGGAACGATTTAATGACAGTTTGAGTTTAAGGTCTGTAATTTGTCGAAATAATAATGGACTTCCATTTTATACTAAAACATTCTTGGAAGACACTCAAGATTTGGATTTAACAGCAGGTCTTACATCTGCGGTATCAGACTTGGTATCTGAAGTTTCAAAGAGGTCAATGAAAAAAGGAGAGTTTGATCTAATTGAACGAGAAGGTTTTAGTATATTATCTCATCACGGAGATTATTCTACAGTTAGCATAATATCTGAGGGTAAGCTAAGTCCTTACATGAGGGAACGAATAACTGAGCTTCATAATGATATTGAATCTCAGTTTACTCAAGAAAATCTTGAGGATCCCATGTTTGGTGATCAAAGCGAATATATTCAAGGATTAATCTATAAATACCTGAATGTGGTGTTACTTAGCAAATTAACTTTTGATTTTAACCGATTCAAAGAATTTAAGAAGAATTTTACAGAGGAGGAAAAGAAATACATTAGCTATCTTTCTGAGATTCCAGCGATTAATGACGATAGAGTAACTTTCTATGTGACTACATTTACATCCTCAATTACTCGTCATGGAGTATCATTAGCTGCTGCATACACATTACTGGAAAAATGCTTCAGATATAGGATAATATTCCCAATCACATTTTGAAATTGGGAGTCTATCCATTTTACTATTAAAGATTATTACATAGATTCTGAAATTGTTTGTGAGAAATAGATGTTCTCCTTAGTTTTTCCCATCTGTATTCAAATATATTCATTGATATCCTTCTTTCCATGCAATAATTGGGGAAGGCAATTAAAGCATGTCCATGTCCGATTCTGTTTGTAGGTTATTGAAATTAACGGGATTTCATCGTCTGAACTTGAACAGACAACGCAATTCTGTGTATGATTTTGTGCTGACATATTTATTCTCTCCAAATAGATTCTTATGATTTCTGAGTATCAGTAAAGTTTAATTGCCATCCAATTCCAAACTGATCTTCAAATCGTGCATAAAATGCTCCCCAAAACGTTCTCTGTAGTTCCATCTTTATTTTTAGTTTCAACTTCTGCACTTTTGAATATATCAAGTCGATTTTTTCTTTAGAATCAAGATCTAAAACGATTTCAACATTATTAGCTAAATCCTGTTGAAAATTGGTATTATCAGACAAATAAAAAAACGATTCGCCAATATTCAATTCCGCATGCATTGTGGAATCTTCATAGTCAAAATCTTTAGGAAAACCAAATTCTTCTCCAATTTCTTTGGAAAAAGGTTGGTGTTCAATGAGTCTGGCCTCAAATAATTCTTTATAATGCTCAATCGCTTGTATTCCATTAGGAACCTGCAAATAAGGAATAATCTTTACCATTTGATTCACCATAAAATTGTAACTATTCTGATTACACTATCCACTCAAAGTCTATATTTTCATCGAGTGGGTAGTCGGAAGTTCAAACTTATAAAAGAATGAATATTTTTCCCCCAAACCGATTATTTCTTCGCGTAATTTATTAACTGACTATCTGAATTCCAATAAATGAATCTTTATGACTGTTGGTCTATAATCATTCAGGTCTGCAAAAAATCTAGGGAAGGTAAGGTTTTCGTCTTTATACAGCGTAATTTTGGGATATTATACGTATCTATAATGTAATTTCCAAATCTAATAAAGTGAGAATTCCCAGAGAAAAATTGGTCCTCTTATTCTATGGAAGTGGGTTTATTCAATGTTTAAACAACAAAAAAGATTCCTAGAGGATATTTTATCCTTTTTCTTCAATGATCCTAGTTTTGTATTAAGTTATTTACGATTTCTTGTAGTATCCATCGGAATAACAGCATTTTTGTTTTTAGCTGTTACTTTTGTCCCTTCAGAAATCGCTGAAACGGATTTAGGGATAAATTTATTTCTCTTACTTTCCTTAACTTCTGACATTGGAATGATCATCTTCTTTAAGCTATTATATGGCAATAGTGTCTATTATAAGATCGCTTTCAATATTGCGATAGTAGTAGCTGTGTCAATAAATTGTACTCTTCTAATATTGTCATTAGGAGGAAGCTTCTATTATACGGTACCAATTTACAGTTTTGGATCAATCTTTAGCCTGTTCTTAATCATCTATACAATCAGATCGGTTAAACAACCCTTAACTGAGATCACTGAAGATACAAAAAAGCTCGCACGTGGGGAACTACATCACACACTAACCCCTATTGATAAATACGGTAAAGAATATGCAGAATTACAGAATGTATATGGAAAACTAGTAGATTATCTCATAACTATCGTTTCTTCATTAAAGGGAAGTGTAGAAGGATTAGTAACCGATTCCGATAGATTAGCTACCACTTCTGAAGAAGTAAATGCGTTAAGCGAAGAAATTGCAGCTACTATTCAGCAAATCAGTCGTGGGGCCTCTATCCAATCAGAAATGTCACTAAAGGCGATTGATGGAATAAAAAAGATGACTGAAGATTTTGATCACACCTTAGCTGATGTCGAAACAACCTTAAAGGTCATTGATGATGTAGCAAGCCAAACAAATATTCTCGCTCTGAATGCAGCTATAGAGGCTGCACGTGCAGGAGAGTATGGTAGAGGATTTGCAGTAGTTGCAGATAACGTCAGAAGGTTAGCTGAGGAAACTTCTTCTTATTCTGGAGATATTGCTAGATTAAATGAATCCTTAGTTTCTAATATTGGTGGAAATGTTATTAAACTCCAAGAGATCCTACAAAGATTTTCAGCAAATTCCGAAGAGTATAGTGCTTCAAGTGAACAAGTAGCTGCAGCAACTGAAGAGCAAACAGCATCAATGCACCAAATTACCACAACTGCCAAAGCATTAGCGGAGCTTGCTGATAGTCTTTCTCAAGAAATTGCAGTTTTTAGACTAGAAGAAAGGTAGATTATGATTTTTCTTCATTGAAATATGCTAGGGGAAGGGATAATTGTAGAGTTTATCAAAGACAGTCTTTAATTGAATAAGTCGATCTAGCCTGTCTTCGTACAATTGTCTTTCCGTCTTATTCTGGTTTTTAGACTGAATGTTGTTTTTTTTTGTCCTTTCTTCTAAGAATTGAGCATAAACTGCTAATCGTTGATCAAGTAATTTCCAGAAGTCTGGACTTAACATTATTTTTCTCCTTTTTTTTATTTATCAAGTAATATAGTTGTTTGCACCTTAATAAACTAGACCGAAACAATCTTCCGCAGGGGATTATTCTCTGATGATTTATCTAGAGCAAAGAAAAGTGGTTATGGATTATCTTCTAGTCTAAAGTGAAATTTATTTCAAAATAGGATACAAATCAACAAATACGACTTTTCACAGAGTAAGTCTTTTTAGGTTGAAATTACATCAAGAAATGTATTTCATTGAGATAATTATCAATCAATGGTTAAGAGAATGTCCTACCGAATTCGCTTTGCTTCCCTTAGGAATGCAAGTTTTTTGTTAATAATAATTAGTTTGAGTACTACTCAAGCTGCTGAGGGCTTAAAAATCAATATTAATTCTCCTAGTGACAACGATCTAGGAATTTCTGTGTATTATGACCAAGCAGATTCTACTATCCAACGGGTAGTTTCTCTTTTTAGTGGGATTATGCAATCCTCGGATTCAAAGTTTAATTTACAGCCTGTAAAAACAGTTAATGAATTAAATTTGCATACAAAAAAGGTAAAGTTAATTAACGTCTATTTCTTCCACGGAAGTGAAAGTGGAATGTCAATAGGAGAGGAAATCATACCTTGGTCAGATATTGCAAAGATAATTAACTTTTCTCCAGTCAAAGAGCACCTTCTTATGTCTTGTTTTTCTAATAGGACAATAAAACATCTTAGACCCTCAAAACAAGTGAAAATTGTTGAAGGAGAGATGGATGCTCTGGTTTTACTAGTAGAGTCATTAATTTTAATAAGCTCCATTCTTTTGGAGAGTGAGAATCTAAAAACCCAAAATTCTGGAGAACGAATCTTTTCCAATACAGCAAACTATATTGAATTGAATATAGCCGATTTAATTATCAGGTGTCTGTTTCCAATTGAACCCCTAAGTACTTCCGCAGTTTCTTTACCAGAATCTTCAGGATATGCTGGTCCAGTTGGTTTGATTATTGATTCAATATTAGATGCCTTTGAAGGGCAAACATTAACTGTAGGAGGAGAATATGAAGAAAGTTATGAAGATTCGGGGTATGGAACAGCAGAAGGAGGCATTTCAGCAGCTTTTGGTCTAGAATGGAGTTTTTCACTCTCTGTACTATCTGAGGATACCATTGCAGGAAATGTATTTATTGCATTTTCAACACAACAATCTGGACTAACAGGAACCCTCTTGGAAGCATTGGCTGGGGTAGAAATTGCTGTCGAAGGAGAAGGTGATTTTACTTTAAGGATAATTACAGATCCAGTATCTCGAATTGAAGTCCTTGAATGGCAATTACGGATTAGAATCACACTTAGTAGAACGCTAGGTTTGTATGATCTTATTGAGAAGATTTGGCCTTCTGCAAAGAAAACTGTTGACAAACTTCCTAAGAAAATCCGTGGAAAAGTTAAGCGTGCTCTTAATCGGGTAAAAGTCACTCCTTACTTAGGGGGTGAGTTTGAGATATTTTCGAATACGGATGGTAATGATGAGTATATCATTGCAGTCTTTTTTGGAGTTTCAATGAATGTAGATGTCCCAGTTGTCGATGTAGGTGGAGGAGCAGAAGTGGAATTAGCATTTCATTTTACAAGTCAAGGGAATTTTTTTGTCTTAACACTGGAGTATGGATTTGAAATTGATGTACCTTGGCCATTTAAAGATAAACGAAACAAATGGACACATTCTTGGCAGGTTGGACCAGAATCCTCAGACGGGAAACAAATGAATATTGATACCGACGGGGATGGATTAACTGATAGTTTCGAAATCGAAATAGGAACAGATCCGAATAAATTAGACTCTGATAATGATACATTGCCTGATGGGGTTGAGCTTTCGGAATACCATACTTATCCCACCATTTATGACACAGATAATGATGGTTTGAGTGATGGTGAGGAGGTTAGCTACTTTGAGGGAAAATTTGTTGATCCACTGGGGGATTATGATCAAGATAATCTCGCACACATCTTTGATCCTGATAGTGATAACGATGGACTCCTTGATGGAGAAGAAGTGAAAGGTCTAAATCCACATGGCTATATTTCTAATCCATTGAAAATTGATACAGATGGTGATGGATTAACCGATAAGGAGGAAGTAGATGATTCATTAGAAATTATTGTTGATGGAAGTATACGGACAGTTTATTGTAATCCTATGGCCTATGACAGTGATGGTGACTTTTTACATGATCTAGAAGAAGTAATGATGAATTCCGACCCAAGTATGCCTGATACCGACAATGATGGTATTAATGATTTTGAAGAAGCTAGATTATTTTCTATCATCTGGAATCAAACTGATACTGATGGAGATGGGCTTTCAGATGGGGAAGAAATTCTTGGTATGTCAGTAAATCTCTATAATCACAATACTGGAACATATGAAGATGTTTTACTTACTTCCGATCCCCATCTACCTGATTCAGATGGAGATGGACTTTCTGATTATGAGGAAATGTCAATGGGGATGGAAATTACTTGGCAAGAGATCCCATTTACGGTTTATAGCAATCCTCGGCAAAAAGATACAGATAATGACGGTCTAAGTGACTATGAAGAGGTTGTAACTGGAGCTGATTTACGTCAGACAAAACCAGATGTAAATGATTCTGATTCTGATGGATTGCTGGATAGTGAATATCTCATCTTTGGCACAGATCCTACAATCGATGATACCGATGGAGACACACTTCTAGATGGACAAGAAGTTCTTTTTTGGCATAGTAAGCCGCTTAAGAATGATAGTGATGCAGATCGACTAATGGATGCCGATGAAATAGCTAATTTTACTTTTTTCGATCCAGGATTTGCACCTACAAGTAATTATGACGGAGATGGAGACACAGGTATCATGGATTTTGATTCTGATGATGGAGGAGTTAGTGATGGAGCAGAAGTGGAGGCGAATAATGGCACCTACATCTTCGATTTAATAGATCCCAGTGACGACAAGTGGGCAGATAGTGATCATGATGGGATGCCAAATATGTGGGAAGATAAATTTGGGTTTGATCCGTTTGATCCATCAGATAATACAACTGATAATGATTCTGATTTACTGTCCAATGTAGAGGAATATCAACATGGTACTATACCTCTTGATTCGGATACCGATGACGATGGACTTACAGATGGAAATGAAGTACTGTATTGGATAAGTGATCCTCTCAAGAAGGATAGTGATGGAGATGGACTTACAGATGGTATAGAAACTGCTTATATCCAGTCTATTTTAGCTTCCCCTTTTACTCCTTCGAGTGATTTTGATGGAGATGGACTTACAGGGATTATGGACAATGATTCAGACAATGATGCATTATTAGATGGAACCGAGGAAAGTTTGACAGTTTCTGGTGAATATGGAGGAAGACTGGTAAACGCCACTAATCCAGATACTGATGGCGAAGGACTCACTGATGGAAGTGAGGTTTTATTCTATCGAACTGACCCTACCTTAAGTGATACAGATACAGATGTGTTAACTGATTTTGAGGAAGTAATGGGACAGAATATCATTTGGCATGGAAATCCAATTATGGTTTATCCAAATCCTAATGATCCTGATAGTGATAATGATGGAGTCTCAGATCATGAGGAAATTTTCTTTTGGAATAGCTTTCCAAATGATCCTGACAGTGATGATGATCAGATATTTGACGGTGATGAACCGTTTTACTTTGAAGCATATGGACCATTCTCTCCCCTCGAAGACTTTGAACCAGATGGGATTATGGGAATTCAGGATAATGATTCAGACAATGATCGTCTTTTAGATGGAGAAGAACTATCTTTGGGTACAAATCCGACAGTACCTGACACCGATTTTGATCTAATTAGTGATTATGAAGAAGTTCGGGGTTATGGTTTTCAGTATATTGATCCTTTTACAGGGCTCCCCGAACAGCTGATTTATTTTACTGATCCATTAAATAATGATACCGATACAGATGGGCTTATTGATGGAATTGAAGTTAATGGAATGCCATATCTATCCGGTATGGTGTATACGGATCCAACTAATATTGATACAGATGGAGACGGACTAATTGATGGTTATGAGATTAAAGGTTTTGTAATAACGGTTATGAATAACAATTTAACAGTAATTACCAACCCTATGCATCCTGATACAGATCTTGATGGAATTAGTGATTTTGAAGAAGTTTATAGTTGGAATTGGTATTCTAAACGATCGTATGACGCACGAGAACGTACAGGAGTAATTACTATCGGTAATGCAGAAGGACCTCCCTTACAAATCCAAGTTACTAGAGCGACTCAGTATACAAGTATTGCTGCACTCCGTGGGGGATATATTACTAATCCAACTGATAATGACACTGACAATGATGGGTTAATAGAAGGAACAGAAAAATACGGTGTCACCAACTACACGTACATTAAATTTCCTACCCATGATTATGAGGTCAACTTTACACCAGTAATTACTAATCCTGTAAATAATGATACTGACGGTGATGGTCTATCTGATGGAACAGAGGTTAATTCTACAAATCCTCACCTCAGTGATACTGATCAGGATGGAATAAGTGATTACGAAGAAATTAATACCTATCATACTAATCCTAAATCTTATGATACAGATAATGACCAGTTAAGTGATAAATATGAACTATTTATTTCCTATTATAACTCAACTATGCCAGTAAATTATACTGATCCTCGTGATTCCGATACTGATGATGATGGATTGCCTGATGGATTTGAAAAATCCATTTTACATACTCATCCGTTAAATAATGATTCAGATTTTGATTTACTTCTTGATGGTGACGAAGTTAATCTCCATGAGACCAATCCATTTTTCAATGATACAGATAATGATGGGCTTATCGATTCGCAAGAGATCAATATCTATCTCACAGATCCAATCGATCCTGATAGTGACGATGATGGAATGTATGATGGAGTAGAGGTAAACTATTACTCAACTCTTCCATTAAATTCTGATGAAAACTTCGATGGATTACTTGACGGATGGGATTATGATTTTGACAACGATAATCTATCTGATTATGAAGAAACAGTCATTTATGATACCTTATTTTATGAAGTTGATACAGATGATGATGGTTTGGATGATGGTGAAGAGTATGATTACTTCGAATCATGGGGGGAAGATCCTGCAGGCGATCCTGACAAAGATGGATTATCTGGCTTCCATGATTATGATTCCGATAATGATGGGCTTAATGACTCTGTTGAATTTGGTTACGGAACTAATCCTGCAGAAGAGGACAGTGATAATGATAGTTTGGGAGATTATGAAGAAATTTTCATCTATTTCACAAATCCATTGAAAGCTGATAGCGATAGTGATGGATTGAGTGATTCTGAGGAATTAATCGGTGGTACTGATCCACTGGATTCAGATTCCGATAATGATGGATGGAAAGATGGATCGGATCCAGAACCATTGAATTCAAGTATTCCAAATCTAATCATCGCTTTAATAGGAATTCCTAGCGTTGCTCTTCTTGCGTTTGCTATCTACTTTAGAAAAAGAATTCTTTTTCAAACAAGAAATCTCTGGCAGAAAGCTCTCCAACGTTATCGTAAAGAGTAACCTAAAGTTAATCATAAGCAAGATTTTTAGTTTGTTCATTTTCCAGAGGGCCTCAACTTAAAAAAAGGGGTTACTCTACTTATGGCTGATAAAGATAAGACTGACAAAAAATCAAAGGAAGAGAAGAAAGAAAGACCAAAAATTCCTAAAGAAATTAAAGTAGAAACGAAACACAGTATTTTAATCCAAGGACAGCAAATTGATTACAAAGTAACCGTTGGGACTATGATCATTAAAGAAGAGGAGGAAGAAAAAGAGCCTCAAGCAAAAGCATCCATGTTTTACATAGCGTATACGCGTGAGGGGATAGAAGAAGGAGAGAAAAGACCAATTACATTTTCTTTTAATGGTGGTCCAGGATCATCTTCTGTTTGGTTACATCTTGGAATACTCGGGCCACGAAGAGTTATTGCGGAGGAAAACGCACAACCAACCCCTCCCCCTTATGAACTTGTCAACAATGAATATTCCCTCTTAGATGTAACGGATCTAGTTTTTATTGATCCAGTGAGTACTGGCTATTCTCGTGCTGTTCCTGGTGAAAAAGACAAGCAGTTTCATGAATTTAAGAAGGATATTGAATCTGTGGGAGAATTTATTCGATTGTTTACTTCTCGATTTAAGCGATGGAATTCACCGAAGTTTTTAATCGGAGAGAGTTATGGTACCACACGAGCTGCAGGTTTGGCTGGCTATTTACAGACTGATTTAGGGATGTTTCTGAACGGGGTAATACTCATTTCCTGTATCCTAAACTTTCAAACTGCCCGATTTAGCCCAGGTAATGATCTTCCTCCCATTCTATTTCTACCTACTTATACCACAACTGCTTGGTATCACAAAAAACTCGCTCCAGAACTTCAGGCAGATTTTGAGAAAACGATTGCTTCAGTTACAGAGTTTGCTATGCATGAATATACCTTGGCTATGATGAAGGGGGATACTCTAAGTGAAAGTGAATCAGATCAAATAACAGAAAAATTAGCTCAATTCACAGGGTTATCAAGTGCATATATTAAGGGTACAAACCTAAGAATCAACATTTATCGTTTTACTAAGGAGTTATTACGAGGAGAACATCGAACTGTAGGCCGTCTTGATAGTAGATTTACTGGTATTGATAAAGATGACACAGGAATGGATTTTGAATTCGATCCAAGTTATGCTGTAATCCAGGGACCCTATACATCCACTCTCAATGACTATGTCAGAAGCGAATTAAATTTCACAAGTGATCTTCCATATGAAATCCTTGCACCATTGTATAAGAAATGGAAATATGAAGACTATCATAATCAATTTTTGAATGTCGCAGAAACTTTGCGCCAGGCAATGAGTATGAATCCCTTCCTGAAAGTATTTGTAGGAAATGGATACTTTGATTTGGCCACTCCATTTTTTGCAACGAAATATACATTTGATCATCTGGAACTAGATTCCTCTCTTCGTAAGAATATTGTAATGGACTATTATGAAGCAGGACATATGATGTATCTGCATCCCCCATCTTTAGCTAAATTAAGGAAAGATCTGGTAGCTTTTATAAAATCCGCGGTATAATCAGGTTTTAGTCGTGCAAAGAAGCCCTATTTAATCTGCTTCATTGCGAAATAGACCTTTAGAATGTTATCTAGTGATCCTGAAAAATCAGAGAACATACTTGGTTCAAGTAACCCCTCTTGGAGATAGCCTGCGTATTCCTCAAAAAACTGAGTTAAAATAACTTTCATTAGAAGGTTCATTTTCCGTCTGGTTACTCGTTGGGGAGTAGTAACAATTGCTACAAGGATGGGTCTAATGATTTTATATATAATCAAATGCTGATCTAGCTTTATTTCTTGAATTGCTTCTCCCATGATTCGCTCTGCGAAGTTTGCCATGGCAATCAAAAAACCACTAATCATATTTGGCTCGGATTCCCCAGTATAATAGTGGTTCGAGACTAAACATAAGCCTGATTCATGAATGACATAGATGTCTCGAATTGGGAGTTTTTTCGCACTTTTTTTCTTAGGGATGGGCTGTCATCTCCAACCATTTTGAGAAACTACCTCACCAGAAGGGGTCGGTCACTCTCAAGTACTTCACATATATTCCTAGTTTATAACGTACCCAGCTATCTAAAGAGGACAGCTTTTTGAGAAACAGGTCATATAACCCGAGTCTCCGAATAGCTGAAAATTGAACTATCTATGAAAAAAAAAGGGAAAAAAAAGAAAAATGGACTTGAATTGTTGATCAGTTCACAGGACAAGTTTTTGTGATGTACTCTAGAATTTCAGATACAAGTGCCTGCTTATTTGAACGTCGCTGGGCAAAAGAGGCCAGATAATTTCCATTATGCTTAGTAACGGCCTTTTTGACCTTATTTAATGTACCTGCTGGAAAAAAGAGGTATGTAGCAAATCCAATTACTAGCTTTTGCTGTAAATCTTGTGGTAATCCTGTTTTTATCAATTCTCTTATCGTTTCTTCAGGTTTTTGTCCAAAAAGAATATATCCGTGCACAGGTGTCCCGATCAAAACAAGATCTGCGCCCTCAATGTGATTTTGTTTCGCAGTTAGAGCATGCTTAACTTTTACGGTATAATTTTTGGCTTGAAGCACCGTTTGAAGCATCTCAGTAACTTTTTTTGTATTTCCCGATTCAGAGGAAAA
>JAEOTM010000013.1 GCA_016839815.1 Candidatus Hodarchaeota archaeon
GTGTTCATCGTGGAAGACCCGAATCTTGTTCCAGATGTGATAAATCGGATCACTCATACAGAGATGATAGAAGATATTTTTATTGGTGCCCAACCGTACCCACCTGTGTTTAAAGACGTTATAATGATTGGAATACTATTAACTGGTGATTCTGAGGAAGAAATCGAATTCAAGAGAAAAATGATTTGGGATGCTCTTCGTAGACATATAGATAGTAAAGATGGAGGGTTTATGATGATGACGCCTAGTATTAAGCAAGATCTTTTAGAGATACCAACAAGTAGTACCACCAGATTTGCTGATGTAATGAAGGGAGGAGGATTTGAATATTGTGGCCCTATTATTCCGGTTGAGAAATTCCCAGAGGCTTATCAGAAGTTACTTGAAATTACCACAAAATACGGGATTTCTTATGGCAACGCATGTAGGGTTATTGGAAGAAGCCATTGTATGATGTTTTCTTTTGGTTACCCATTCAACCGTGCTGATCCCGAGAATGTCGAAAGAACGAAAAATGCTTTACATGACACAAATGTGGCTAGCTTGGATATTGGTGGAGTCCCTTGGAAGCCTGAAGTTCCTGCTCAGAAAATGATCATGGAGAAAATGGATAAGAACACACTTGAACTGATGAATCGTATAAAGAGAGTCCTGGATCCAAATGGGATCATGAATCCAGGAAATTGGGAGGAAGAATGATGTTCGAATACGCAGAGCAAATTCATCGGTGTTTCAGATGCGGTTTTTGTAAATTTCCGAGCGATTTTACGGATTTAAATTGCCCTTCTTACAGTAGATTTCGATTTGAATCTTTTTCCACGGGTGGAAGATTGTGGCTTATATGGGCGTGGTTAAAGGGAGAAATCGAGTGGTCAGATCATTTAGCGAACGTTATATTCTCATGTGCCACATGTAGAAATTGTGTTGAACAATGTCCTATGAAATTTAGTGATGATATCATTGATTGGATTGTAGGTACGAGAAGGGAAATGGTGGAGAAAAGCTTAATACCAACACAAATCAGTGAATTCTTGGATAACATCTACAAATACGGGAATCCTTGGGGATTGCCAAGAAATGAAAGAGATTCTTGGGCTGAAGGAATAAATCGTTACACATCTGGTAATGAATATCTTTTTTATGTGGGGTGTGCTGGATCGTATGAGATACAAGGCCAGAGGATGGCTAAGACATTTGCTGATTTTCTAAAATCTACAGGTAAATCTTTTGGAATTCTTGGTTCCGAAGAAGATTGTGATGGGAATGAAGCATTCTATATAGGAGAAAAAGGTTTGTTCCAAGAATTAGTTAAAAGGAATGTCGAAAAATTTAATGAATTAAATGTGAAGAAAATCGTTACCCTTTCCCCACATGCATACAACGCGATGAAAAACAAGTATTCAGGACTGGGAGAAATCGAAGTATTTCATTACACACAGCTTCTGTTAGAAATGATTCAGGAGGGAGAGATACAATTGAAAGAGCTCAATGCAAAGGTAACTTATCATGATCCCTGTTTCTTGGGGAGGTATAACGAAATATATGACATACCAAGAGAGATTCTGAAGAATATCCCAGGGATAGAGCTCATTGAAATGGAGAGAAATAGACAAAATTCTTTTTGTTGTGGCGGTGGAAGTGGTAATTTTGTTTTTGATCTCTTAGGACGGTCAGAAGATAGTCCGAGCAGAATTAGAGTTAGAGAAGCTCATGAAACTGGTGCTGAAATTTTAGTTGTAACATGTCCGAGCTGTTATTGTATGTTAGATGAAGCGATACAAACTGAAAAATTAGATGGAATTCTGACCGTAAAAGACATCTCAGAGTTAGTGAAAGAATCCTTAGAAAAGAGTTGAATGAATATTTGAAAATAATAGATGTCCTTTAACCAATGTTTCTCAAAGAATATTGTCACTAGGATATATTCCAGCTTTCTCACTCATTTGTTCCATCTTGATTCTTATTTCTTTAACTATTTCTTCCTATGAAAAGTACCATAACTCCAATTTAGATTACAAAGGATATAATTCAGTATATATACCAAATCTGAAATTCATAAATAAGGAACAATTGAAAGCTCTGATGTAAAAACATTCAGGCAAGCTTTTCTGCAATCGTTAAACAATTACATTTGATTTTTATGGTGAATTATTTTTCTGATGATACAATCTGCTGGTTTAATCTCGGCGATTATTGTAACTAACTCATTAATTAATCAACTCTTTACCTCTGACGACCAAATAAACTTTGCGTAGTTTGTTGTGAAGAATAGTGCAGATGATCTTAGGTCCAAATAACTTTATTGCATGTTTTATACGATTTATTAAAAAAATGAAAAACTTTAGGGAAGTTGAATTGCGGATGAATGACATAATCACTCCTGATAGATCATGTATTCCATATAGTAAAAAGAATGTTTATTTACTCTTAACTATTCCTTTAATGCTGTTGATTCTAGCACTTACCGTATTTTTATTTCTCATAAACCCCATTTTAAGTATTATTTATCTTTCATTTTGGATTGGAGCAAATATCTTTCAGTCTTACTGTTGTGAATTCCAAGAATGCCCATACACTGAAGGATTTTGCCCAGCTGTTGCTGGAATAATCCCAGCTAGTCGTATTGCGAGATTACCAGTTATTAGGAATATGAAGAAGTCAAAATCACGTTTTGAGGTGTTTGCTACTTTTGGAAGTTTATGTCTACTCGGTTTGATTATCTTCCCGTTATTTTTTCTAATTGAATTGGATGTAATTTATCCTCTTGGCTATTTCATCCTGATCTTGTTTTATGCATTTTTATTTCTATGGAATATCTGTCCAGTATGCGCTATTCGAAAAACATGTCCAGGAGGACTTTTTTCAACCCGATTAAGATCGGTGTTATTAGATCGAATTTAGTTTTTTTATATGATCGTTGTACTTAGCATTAGAGGTTCCAATAATTGATATTCTGATGTGGTTCAGAGTGTTGTTATTTATCGAAATCACTAGTAAGGTCACTACGTTTTATACCTACTTTCTGGTAAAGATGAGTATCATGAACAAATAAAAATCCTTTACTCTAGGTACAAAACAAGGTGTACTCTTCACATAATCCTCAAACGCTGATCCATATCTACGGACCAGTTCCTTATCTTCAGATCGGGCGATTCCATAATAGCTCACAAAAAACATTATAGCAATAACAAAGGCTATTATGTTCTGAGAGAGGAAGGCGAATCCAAAACACATGTAGATTCCCTCTGCATAGTGAGGATGTCTTATATATTGATATACTCCTCCTTGTAACTTTTTAGCTGCTTCAGGGTAGATAATATAAAGAAAAAGTTCAGTATCTATAGAAAATCCACCATTAACAGCATCACGACTCATAAGTGGATATAAACCAATTAGAAAAATTCCCAGAGGAAACGCTAGTTGCCAAGGTAGTATTGATTGATAAAGAATATTCGTTCCATAATCGGGGTAGAACATTGGAAGAAACTTGTTGTTCTCTACCACGATAATCAAGAAAAACACAGCCATATTTGAAGGAATGAGGGGAATAATATAATGATAGAAAAACTTTGCATAAGCACGATTTTTATATTTATTCCGATAGTGTACTCTGATTTTCTCTGCATTGTGAGAAACACGTGACATCCCCCAATAAGTTAACACATTTGCAATAATAGCAATTAGTAAAGGGATCCACCAATCAATCATATTTAGAAAGTGTATTAAGACAAATACTATTCCATTAGAAATAACGATTAAAGAAATCGTTTTAATACTGATAATCTCTGGCATGTATTCTTTCAAAATATTAATACCAGATCTTTCTTGATTGGATTTCACTAGATTTACACTTTCATAGTTTACAGAGGTGAACTTCTTAGAATGAGATTAAATTTTCTCCGATAAAACTCAAATCCCATGTCAAGTATTAGTTCCTCGTCATGTGAGGACAAAGTGAAATTTCGGCATAGATTTGTTTGAACTCAAATTTATAAACGGATATTTGTGTTTGGGGGAAAAAATGAGAATAGTAACCTTCAAAGATTTTATTACTATCCCCCTAACCTTGGTGATTGATTAACTTTATCTTTAAGAAAATCAACCCCATTCTCTTATTCAAAGCTTTTTTCTTCATAATGATGGTAAGGATTACAGTCAAAATTCACAATAGCTATTTATTTTATACCTACATAGGTGAATATTTAATAATA